>CAZMVJ010000191.1:0-1677 GCA_964569445.1 uncultured Anaerolineaceae bacterium | reverse complement strand
TGGCCGATGCGGCACTTGGCCATGACCGGGATGGTGACCGAATCCATAATCTGCCGGATCAGGGCCGGGTCGCTCATGCGGGCCACCCCGCCGTGGGCGCGGATGTCGGCGGGCACGCGTTCCAGCGCCATCACCGCCACAGCCCCGGCGTCTTCGGCGAGGCGGGCATGCTCGGCGGTGACGACGTCCATGATGACGCCGCCCTTGAGCATCTGGGCCAGGCCCTTCTTGACCGCGAAGGAACCGACCGTCTTTTCCACAGGCGCCTCCTGCGCGCGAGGGCGCGCGCCTTGCGATGTGATTCTACCATCCCCGGGCGGCGCGGCCCGAGGCGGCCGCGCCCACGGGGGGACGGCGTCGCCGGCGGCCGTCCCTGGCGGCGAAATTGATACTGTGGTACAATTATACAATAAGACAATCTGAGGATCGCCCGCCAATGGTCCGCCAACGGATTCGGGTGGATTTGCGCAGCAAGGTGCCCGCCTACCTGCAGATCGTCGAGCAGGTGCGGGCGCTGACGGCCGCCGGGATGTTGAAGCCCGGCGACCAACTGCCGACGATTCGTGACATGGCCGGCGAAGCGCACATCAACTTCAACACCGTCGCCCGCGCCTATCGCGTCCTGGACGGCGCCGGGGTGATCTCGACCCAGCACGGACGCGGGACGTACGCCGTCGCCCCGCCGCCGTCGGCGCGGGCGCGCAAGGCGCGCAGCCAGGCCCTCGATCTGCTGGTGCGCCATGTGCTCGAAGCGGCCGCCCGCATCGGCAGCGGACCGGAGGAGGTCCAGGCTGCGCTGGCGCGCGCCGTTGGCCGTCCGCCGGCGGCCGACCGCGGGCCGAGGCGCCGCCGATAAACCCCGGCAGCCTGGGATCGGGACGCCCGTCCTACTTGAGGCAGGAAAGGCCCCATGCCACGGTTAAGGGTCACGCGTTGATGATGGTCTCGCTCGTCGGCCGGATGCGGTCGGTGGGGCGAATCGGGTCGTGAAGGAAGAGGTGGACAAGGATGGATAGCTCTGATCTAGCCGGTCTGATCCCGCTGCTCATCCCCTTGATTCTGCTCGAGCTCGGGTTGATGATCGCCGCCCTGATCGATTTGCTGCGGCGAGAACGGCGCACCAAGGGGCCGAAATGGATCTGGGGCTTGCTCATCGTCCTCTTCTCCATCGTCGGACCGCTGCTGTATTTCTTCCTGGGTCGGGAAGACACGTGAGCGAAATCCGCACCGAAGCTCTGCGCAAGACCTACGGCGAAATCGTCGCCCTGCAGAGTCTCGACCTGACGGTCGAGGCCGGGACCGTCTTCGGCTTCCTCGGACCCAACGGCGCCGGCAAGACGACGACCCTGCGCCTGCTGGCCGGCCTGGCACGCCCGTCATCGGGCCGGGCCTGGCTGGCAGGCGAACCGGCTGGGCCGGAGAGTCGAGCGCGAGCTCATATCGGCTATCTGCCGGAGGAACCGCGCTTCTACAATTGGATGACCCCGCTTGAGTTCCTGTCCGGCTACGTCGGCGGGTTGTTCGGCCTTGCACGGGAACAGGCGTCCGACCGTGCCCATGCGCTGCTCGAGCGCGTCGGTCTGGCAGACGCTGCCCGCCGTCGCATCGGCGGCTTCAGCCGCGGCATGCGCCAGCGGCTCGGGATGGCACAGGCGCTGATGAATCGGCCGCGGGTCC
>CAZMVJ010000190.1:0-5064 GCA_964569445.1 uncultured Anaerolineaceae bacterium | reverse complement strand
TTATTCTTCCAGGTGATCTCCCAGCCCTTCTTCAAGACGCTTCCGTAATCCATCTCAGGCTCCTTCCTTGGACCTTCCCGCGAGCTTCAAGCTCGCGGGAAGGTGCCTCTCACTCCCACTCAATGGTCGCCGGCGGCTTGCTCGTGATGTCGAACAGCACCCGGTTGACCCCATCCACTTCGTTGACGATGCGGCTGCTGACGCGCGCCAGGACTTCTTCGGGAAGGCGGGCCCAGTCGGCCGTCATGAAGTCGTCGGTGGCGACGGCGCGCAGAACGATGGTCTCGCCGTAGGTGCGCTGGTCGCCCATAACCCCGACGGAACGCACCGGCAGCAAGACGGCGAAAGCCTGCGCCGTCGCCCGCCGCAGCAAGTCCGCCCGCCCCAGTTCCTCGGTGACGATGGCGTCGGCCCGGCGCAGCCGCTCGAGACGGTCGACGGTGACCTCGCCCACGCAGCGGACGGCCAGGCCGGGGCCCGGGAACGGCTGGCGCCAGACCTGGTCCTCGGGGAGTCCCAGAGCAAGGCCCACCTGGCGGACTTCGTCCTTGAAAAGATAGCGCAGAGGCTCGACCAGGGCGAAGGGCATATCGGCAGGTAATCCGGCGACGTTGTGATGGGTCTTGATGCGGGCCGCCTTGCGCCGTTCCGGCCCGCTCGACTCGACCACGTCGGGATAGATCGTCCCCTGTACCAGGAAGCGCGGCGCCCCGGCGCGGGCCGCCTGTCCTGAGCGAAGCCGAAGGGATTGTTCCTCGAACACACGGATGAACTTCTCGCCGACAATGCGACGCTTGAGCTCGGGATCGGTGACCCCGGCCAAAGCTTCAAGAAACGTTTCGGCGGCGTTCACCGCCAGGAGCCGCGCCCCGATGTGGCCACCGACGGTCTCCGCCACGGCCTGCGGCTCGCCCTGCCGCATCAGCCCGGTGTCGACGAAGACACAGGTGAGTTGATCTCCGACGGCGCGCTGGACGATGGCGGCGGCGACCATCGAGTCGACCCCGCCGCTGACGCCCGCCAAGACGCCGGCGTCCCCCACCTGCGACCGGACACGGAGGATGGCGCTGTCCACGATCGAGGCCGGGGTCCAACTTGCTTCTGCCCGGCAAACATCGCGCGCGAACGCCGCCAGAACCGCTGGACCGACTGCGGTATGGTGGACCTCCGGATGGAACTGCAGCCCGATCCAGCCCCGCTGTCGGTCGATCATGGCGGCGCAGGGGGAGTTGGACGACGTCGCCAGGATTTCGAATCCGGGCGGCGGCGATTCGATGCGATCCCCGTGGGACATCCACACCCGGTGCCGGCCGGCCGGAAGAAGCGGATTGGCCTGCAGCACTTCGACCTCGGCCGGCCCGTACTCGCGCTCGTTCGAGCCTGCCACCCGGCCGCCGAGGGCCTGCGTCATGAGCTGCATCCCGTAGCAGATGCCGAGGACCGGCAGGCCCGATTGGGAGACATAGGCGGGCAGCCGCGGCGCGCCGGGCTCGTAGACCGAGGCCGGACCGCCGGAGAGGATGATGCCCTTGGGGTGAAGGGCGAGGACCTCTTCCGGTGCGGCGTCGAACGGAAACAGCTCGCAGTAAACCTGGGCTTCTCGGATACGACGGGCGATCAGTTGGCTGGTTTGCGAACCGAAATCGAGGACGGCGAGGGAGTCCACCCAACCTATTCCGCGAACACGATCTTTCCCTGGTCCATGCTGGTAATGACGGCCAGGGCCTCGATCGGGACATTCAGCTCCGCCAGGCGCTGCCGGCCGCCTTCGAAAGTCTTCTCGATCAGTGCTCCGATCCCGACGACCGAAGCGCCGGCGGCCCGCGCCAGCCGCGCCAGGCCGAGGATCGTCTGGCCCGTCGCCAGGAAGTCGTCGATGATCAGGACGCGTTCGCCGGGCCCGAGGTACTCCGGCGAGACGATCAGTTCCACCGTCCGTCCTTTGGTGTGCGACGGGGCGAGGGTGAGGAAGATCTGATCGGGCATGGTGATCGGCTTGCTCTTGCGGGCGTAGACGACCGGGAGCCCGAGGTGGGCGGCCGTGGTCAGGGCGGGCGCGATGCCGGAGATCTCGGCGGTCAGCACTTTGGTGGCCTCGACCCGGGCGAAACGCTGGGCCAAGGCGCGGCCGCAGGCGTCCATCAACCGGGGATCCACCTGATGGTTGATGAACCCATCCACCTTCAGGATGCCGTTTCCCAGGTTCGTGCCGTCGGTCAGGATGCGCAGGCGGAGCTCGTCCATGGGGCCGCCTGAAAGGCGTCGGTTGGGATTCTACAATGCCCCGCGCCGAGGGGCAACTCCTTTTGGTAGGCCAGTTAATAAGCAGACGATTCATAGACTCATGACCCTGCCGAGGACTTGCGCCCTGCGGCGTACCCGAAGGGGTAAATCCAGGCCCGGCTCACCAAGGGTCGTTGGGCGGCGAGCTATCTTGTGGGGGTCATTGCGAGGCCCCGAGCCGTTTAGCGTTGAGAAGACCGATCTCCACGGCGAGGGGCCGTGGCAATCTCACCATGGGGCGATTGCCACGTCGCCCTTCGCTCTGCTCAGGGCTCCTCGCAATGACACCAGCCGGGTGTGGCCGTCGCCCGAAGGCCATCTTTCCGGCCGGGCCTGGGCTGGAGAGCCCTCCGGCAGGCGAAGCGCGATCCCCGGCAGGGCCATGATCGGGTCTCTACTGCCCACAGCCCGCTTGACATAGAACGGATGTTCCGTTAGAATGTCGGCGTGGTCCGGGCCCGGTCCGGACGAGGAGGCGCTATGACGAAAGGTAAGCTCTCCGATCGCCAGAAGCGGATGCTCGAGTTCATCCAGCGGTTTACGGCGGACAGCGGCTACCCGCCGTCGATCCGCGAGATCGGGGAGGCCGCGGATATCTCCTCGACCTCCGTCGTCAACTACAACTTGAACCGCCTGGTCGAAGAGGGCTTCCTGAGCCGGGACCAGAACGTCTCGCGCGGCCTGCGGCTGACGGACAAGCTCGGGCGCGCGGCCGAGCGACTGACGAACATCGTCCGGGTCCCGCTCGTTGGCCGGATCTTCGCCAGCGAGCCAGTGTTGCTTCCGGGAACCGACTCTCCGGTCTTCGGCGCCGATGAGGCGATCGAAATCACGCGCGGGCTGCTCCCCAGCGACAACGGTCTGTTCGCACTGCAGGTCAAGGGCGACTCGATGATCGACGCCATGGTCAGCGACGGCGACATCGTGGTGATGGCCAGGGCCGACGATTGGCGCAACGGGGACATGGTGGCCGTCTGGCTGCGCGACCGTGAGGAAACCACCCTCAAGCATATCTACCGCGAGGGCAGCCGGGTTCGGCTGCAGCCGGCCAATCCGACGATGCAGCCGATCTACATCGACAATCCTGAGAGCCTGGAAGTCCAGGGCAAGGTCATGCTTGTCGTCCGCCAGCTGAATTGAGGCAACGGCGTCGTCATCCGCCGGGTCCTTCACCAAATAAAAGACACCGTCGGGCGGCTGCCCGGCGGTGTCGCGTTGGTCCTGGCCGGCGCTCGAGGCGGCCGGCCTACCCCTGTGTCGCGTGGGGCCGGTGATTGCGGCGGGCGACGAAGACCGACGAAGCTTCTCGGTGCGGCGCCGCCGCCCACAACGCGGGGAAGACTTCCCGTTCAAGACGAAAAGCTTCCGCAGGTGGCAGCCTTGCCCCGGCGCGGGCGACCTGCTTGGCGGCCTTGACGGCGGCCGGGTCGTGCGCCGCGAAGAGCCGGGCCAGCCCACGCGCTTCGGCCAACGCCTGCCCGCGCGCCGTGATCCGATTGACCAGACCCGCTTCCAATGCTTCGGAAGCGGTGAAGACCCGGCCGGCCGCCAACCACTCCAACGTGCGGGCATAGCCTGCCAGGCGCAGCAGTCGCTGGCCGCCGCCCCAGGCGGGCGAGATCGCCAGGCGGACGTGCATCATTCCCAACGCGGCGCCATCGGCCATCACGCGCAGGTCGCAAGCCACGGCGATTTCTGCTCCGCCGCCCAGTGCCGGCCCCTCGATGGCGGCGATCGTCGGCACCGGGATCGCCTCTAGCCGATCGAGGGCGTCGGCCATGATCGTCGACAGACGGACCCCGTCGAGGCGGGAGAGGTAGCCGTCCAATTCGAACAGGTCGCCGCCGGCGCAGAACGCGCCGCCGGAACCGGTGACGAGCAGCGCCCGCAGATCGGCGGCGGCCTCGGCCTGTTCGACAGCCGTGCGGAACTCGTCCATCGCTTGCCACGTCAGCGCGTTGCGCGCCTCCGGGCGTTGGATCGTGATCTGACCGATGCCTTCTTCCACCATGAAACCGACGAGCGATTCCATCACCGACTCCTTGACCGCCTCCGGGGCGGGCCGTATACTGACCCAATCGGGGTGTAGCGCAGCTGGCAGCGCACCGCGTTTGGGACGCGGGGGTCGGCGGTTCAAGTCCGCCCACCCCGACTGCCCTATATAACCCCTTCTCCCGGAGAAGCTACGGTGGGTAAAGCTCGGGTCCACCCCGGCTTGAAGAAGATCGATCTGGTCGTGACCTCGGCTCGCTATCAGGATTCGGGCGAGCGTCTGGTCCAGGCACGCGGCTTCGAGCGGCGCGGCCAGGTGTGGAGCGATACCCAGTTGTTCGACCGCCAGGCGCTGGCCCTTCGATTGCAGCAGGGCCAGCGCGTCGTGGCCGGGCGCGAGGCCGACCTGCCGGGCGATTTTGTCGTCGGGCATCGGCTCCAACTGGAAGACGCCGGCTGGATCGTCGCCGCCGGAAGCCGGAGCGGCCGCGACGATCTGGGCGTCCCGCTCTACTGAAGCGTGCCCGGCCGGCGCGGTAGAATCTCCGCGCGCGGGCGTGGCCAAGTGGTAAGGCAACAGCCTTCCAAGCTGTCATCACGGGTTCGAACCCCGTCGCCCGCTCTCAAGAACAGTGGTCAGTGGACAGTGGCCAGTGAAAGGCAGGAGCGAATCTGCAGGCCAGCCACCGACCACTACCCACTGACCACTTCTCTTCCCGGGCCCGTAGCTCAGGGGTTAGAGCGGCCGGCTCATAACCGGTTGGTCGTAGGTTCGAATCCTGCCGGGCC
>CAZMVJ010000189.1:0-5079 GCA_964569445.1 uncultured Anaerolineaceae bacterium | reverse complement strand
GAAGCGGCCCACAGGATACCCGACGAGATAAAGCAGGAAGAGGTCACCGGCAAGGAGCCTGCCGCGAAAGCGGCGCCAGACCCACAGCAGGAAGAAGGCCAGCGCCAGATTCCAGAGGCTCTCATACAGAAAGAGGGGGTGGAACTTATCGAAGGCTTCATAGCCCGCCAGGCGGTTCTCGGGGCGAATGAAGATCCCCCACGGTAGGTCCGTCGGCGGACCGTACAACTCCTGATTGACGAAGTTGCCCCACCGCCCGATCGCCTGGGCCAGGGCCACGCCCGGGGCGGCATAGTCCAACATCGCCCCGAACGAGATCTTGCGCCGGCGAGTGAAGATGTACAGCCCCAGGGTCCCGCCGGCGATCGCCCCCGGCATGCCCAGCCCTCCGCGCCAGGTGAAGACGATGTCGAGCGGATGGGTCAGGTAGTACATCGTGTCGATTCCCATCGCCCGCAGACTCTCGGAGGGGGTGAAAACATGCCAGAGCCGGGCCCCGATGATGCCGAAGACCAGGGCCCACATGAAGGCGTCCCAGGCCAGGTCCGGGTCCCGCCCGGTGCGCCGCATCATCCAGCGGATCAGGTAGACCGCCGCCAACGCGCCGAGCATGAGGATGATGCCGTAGAAGCGGAAGTACAGCGGTCCGAGGTGAATCCCGTACGCATCGATCATGACGGCTTCTCCGGAGGAAGGACGGGCGGGCCTGGCGGCTAGCCGCTGCGGCGGCGGGCCTGCTGCTGCACGGCCCGGATTCGCTGCAGCGCCGTAACGTTGGCCAGGATGGCGATCAGGGCGATGCCGATCCAGGCCGCCTGGGTCACGCCGAAACCGGTCAGCACCAGGGCCGGGGCTAAGATCAGATAGCGCTCGAAGCGCGTGAGCAGGCCGCCCTTCGCTTCGAACGCGAGCGACTCGGCGCGCGCCTTGACGTAGGAGACGAGCACCGAGCCGGCGGCGGCGAAGAAGGTCAGCACGATCAGGGCCGTCTGCTGCGTGGCGACGAAGGTGACCAGCAGACCGCCATAGATGAAGAGTTCCGAGTAGCGGTCCGTCACCGAATCGACGAAGGCGCCGAAATCGCTGGCCTCGCCGCGCAGGCGGGCCATGGCGCCGTCGAGGGCGTCGATCGGACCCATCAACAGGACCAGCAGACCGCCCACCAGGAAGTTGCCGCGCGCCAGGAACATCGCGCCGATGGCGTTCCCGACCAGGCCGGTCAAGGTGATAGTGTTCGGCATCAGCCCCAGACCGAGAAGCACCCGGGCCAGCGGATCGAGCACACCCTTGAATCGGACGCGCAAGTGCTCGGACAGGGTTGGCCGGGCCGGTCGCAGACCTTCGTTGACGGTCATGAGCCTCTCGTCTTGGGGAACAACCGATGCTACCCCGCCGGTCCGGCGTCGTCAAGCGGCCGCCCTCAGCTCTCGTCGTCCTCGGCGTCGACCTCGTCCTCGTCGCCGTCGCGAATCAAGACCTCGCGCGTCTTGCCTCCACTTTGCGAGCGTCCGACGACGCCCATTTCTTCCAGCTCGTCCATCAGGCGGGCGGCGCGCGGGTAGCCGATGCGCAATCGACGCTGCAGCATGGAGGCGCTGGCGAACCCGCTCTTGCGCACCAGCGCCACCGCCTGGTCGAGAACCTCGTCCTGATCGTCGCCGCCTTCGGTGTGGCGCATCAGGTCCTCCCACGGAGGTTCCTCGCTTTCGACCTCGGCTTCATCGGCGGCCGGCTCAGCGGGCGCGGACGACTCCTTCCAGTATTCGACCAGCCGCTCAACTTCCGCATCGCCGACGTAGACCCCCTGCAGGCGGACCGGCGATCCCGATTCGGGCGAGAGATAGAGCATGTCGCCCTTCCCCAGCAGCGTCTCGGCCCCGGCTCCATCCAGGATCACGCGCGAATCGACCATCGACGGCACGGCGAAGGAGATGCGAGCCGGGAAGTTGGCCTTGATCAGCCCGGTAACGATGTCGGTACTGGGACGCTGCGTGGCGACAACCAGGTGGATCCCGGTCGCCCGGCCCATCTGCGCCAGGCGCACCAACGTGCGCTCGGTCTGGTCGGGCGCCATCATCATCAGGTCGGCCAGCTCGTCGATCAGGATCACGAGCCGCGGCAGCGGACGGCCGTCGCGCCGGCGGCGCACTTTGCGGTTGTAGGCCTCCAGGTCGCGGGCGCCTTCCTTCTCGAGCTCGCGGTAGCGCCGATCCATCTCCTGGGTGCACCAGCGCAGGACGACCACGATCCGGTTCAACTCCGTCTCGACCTTGCCGATCAGGTGCGGGACGCCGTTGAAACGCACCAGCTCGACCATCTTCGGGTCGATCATCACCATCTGCAGATCGGCCGGAGTGTTGTTGAAGAGGAGGCAAGTCGCCAGCGCCGTCATCAGCACCGACTTGCCGGAACCGGTGGTCCCGGCGATCAGCAAGTGCGGCATCCCCGTCAGATCGGCGGCGACGGGGTCGCCGGCCACATCGCGTCCGAGGGCAAAGGCCAGCGGCGATCCGACGCGCTGGAACGCCTCCGACTCCATGACGGAGCGCAAGCTGACGAGCGACGCCCTGCGATGCGGCACCTCGATCCCCACGTAGGCTTGCCCGGGGACCGGCGCCTCGATGCGGATCGCCGGCGCCGAAAGAGCCAAGGCCAGGTCGTCGGCCAGGCTCGAGATCTGCGAGACGCGCACCTTCTGCCGGCGCACCCCGTCCGGTCCGGTCTGCTCGATGAACCCCGGCTCCACGGCGAACTGCGTTACGGAAGGGCCGGTGCGGTGATCGACGACCCGCGCCGGGATGCCGAAGTCGGCCAGCGTTTTCTCGATGGCGCTCGACATCTGTTGGATCTCTTTGGAAGTGGCGCGCCGCGTTTCGACACGGTCGAGCAGATCGGTCGCCGGCAATCGGCGGTCGCGGTCGGCACGGACGCGGGCCCCCGAGGGAGGGCGCGCCGGCGCCGATCGCGGGCGGGAGCCGGCGGCTTTCTTCGGCGGCTCGATCGCCTCCGCCCGGTCCATCGACGGCGTCTGTGCTCCCAGCGCCGCCAAGGGGTCCGGTTCCGGCAGCCACTCCTCCGATTCGCGGTGCGAGGCTCCCGTCGCGAAGTCGGCCCGACGGCCGCGCAGAGCCACGAATACCGCCCCGGTGGTGAGTGCCAGCAGGACGATCAGGCCGCCCCACCGGCCCAGCACTCCTCCGACAAGCGAACCGACGCCCCACCCGATCAGCCCCCCACCCCGGCCCGACTCGCTCTCGGCCAGGCTGTCGCCGGCCGCCAGAGCCAGCACGCCCATGAGGGCGAAGAAGCCGATCTCCAGGGCGACCACTCGGACCCATGGGATCTCCCACGGGATCCCCAGTCGCCGGCGTCCGAACGCCACCGCGCCCAGGATCATCGTCAGGGGGACGATCGGAACGAACCAGCCGAGCCACCGAACCAGGGCCGCGATCCAGGCGTCGACCAGGCGTCCCTGGGTCAGACCGAGCATCCCCAGCAAGGTGATCAGCGCGGCGATGGCCAGACCCAGTGCGGCGGCGTCATCTCCGTGCTCGCGCAGCCAGCCGGCGAGGTCCCACGCCGTACGCGAGGTGCCCCCGGCATCTTGCCCACGGCGTGCCGATCGGCGCGTGCCCCGCGCTTTGGTCACCGACTTCTCCCACTCGGCGCGAAGGCCGGGCGCAGGGAGGCGCCCGGCCGAGGTCGGCGATGGTCGATGGGACCCATCATGCGGGTGCGGGCGTCGTCCGCCTGGAAGATTCGACGCTGTCCTGCGCCGCCCGCAGGCTCAAGCCGAGTTTGCGCTGCGCCGGCTCGAAGCGGATGACCCGCAACCTCAGGCGGTCTCCTTCGTGGACCAGGGTGGCCGGGTCGCACGGCGAATCGCCGCCCAACTCTGAAACGTGGACCAAGCCCTCGACCCCGTCTTCGATCTCGACGAAGGCGCCGAAGCGAACGACGCTCGTCACGACACCGTCGAGGACGTCGCCGAGCTGAACACGGGCGTCGAGCGAGGTCCACGGGTCGGGCCGGAGTTCTTTGAGGCTGAGCGCGATCCGCCCGAGGTCGGGATCGGTCGACAGGACGACGGCCTCGACTTTCTGTCCCAGGCCAAGGACGTCGGCCGGGTGCCGGACGCGACCCCAGGAAATCTCGGAAACGTGGATCAGGCCTTCCACGCCGCCCAAATCGAGGAAGGCTCCGAAGGCTGTCAGATTCGAAACGACCCCGACGACCTTCTCGCCGGGTTGGAGACAGCGCAAGAGCTCGAGGCGCCGTCCAGGCGCCGCCTGGGCCGCCCGCTCGGAAAGGACCAGCCGACCGCGCTCGGGATCGAACTCGATCACGCGCAGACGCAGCGTCCGGCCGAGGAAGCCGTCCAGCTCCGGGGGTTGCAGCAGACGCGAGGCCTGGCAGAGTTCGAGCACGTGCGAGAGAGGAACGAAGCCGCGCATCCCCTGGGCCTGGACCAAGAGTCCACCGCGGTTGTAGCCGACGACCGGAAGGTCGATGATCTCGTCTTTCTCGTAGAGATCGCGGGCCCACAGCCAGTCGGCCGGGGAGCCACCGTCATCCCCGCTGCGGGGGGGTGCGTGCGAGGCCGGCTCGTCGCGCGACCGTCGGTCTTCTTCCCGAAAGACGGCCTCCCACCATCCATTGTCGGGTGGCGGCGGACCGTTGGCTGAGGATTCGTTGTGTGTGATGGGATCCACCGATGCCTCTCTTCAATTTGGGCACCCCGGCTTCCCCGTTAGGATACCCGAAACCCGCGGGTGCGCAAGATGATGTATGGGTTCAATGGATATGAGACAGTCGGCGTTGCCTGAGGCCCTGGATCTTCGAGCGTCTCGATGGCCCCCCACTTGGACCACCGACTCCGTGCCTCACCCCCCCAACCCCCTCTCCGCGGTCCGCAGCCTTTCTTGACCGGGAGACTTGCGGAGAGGGGGGAGGAGTCATTAGAGGGGCTGGGGGCCTTTGGCCCCCAGCCCCTCTAAGATCACTCCCCTCCCCCTGCGGTCTCCCCGTCACCAAGCCTGCCCTTGCAGGGGGAGGCCCTCCGCTCCGCTACGGGCTGCT
>CAZMVJ010000188.1:0-5079 GCA_964569445.1 uncultured Anaerolineaceae bacterium | reverse complement strand
ATGCCTGGCGGGTCGAGCCGCGCTTCTCGCTGATCTACGTACTGTACTCGGTGCCGCACAACGTCTTCCTGCGCCTGCGCGTGCGTCTGCCGGGGACGAGCCCGGAGGTCGACAGCCTGGAGCCGATCTACCCGGCGGCCAATTGGCACGAGCGCGAAGTCTTCGACATGTTCGGCGTCTCCTTCCGCGGCCACTCCGACCTGCGCCGCATCCTGCTGCCGTACGATTGGGTCGGCCATCCGCTGCGCAAGGATCATCCGCTCGGCTACGAAGAAGTCCAATTCACCTTCAATTTCGACGAGATCGACCGCCGCAAGCCCTACGCCCGCGAGTGACCTGAAGAATGCGGAAGAACGCGTTTCGACCTCACCCCCTCTCCCCCTCTCCGCGGACAGCCCCCCGATTCAAGACGGCGCCTGGCGGAGAGGGGGGAGAGATTTTGAAAGGTGGGGGGAGCTCCGCTCCCCCCACCTTTCAAGGAATCCTTCCCCTCCCCCTGCGAGGGTTCCTGGGGAGCGGATCACCGTCCACGCAGGGGGAGGGGGCAGGGGAGGGGGTTCGTAGGACTCCCAGGGTTCGGGAAGCCCGGTAAACCAGATGGCCACCACCTCCCTCGAGATCACCGTTGACGAACTGAAGCACCTGGTCTCCGACCGGGCGTTGACGGGCGAAACGGTCCTGCTCAACATGGGGCCGCAGCATCCGAGCACGCACGGCGTGCTGCGCCTGCTGCTCGAGCTGGACGGTGAGCGCGTCGTCAACTGCATCCCCGATATCGGTTACCTGCACACCGGCATCGAGAAGAACATGGAGGCCAAGACCTTCATCCAGGCCGGCGTGATGACCGACCGGATGGATTACCTCAACACGATGGGGAACATCCTGGTCTACGTCCTGGCGATCGAGAAGCTCGTCGAACTGGACGTGCCGCCGCGGGCGCAGGTGGTGCGGGTGATCCTGACCGAGCTGCAACGTATCGCCTCGCACCTGGTCTGGCTCGCCACGCACGCCCTCGACCTGGCGGCGATGTCGGTCTTCCTGTACTGCTTCCGCGAGCGGGAGATGATCCTGGACGTGCTCGAGATGTGCTCCGGGCAGCGCATGATGACTTCCTATTTCCGCCCGGGCGGCTTGTGGCGCGACGTCCCGGCCGAATTCGAGCCGGCGGTACGCCAGATCCTGAAAGTCTTCCCCGGGCGCATCGACCAGTACGAAGGCCTGCTGACCAAGAACGCGCTGTGGATCGACCGGACGCGCGGCATCGGGGTGATCTCGGGGGAGAACGCCTTGCGCCTGGGGCTGACCGGCCCTTCGCTGCGCGGTTCCGGCCCTAACCTCGACATGCGCAAGGCGCAGCCCTACGGCGGCTACGAGCAGTATTCGTTCGACGTGCCCACCGGCACGCACGGCGACGTCTACGATCGCTACTTGTGCCGAATGGAAGAGATGCGCCAGTCCCTGCGCATCGTCGAGCAGGCGCTCAAACGCCTTCCGGCCGGCCCCTTCCAGTCGTCCAACCGAAAATTTGTCCCGCCGCCGCGCTCCGAGCTGGGCGTCAGCATGGAAGCCCTCATCCACCACTTCAAGCTGTGGCCCGAGGGCTTCACGGCGCCGGAAGGCAGCGTCTTCGTTCCGGTCGAATCGCCGCGCGGCCTGCTGGCCTGCTATCTCGAAGGCGATGGCGGCCCGAAGGCGCACCGTGTCCATTTCCGCACGCCGAGTTTCGCCAACATGCAGGCCCTGCCGGTGCTCGCCAAAGGCCACCTGGTGGCCGATCTGGTGGGGATCATCGGCAGCCTGGATATCGTCCTGGGAGACGTCGACCGATGACGGCCACCGACCTTCGCAGCGGCGTCCTGCGCCAGCGCCACGCCGCCGAGATCGAGGCGATCCTGGCCCGTTACCCGGCGGATCAGCGCCGCTCGGCGGTCATGCCGCTGCTCTACCTGGCGCAGCACGAATACGGCTACCTCCACCCGCAGGCGATCGACGAAGTGGCTGAGATCCTCGGGATCAGCGGCACCCAGGTCGGGTCGCTGGTCGGTTTCTACAGTCTGTATCACGATCATCCGGGCGGCAAAGTACGGATGCAGATCTGCACCGACCTGCCGTGCGCCCTGCGGGGGGCCGAGTCTTTCGCCCGCGAGGTCTGCCAGAATCTGGGCATTCGCCTGGGGGAAACCACCCCCGACGGCGTAGTCACCGTGGAAGAAGTGATGTGTCTGGCCGGCTGCGACAAGGCCCCGATGTTCCAGGTCCAAGATGACCACGGCATCCACTATCGGGAAAACCAGACCGTCGCCGGCGCGCTGGAATGGGTGGAGGAGGTGCGGCGAACGCATGGCCGCTGAACACGTCCTGCTCCGCCACCGCGACCTGCCCGGCCTGGACCGGCTGGACGTTTATCTCGAGCACGGCGGTTTCGCCGCGCTGCGCCGCGCCGTTACCGAGAAATCCCCGCAAGAGGTCATCGACCTGGTCAAGGCCTCCGGTCTGCGCGGGCGCGGCGGCGCCGGATTCCCGGCCGGCGTCAAATGGAGCTTTCTCTCGAAGGACGTTTTCCCGCGCTACGTCGTCGTCAACGCCGACGAGTCGGAGCCGGGTACGTTCAAGGACCGCGAGATCATGGAGCGCAACCCCTTCCAGTTCCTGGAGGGCGTGGCGATCTGTGCCTATGCCGCCCAGGCGGAGACGGCCTACATCTACTGCCGCGGCGAGTTCTGGGACCTGGCCTCCGTCCTGGAAGAACGGATCGAGGAATTGCGCCTGCGCGGCCTGCTGGGGAAGAAGCTCTTCGGCACGGACTTCTGCCTCGACGTTTTCGTCCATCTCGGCGCCGGGGCCTATATCTGCGGTGAAGAGACGGCGTTGCTCGAGTCGCTCGAGGGCAAGCTGGGTCAGCCGCGCCTGCGGCCGCCGTTTCCCGCCGCCAGGGGGCTGTACGCGCTCCCGACGGTGGTCAACAACGTCGAGACCCTCACCAATCTTCCCCCGATCCTGGAGCGCGGGGTCGAGTGGTACCGGTCGATCGGGACCAAGGACAGCCCCGGGACGAAGGTCTTTTCGCTCTCCGGTCACGTGGCGCGTCCCGGGAACTACGAACTCCCCCTGGGGACCCCCTTCCGCGCGTTGATCTTCGATCATGGCGGCGGCATCCCCGACGGAAAGGCGATCAAGGCGATCCTGCCGGCCGGCGCCTCGGCGCCGATGCTGGCGGCGACGGACGAAGTCCTCGATACCCCGATGGACTACGAGTCGCTGCCGAAGGTCGGCTCGATGCTCGGATCGGCCTCGATCATCGTCATGGATGAGACGGTCGATATCGCCTGGGTGGCGCTCAAGACGACCCGCTTCTTCAAGCACGAGTCGTGCGGCAAGTGCACGCCGTGCCGCGAAGGGACGTTCTGGCTGCTACAGGTGCTGGAGCGGCTCCACGATGGAGGGCAGGGCGCCGGGCAGATCGATCTGCTCCAGTCCGTGGCCAGGGGGATCGAAGGCAAGTGCCTGTGCCCGCTGGGTGAGTTCGCCATCATGCCGGTGATCTCGGGGATCGAGCGCTTCCGGCCCGATTTCGCCGCGCACGAGGCCAACGGACGATGAGCGACGGCGACGTGCGCCTGACGATCGACGGTCGGCCGGTGACCGTTCCGGCGGGGACGTTGATCGTCGATGCCGCCAAGAAGGCCGGGATCGACATCCCCGTCTTCTGCTACCACCCCAAGCTCGAGCCGGTGGGGATGTGCCGGATGTGCCTGGTCGAGATCGGACGACCGGCGCGTGACCGGACCACAGGCGAGGTTCCGCTGGACGAGAAGGGCAACCCTGTCTTGTTCTACAACGTCAAGCTGGAGACCGCCTGCACCACCCCGGTCGGCGAGGGCTGGAACGTGCGCGTGATGAGCGACAAGGCGCTCGCCGGCCGCAAGGAAGTCGTCGAGTTCCTGCTGACCTCGCATCCGCTGGATTGCC
Organism: uncultured Anaerolineaceae bacterium; assembly: GCA_964569445.1. Lineage (GTDB taxonomy): Bacteria > Chloroflexota > Anaerolineae > Anaerolineales > E44-bin32 > DATEVL01. The sequence continues at coordinate 1,110 of CAZMVJ010000188.1, read as the reverse complement.
CCATCTGCGACAAGGGCGGCGAGTGCCCGCTTCAGAACCTGACCCTCGACCACGGCCCGGGAACCAGCCGCTTCGTCTTCGACGACAAAATCCACCTTCAGAAACGCGTTCCGCTCGGCGACTTGATCTTCCTCGACCGCGAGCGCTGCATCCAGTGCGCCCGCTGCATCCGTTTCCAGGAGGAGATCGCCGGAGATCCAGTGATCGGCTTCTACGAGCGCGGGCGCAAGCTGGAGATCGTGACCTTCTCCGAGCCGGGCTTCGACTCGTACTTCTCGGGCAACACGACCGATATCTGCCCGGTCGGGGCGTTGACCACCACCGACTTCCGTTTCGGCGCCCGGCCGTGGGAGCTCAACGCCGCCGCCTCGATCTGCCCGCACTGCCCGGTGGGCTGCAACCTGACCCTCAATACCCGCCGCGAGGCCGAAAGCGGCGGCGCCGAAGTCATCAAGCGCGTGATGCCGCGGCAAAACGAACAGGTCAATGAAACCTGGATTTGCGACAAGGGCCGCTTCGCTCACCACTACGCTTCGAGCCCGACCCGGATCCAACGTCCGCTCGTCCGCCGCGAAGGCCAACTGGTCGAGGTCCCTTGGGACGAGGCGCTGCAGGCGGCGGCCGACGGACTGCGCGCGGCGGGCCCCGGAGTGCGGGGCATCGCCGGCGGCCGACTCTCCAATGAGGATCTGTTCGTCTTTCGCCGGACGGTCGAGGCGGTCGGTGGTTCGGCGATGCTCGACAGCCGGATGAACGGCGGGGACCTCGCCGCCCATTACGGCCTCGGCCGGCAGGCGGATCTTGGCCGTCTTGGCCGCGGCGATGCGATCCTCGTCGTCGGCGCCGACCTGCACGAAGAAGCGCCCGTCTGGTGGCTGCGGGTCAAACAGGCGGCCCAGCGGGGCGCCTCTTTGATCGTCGCCCATCCTCGGCCGACGCGACTCGACGAGGCCGCCGCCCATCACCTGGTTTTCGAACACGGCCGCTCTGTCGAAGCGGTCCTGGGATTGGCCAGCCATTGTTCCGGCAAGAAGGAACTCGAGCGTTACGGCCGATCGCCCGAAATGGCGCCGGCCGCCAACGCCATCGCCGAGGCGCAAGACCTCGTAA
>CAZMVJ010000187.1:0-5133 GCA_964569445.1 uncultured Anaerolineaceae bacterium | reverse complement strand
TTGAACGGGACGATGGCCGCCACGACCCCCAAGGGCTGCCGGATGGTGATGGCGAAATGGCGTTCCTGACCATGGACGGCGTCGACCGGCATGACCCGGCCAAAGATGCGCTTGGCTTCTTCGGCGAAGCCGCGCATGATGCGGACGGTGACGGCGACCTCGGCGCGAGTCTGGAGGATCGGCTTGCCGTTCTCTTCCGCCAAGAGCCGGCCCAGGTCGTCCACCCGCGGCAGGATGGCATCAGCGATCGCCTGAAGCAGGTCGTACCGCTCGGCGGCGGATAGCCGGTGCATCGCCTCTTTGCCGGACTGGGCGGCGTCGACTGCCCGCCGCGCATCCTCGGCGGTCGCCCGCGGCACACGGTCGATGACCACCCCCGTCCCGGGATTGCGCACTTCCAGATGGGCCCCGTCCGACGCCTCGACCCACTGGCTGTCGATCAACATCTTCATGGTCGGTTCTCCTCAAAGGTCTCGGCCGAAGCCCGCGCCGAATCTAAGGCGTGTACCCCATCCGCTGCGAGATCTGCCGCGCCGCCTCCCGGACGACCGGCCCCAACTCGGCCGATCGCTCTTGGTCCATCCGCTCCGTCGGGCCGGACAGGCTGATGGCGCCGATCACCGAGCGGGTGAAATCGAAGACGGGCGCCCCGACGCAGCGGACCCCGATCTCGTTTTCCTCGTTGTCGATGGAGAAACCTCGGGCCCGGATGGCTTCCAGGTCCGCCTTGAGGGCCGAGGCGTTGATGATCGTGTGCGGGGTCCGAGGTTCGAGCCCGCGCCCCAAGGTCTCCTGCATCCAGTCCTCCGGCCCGAAAGCCATCATCGCCTTCCCCAGGGCGGTGCAATACATCGGCAGGCGGGCCCCGATGTAGGAGTACATGCGGACGGCGTGACGGCTCTCGACTTTGGCGATGTAGACCACTTCGGTCTCGGACCGAACCGCCAGGTGCACCGTCTCGTTGGCCTGAGCCGAAAGCGCGTCGAGGGTGTTCTGGCTCTCGTTGCGCAGGTCGCTGTTCGCCAGATAGACGCCTGCCAGCTCAATGACCTTGGTTCCGAGGCGGAAACGGTCGGTATCGCTGCGTTGGGCGAGACCGAGCTCGAGCAGAGTAGCCAGGTAGCGATGAACCGTGCTCTTGGGCAGTGCGACGCGCTGGGAGAGATCGGCGAGCGTCAGGCCTCGATCTGTCTCCGGAGCCAAGGCCTCCACGATTCCGAAAGCCTTCGCCACCGTCACGGAAATCTTGCGACGCTCGGCCCCTTCAGGTGGGCGCCATCGCTTGCCAGCGCGGTTATTGCGGGGGGGGCTGGGCACGATTAACAAGGTCGGGGGCTGCGGGCCTTCTTATGGAAGGGCGGAAAAAGGTCGCCGCACACGAATATTCGGAACTACGTTCCACATTGTAGCACAGGGTCTGCAGAAGTCAACGCCCGCCGGCCGTTTGACAGCCTGAAGCCCCCGAGTTCAGAACCTGATGTCACCCGCCAACCGGGGCGCCGGTCAATCCTCTGCCCAGGTCGGAATGGGGACGTGAACCGCTTGGACAGCCGGGTTGCCGGACTATGCACCTTGGGGTAGCATCGAGGCGAAACCGGACCGATCGAGGGGGATTGGCTGTGCCCGGTCATCGTCTCAGCCGAAGCTTCGCACTCGAACGCGGAACATGAAGTCGCTATCCCTGCGCCCCTCCTTTCTCGTGACGGCGCTGCTCCTGGCCGGCGCGTGCACGCCGGCCACCCCGACCGGTCCGCCCCCTCAGTCCTTTGGCACGTCGGTCTTTGCCGCCGTCGTCACCCGAAACCCGAATGAAGCCATCGACGTCGTCCTCGTCCCGGACGATGACTACGGGGACATGAACGACGTCACCGCTCGCCAAACGTTCGTGGATCAAGTGCAGCTCCTGATCCAGTCCGGGTTCGAGATGAATCAGGCCTGGAGCCTGAACGCGGACGAAGTCAACTACTGGTATATGACGCGCAGCGGCGACGTGCAGCCCGGCAGCGGGATCTGTCCGTCGGTCTCCTGGCCCAATCTGAGCGACGCCGGCTTCGCCGAGGTCGTCGTGCTGCTGCACCCCAATCAACTGCGCGACTGCGCCGTGGGAAATCGGGTGACCTCCGAGCCGACGAGCTTCAACACGATCGTCCATGAGGCCAGCCACGCCGTCTTCGGCCTTCCCGATGAGTACTGCTGCGATGGAGGCTACTGGACCGCGCCGCCCGTTCTGTATTCGACGCAGGCGGCATGCCTGACGGACGCGGCCAACACTTCCTGGCGCCAATGCCAGTCGATCGTCAGCGCCAACGGACCAGCCTGGTGGCGATCCGAGGATGCACTGTGCGACATCATGGGCTGCGTTGGCGCCGCCGTGCAAGAGTACGGGACGGCGGACTGGGTCATCGTCGAGCGTCTGCTGTCGGCGCTGCCCAACGCCTCGATCACGGCACCATCGGTCTACGCGCCCAACGGATGGCCTTAGGGGAACCTCGACGTGCAACGGACCCGGCGCAACCTCGGTCTGGTGATCGCTCTCGTCTTGCTGGCGCTGGCGGCCTGGTGGCTGCTCGGCAGGTTCGCGCCGGTCCCTCTCGGCATCTCGGCCTCCGCCCTGACGCCGGCTCCAACCCCGGCCGACGCAAGGACGGTGGCGGTCCTCAGGCTCGAGATCACTTCCGATGCGGATGGCGAGGTGGCCGAGGTCGTGATGTCGGAAGGTCTGGTCCGGCCGGGATACGGACCGAACGTCCTCAACCGGCCGGGAGCGTGGACCGTGACGCTGATGGCCTCGGCGGAGGAGGGGCTGCGCTTCGGCGTGCCGGATCCTCGCCAGATCCGGGTGGAAAGCGACGCCGGCGATGCGCCCCACACCGGGTCGTTCCAGCCCGACGTCGAGTTCGAGGTCGTTGTCCCGCTTAGCGATGCTCTGGGGCGCGATTTGGCTGTCACCGAAATCCGCCTGTACGATCAGCCGGGAAACCTGATCTTCGCCGCCGGTCTTCGCGGCGGAAAGCTCGTCCCCCTCTCGACGCGTCAGATCCCCCTTGGAGCCGCCGGCTAGTCTCTGGCCGGACCCGTGGGCCCGGCCCTGCGACGGCCAGGACACCGACCGCATGTCGTAGGCAACTTTACCGGTCCCGGCCGACCTCCTCACCCGTTTTCGGGTCCGGAACGAGCCGTTTCTGCAGAGGCCGACCGTTGACTTTGCCTGCCCGGCTGTGCTACAGTATTCAGGCAGTTAGTTGGTTGCCTCGACAAACTAAGTCCAAGGTTGCAGTGCCCCGCCAATTCCGCACCGGTGACCAAGCTCTCGTCCGTCAGCTCAACCGCTCGATCCTTTTGCAGCGGCTGTGGATTGGTTCACCCCTATCCCGGGCCGACCTGGCGGCGACGACCGGTCTAAACAAGACCACCGTTTCCGACCTGGTGGACGAGCTGCGCGACGGCGGGTTCGTTCAGGAGGTCGGCCGCAATGCTTCGGTCGGCGGCCGGCCGGGTGTACTGCTCGAACTGGACCCTGACGCCGGGTGGATCATCGGCTGCGAGATCGGCGTGGGCCGCTTGGGCGTGGTTCTGGCCAACCTGCGCGCCCATGTCACCTGGCGGCGGCAGGCCACCTTCTCCAAGGAAGACAGCCTGGATTCGGTCATCGACCGGCTGGCGGCCTACATGCGGCAGGCCAAACACCATGCTCAACGGACAGGCCGCCGACTCTTCGGCGCGGGTTTGTCCGTCCCTGGTCTGGTCGATGTCTCCAACGGGACGCTGGTCTTCGAACCCAACATGGGGTGGCGCAATGTCCCATTGCGTGCCGACCTGGCCGAACGGATTCGCCTTCCCATGTTCGTCGACAATGACGGCAACGCCGCCGCTCTGGCCGAACGCTACTTCGGCGTGGCCCAAGGGATCGAGGACTTCGCCTACGTTGTGGCGAACATCGGCCTGGGGGCCGGCCTGGTGATCGGCGGGCACATCCACTATGGAGTCAGCGGCTACGCCGGCGAGGCCGGGCATACGACGATCGATCCGGACGGCCCTCTCTGTCGCTGCGGCAATCGTGGCTGTTGGGAAACGCTGGCGAGCCAGCGGGCGCTGATCGAGCGAGTCGGGGAGCTGCGCCGCTCGCAGCCCTCGTCGATCCTCGACCAGCTGACCTCCGACGGAACGGTCCCGCTCAATCTCGCTACGATTCTCCAGGCCGCCCAGGGCGGAGACGCCGTGGCCGTGGAAGCGCTGCGCCAGACGGGGATTTATCTTGGGATCGGCATCGCCAATCTGGTGAATCTGCTCAACCCCGGCCTGGTCGCCTTCGGCGGGAGCCTCAGCCTGGCGCACGAGTTTCTGCTTCCGGCGGCGCGCGAGGTCGTCCAGCAGCGGGCCATGGCCGAGCTTTCTCAGACGACACGAATCGTCGTCTCGTCGTTCCGCCAGGACGCCTGTGTGATGGGCGGGGTGGCCCTGGTGCTGCATGACATTCTCAGCCGACCGCGGCTGGTGCCTTCTGCGCAGGCGTCCCCGACGCCCGCGCGCGACGGGCTGACGCCAAAGTCGGCCTTGAGAGTGATGCCGTAGTCTGACGCGGATGACGGCCGTTCGAACCGGAGGGAGGTGAAGCCGAAGACACAGATCCAGCGCAACGGAGCATCAACCAACCTGACCATTTCGAATCGATTAGGAGGAACGAGAATGTTCCGCAAGTCTTGCGTAGTTGTGGCTCTCTTGACCACCGTGGCGTTGCTTGCCGCATGCACCGGGGCGAAAGGGGCCAATGAGGTGGAGGTCTTTTCGTGGTGGACGGGCGGCGGTGAGGCTGCCGGCCTGAACGCCATGATCGTGGACTTCGCCACCAACTTCCCCGATGTCACGTTCATCAACTCGGCGATCGCCGGCGGCGCCGGAACCAACGCGCGTGCCGTGCTGGCCACCCGACTCCAGGCCGGGGATCCGCCCGACTCGTGGCAGGCCCATGCCGGACAGGAGATCATCGGCACCTACGTCGCCGCCGATCAAATCGAACCGCTCAACGACCTGTTCGACAAAGAAGGCTGGCTCCAGGTCATGCCGGCGACGCTCATCCCGTTGATCTCCGCCAACGGCAACATCTACTCGGTGCCGGTCAACATCCACCGCGCC
>CAZMVJ010000186.1:0-5162 GCA_964569445.1 uncultured Anaerolineaceae bacterium | reverse complement strand
CGTCCGCTGTCTCGGCCACGTTACTCCTCTGTGGGCTCGCCACTACGCCAGGTTCGCAGCGTGGACTTTCCGGCGTCCTGAGCCTGTCGAAGGACGCCTCCTTCGACAGGCTCAGGACGCGGGTTCAGTTCCCCAGCCGATCGAGCAGCGCTTGAATCGCCGCCTGGAGCACGGCGTCGGTTGTCCCCATGACGCTGTCGTAGGTGACCGGGACGAGTATGTCCGGGACGACGCCCACACCCTCGATCAGCAGGTCCCCGTCGGGAGTCTCCGGCCGTCCCGTGGGGAATTGGAGCGACAGATCGCCGGGCATGCTGTACTGGCCGCGTCCGACCTCGCCGTACATCCCCGCCGACGGCGCATGGCCGATGACGATCGCCCGGCCGCCTTGCGACATGGCGTGGGCGAACCCCTCACACGCGCTGGCGCAATTCGGGCCGACGAGCACCGCCACCGGCCCGTCGAACTGGAATGGCGCCGGCTCCAGGCGGGCCGGCACGCCCTGGGCTTCGAAGGCCCCGGTCGTTTCGCTGTAGTAGAGCCTCTGGGAGAGGACCAGAGACTCGTCGAAGAAGTATCCGGCGAAATCCGTCGCCAGACCGCCGTTGCCGCCCCCGTTATTGCGCACGTCGATGATCAAGGCCGGCACCTCGGCGTCGATCAACTGAGTCATGTGGAATTCCCACAGGCGCGCCATCAGGTTGTAGTCCTCGGAGAAGGTCGTCACACGGACGTACCCCAGGCCCGATTCGTCCAGGACCTCGGCTTCCACCGGGAGGGCGAACGCGTCGTAGCTGAAGTCGGGGAAGGCGGCAAAGAGGGAGTCGTAGTCGACGATCGTCGTGAGCTCCGTCTCTTCCGGCGATCCGCCGGGGTTTTGGTAGCGAACGGAGACGGTCGTCTCGACCGGGTAGCGGGTCAGGAAGACCAGCTGCATCAGGCGCTTGCCGTGCGACGTCGAGTGCGGACCGATGAAAGGCTCGACGGCGTCGAGGGCCTGGCCCACCGGCCGGCCTTCCCATTCGAGGATCTCGGCGCCCGGTTGAATTCCGACTTCTGCCGCCGGAGTCCGCGCGCCTTCGGTCGTCTCGGCGATCACCGTCTGGACGATCACCCGGCCATCGCTCAACTCCGCCAGAACCATACCGAAGCTGCCGCCGAAATCGGTGAAGAAGACATCCGGGTCGAACGAGACCCCGATGTGGCCGTCGGGGATGGCCAGGGTGAAATCCTTGAGGGCGCGGTAGAACTCGGGGAAGGAGTCGGCGGCGGCGAAGCGAGGCGCGAACGTGTCGTGCAGCCCCTGCCAGTCGACGCCTTTGTCCTCGGTGAAGGGATACTCGCGCGAGGCCTTGTCGAAGAGGGTCTCGAAGGCCGTGCCGTAGTCCTCGCCGCTCAGATCCGTCACGGCCACCACGCCTTCGAGCAGGTCGATCTCGGGCTCGGGCTCCCGATAGACGCGGAACGGGATCACATCGAGATCGACCAGGCTGTAGCCGGCCGGCACCGGGCCGGTCGGATCGTCGGCGGTGAACAGCAGGCCGTCCGGACCGAAGTCCGTCGGGAAGGCCTGCGCCTCGTCCGGCGCCCAGATCACCAGCGTCCCGCCGTCGATCTCGTCCTGACGATAGGGGTCAGTGCGGGCCGAGGTGTAGGCGTTCGACCAGCCGCGCCCATCGCGCGCTTCGAGGAACGGGTCGCCCCAGGTGTTCGACCAGTAGGCGACGGCGAAGACCATCAGCCCGCTGTCGCTTTCCCCGTCGTTGTCGACATCGACCAGCGTCCCCAGCGGGCGGGCCGGCAGGGGGAGGGTGTAGTTCAGCAGCCCATCCTCGACGAGCTCGACCGGCCCGATGGCCTGACTTGCGAGCGGGAAGACGAACTCCTTGTCGCGCGTCACGAAACCGGACTCGTCCTCCAGCAGGACGTACGGTTCGGCGATCCCGTCGAGAAAGAAGGGAGAAGTAAAGGGGATCGAACCGGTGATGACGTAAGGTTCATCCGACGTCCGTTCGACCGGTTGTGGGGCGGCGGTGGCGGCGGGCGCGGCCGTCGGGGTGGAGGGGAGAGTCCCCTGGGCACAGGCGATCGCGGCCGCCAGCGCCAGCATCGCCGGGACGAAGACGTGCGGGCGAAGGTTCATCGATTCACCTCGCGGGAAACGCCGGTGCTGCCGTAGTGCGACCGCCGATGGGCGCCATTCTACATGCCGGCCAGGGGCGCGGCAAGCCGGCGCGACGCCCTGGGAGATTGGGTCCGTCAGTCGAGACGACGAATGGAAGGGACGAGGAGCATGCCGGCGGCCAACAGCACGACCAGGCTGCCGCCCAGGACGAAGACGTTGGCCGGTCCGATCCGTTCGGTGAGGATCCCGGCGAAGGCGAAACCCAGCGGTAGAAAGATGAAGGAGCCGAGCGCGTCGATGCTCGATACGCGTCCCAGACGCTCGTGGGGGACCATCTCTTGCAGTGAATTCGTCCACGCCAGGCTGCCGATCGAGACGCAGATCCCGAAGACGAAGGCCGCCGCCATCAGGCCGCTCAGGGAGGAGAGGCGGCCGAACAGGATCAGCATCAGGCCCATGACGATCTCGCAGCCGTAGAGCAGGAGGCCGCGACGACGCAGACGGTGGTAACGGCCGAGGAATACGGCCGAGACCACCGACCCGATAGCAATGGAAGACGAGACGGCGCCCAGGCCGCCGACCTCCAGGCCCAGATGGTCGTGGATCAGAAAGGGAAGGGCGACATTGCGCGGCCCGGCGTCGACCACATTCACCAGACCGAAGAACGCGATCGACAACCACAGCCACGCCCGGCCGGCGACCTCGGCCAGGCCGTCGCGCAGGTCGCGGACGGCGCTGCGCGACGACATCTCGGCGGTACGCGGCAGGGCGATGCGCAGCAGCGGCGCCAGGAAGGCGGCGGAAACGAAGAACGACAGGCTGTCGAGGCCGAAGGCGGACGGCGTGCCGCCGACAGCCACCATGGCGGCGCCGATCGCCGGGCCGACGACTCCGGTGATCTGGTAACTCAGCCCGGTGAGCGCGTTGGCGCTGGGGAGCGCCTCGGGGGGCACGACCTGCGGCACGGAGGCGGCGTAGGCCGGATAGAAGAAGGCTTCCGCCAGGCCGAAGAGGGCTCCGGCGATGTAGACATGCCAGACCTCAAGTCGCCCGGTCGCCGCCAGCAGCGCCACGGCGCCGACGACGAGTCCATTGAGGACATCCGAGGCGAAGAGGACGCGGAAGCGGGGCAGGCGGTCGACGACGACTCCGCCGACCAGCAGGAACAGCACCATCGGCAGGAAACTGACGACGAGCACGGTGCTCATCGCCGTCGCCGACCCCGTCTCCTCGAGAACCCACCACGCCAGGGCGATCCGGTACAGGCTGTCGCCCAACCGGGAAATCGTCTGCCCGGTCCACAGCAGGGCAAAGGAGCGGTGGCGAAGAGCTCGCAGGAAGGTCATGGGGGCGCAGGATTGTACCGCCAGGGCCCGCGTCAAGAACCGACAGCGACCGCGCGGCTCGGCAACCCCGGGGGGCAGGGGGTGGCAGAACGACGGTTCAGTGGGCCGCGCCTGGTCCTCCAGCCAGATCGGCCAGCTCCCAATCGACCAGGTTCGATTCGTCCTCGTCGCGGGTGGGGAGATCGGGCAGGGCGCGGGTCGGAACGGAGTCGAAGTACGTCCGCAGCTCGCTCGTCAGGGCCGCAAGGGAATCGAAGGCGAACAGCGTTTCGTTGAAGGTGTAGATGGCCTTCGTCCGGGTGAGGATGAGCTCCACGCTGAAGGGGAGGATCGGCGTCCGGCCGTCCATCACGTGGCGGATTTCTCCCACGGAGGAAAGCAACCCGGACCCAAAGACCTTCAGCCGGCCGGCCTGGCGGATCAAACCGAACTCCGTGGTGAACCAGGCCAACCGCTTGATCTGCTCCCGGTGATCGTCGTCCGTCCGCAGGAAGGCCGGGGCGAACAGATCCAGCAGGCCGGTGTATTCGGGCAGCACCAGGAACGGCAGGTGACCGAAGATGTCGTGGAACATGTCGGGCTCGGGGGTGAAATCCAGCTCCTGCCATGAGCGCATGTAGTCGGTGACCAGGAAGGTCTTCCGGCGAAAATGGCGATACCAGGGAAGGGCGTCGGAGTAACGCACCGGGGTGCGTCGAAGCCGCCAGCCGGTGCGGGGCGTGATGGCTGCCTCCAGTTCATCCAGCGACGGGACACGGTCGTCCGGCAGGCGCAGGGTGGCAGAGCCGTCCAGGTACTCCTGGCAGGCGAAGGCCTCCACCTGCGGGGCCTGCCTATGAAAGAGGGTCTTCCACACGCCGTCCTGTTCCTGCCGGACATCCATCCTGGCCTCCGACGACCTCGGATCGGAAAACAAAAGAGCCACGGGCTGGTCGTCGCCCGTGGCTCCGAGTTCCTGCGGATCGTTCTAGCTCATGTCATCCGCTGCCACCCGTGGTCCGGCGCGCCCAGCCCCAAGAGGGTTGAGGGTAGGGGTAGTACGGATCGTAGGCGGCGAGCGAGTGGATCATGATCAGATATCCCGACGGTAGGGATTGGGGAAATCGTACGGCAGGTTTTCGAGGATGTCAACCTGCGCTTGGTGGGGCGCCGCAGGTTACAGCCCTAGATCGGTGAGCATCTGCTCCATCGCCAGCACGGTGATCGGGTGATGGCGCGGGCGGACCTTCTCCAGCAGCGGCCTGGCCAGCGGGCGCGACCATTCGGTCTGCGCCATCGCCTGGAAAACCGGCACGATGATGAACATGCGGCCGACGGTGGTGATCAGGTCCTCGGCCCGCGGCAGAGCCTGGCGATAGCCGCTGCGGATGGCGATCTCGAAGAATTGACTGAGGAACTGCGGTACGCGGGTTCGATCCAGCGCGAACGCCGCCTCCAGCGCGCGGCAGTGGTCGACCGGAATGACCCGCGGCAGATATTGAAGGAAGAGGTAGGTCTGGGCCGTCTTCCAACCCGCCACGTCTTGTCGTCGGGGCAGCCGGCCCTCCTGGTAATCGAAGAGCCGATTGGAGACCTCATCGATCAACGGGCTTTCGAAGGGCGGGGCGTCGGCCGGGAAGCCGGGGGAATACAGCCAGGCCTCGACATCGACCGCGTCGAAAACCTGCGGCAGATCGCGCCGGAGGATTTCG
>CAZMVJ010000185.1:0-5271 GCA_964569445.1 uncultured Anaerolineaceae bacterium | reverse complement strand
ACGGCGGCGCTGACGCGTCCGGCGTAGCCGCGCCGGCGATGGTCGGGGTGGGTGAAAACGTTGCCGACGGCCGCTACCCCCGCCGCGCGCCCGATGACGTGCGTCCCCGCCACTGAAACGAGTTCGCCGTTCCGACGAATCCCAAAGAAGACCCCGTTCTCGAGCTGTCCGGCGTCGAAGGCGTCCGGCCGGTCCGGACGCTCGCCGAAGAGGGCCAGCAGTGAAGGAAGGTCGGAGGCCTTCAAAACCTCCGCCCCTTGGGATCGACCTGAAGGGTAATCAACCAGGCGCAGCACCATGCGCCACATGTGAGTCTCACCTGGCGCGCGAAGTCGGCCGCCCAGGCGCGACCGGTGAGTCGCCAGCAGGCTGAATTGATAGGTTCCCGTCGGGATATCCCGCAGCAGGCGATCGACTTCTTCCGGTTCGCCGTGGGCGAAGAGCCAGGGCGGCGTCAGACCGCGGTAGACCATCACCAACCCCTGGTCGCCGACGTGCCAGCCCGTCCGCTCCACAAACGGAGGCTCGAGGTCGGCCAGGGCGTAAGCGCACCAGACGCGGTCCTGCTCGAGCAGGGATCGGGCGCGGCTCCGTTCTCGGTCGAGCGAGGACTCAGTCGGCACGCCGCAGCCGCGCGAGCTCAGGTCCACCGTCGAAGGTGCGGCGGAAACGCTCGAGGAACTCGTCGAGCGTGAAGTGGTGGCCCTGGGTGCCGTCTTCTTCCAGGCAATAGGCGGCCGCCAAAGCGCCCATCTGGCCGCAGCGATCGAGGCCAAGCCCGTGCGCGTACCCTTTCAGGAATCCCCCGCGGAAAGCGTCGCCCACGCCTGTCGGTTCGGCGGGACGGATCGGGAGGACGGCCGGGATGTGGAAGGTCGAGCCAGGTTGGTAGACGTCGGCGCCATGTTCGCCCCGGGTGATCACCAGGAACTCGGTCTGCTCGACGATGGCGTCCAGCCCCAGGCCGGTCTTTTCCGAGATCATGCCGAACTCGTAGTCGTTGCAGAAAAGCGCCCGGGCGTTGGCCATTCCGTGACGCAGGACATCCGGTTCGAGCCGCACGATCTGCTGGCTCGGGTCGTAGAAGTAGGGGATTCCCAGCCGTCCGCATTCGAGGACGTAGGCTTCCATCGCCGCTGGATCGTTGGGGGAGATCACCGCCAAATCCGGCCGGAGCGGGAGATCCTCGAATCGCAGGTCGGCCGCCCGGGCCATCGCCCCGGTATAGAAGGAAGCGATCTGGGCGTTTACCTGGTCGGTGTTGACGAAGAAGGAGGCCGTCAGCAGGCCGGGGATGACCCGGATGGCGCTCGTGTCGACGCCGTGGTCTTCGAGCCAAGCCCGATAGTCTTCGAAGTCTTCGCCGGCGGTGGCCATCACCAGCGGGCGCTCGCCAAGCAGCGCCATGGTGAAGGCGATGTTGGCGGCGATGCCGCCACGCCGGCGGATCAGCGTATCGACGAGAAACGACAGGCTCAGTCGATCGAGGCGGTCGGCCAGGATGTGGTCGCGGAAGCGACCGGGGAAAGACATCAGGTAGTCGAAAGCGATCGAGCCGGTGAGGACGATGTTCATCACGAGACCCGCCTGCGGCAAAACGCGCGCTCACTCGAGCGCGCGTTCCGAACATCAGGAGTCTAGCATGGAGCGGGGAGGTCAGCAAGACGGCGGGCCCGGGGGACATGTCATTGCGAGGAGCGCCGGCTTCAGAGCCGGCGCGACGCCTGCCCTGAGCCGGTCGAAGGGTGGCAATCGCACCAAAGAGGCGATTCCCACCCCACGCTGCGCCTGCCCTGAGCGAAGCCGAAGGGCTCTGGGCAGACGCACTTTCGGGGGCTCGCAATGACACCTCCTTCGGTGCCGCAGGATCCCTCTCGTGAGCGGATCGTGGAAAGCCGCTGTGCGGCGGTGATTTGTGCTTGAGATTGACGGATGCTCTCGGCCTCCTTATCATCGGCGAACGATGCCCGGACGCTCTTCCTGGCGGGGGGCTGCCCTGTTGTTGGTGCTGGCCGTGGCGGCCTGCAGCAATGCAGCCCTTCCGCTGAATCCCACCCCAAGCGACACGCCTCTCCCGACGGCCACGCCGCTGCCGACGGCAACACCCACGCCGTCGCCGGCGGATCACCTGGCCCGCGCCGAGGCCGCCCTCTTCAACGGAGACTGGGATACGGCGCAGGCTGCCTTCAACGACGCCTCCGCCACCGGCGACGGCGCGGCGATGGAACAGGCAGAGTTCGGCAAGGCGCGCCTCCTGCTCGAAGCAGGTCGGGCCGAGGAGGCCCGCTCTTCCCTCGATTTCTTCCTCATCTCCCATCTCGAAGGAGAGCGCACGGCGCAGGCGCATCTCTTGCGCGGGCTTCTCCGCCGCGATCTGGGAGACGCCGCCGGCGCCGTCGAGGACTTCGACGCCTACCTGGTTCTTCGACCAGGGCAGATCGACAGCTACGCGCACGAATGGGCCGGCGACGCCCTGTGGAACGCCGGTCAGCCCGGCGCGGCGGCCGATCGGTATGCCACCGCCGCCGGGATGGCGCGCCTCGATGACGGCATCGGCATTCGCTTCAAGCAGGGCCGGGCGCTGGTCGAGGCGGAAGATGCGGCCGCCGCCATCGCCATCTACGACGACCTGTACCAGGGCACGCTTGACCCGGCGGTGCGGGCGGCTGCCGATTGGTACACCGGCCAGGCGCTGCAGGCGATGGGAGACGACGCCGGCGCTTATGCCCGCTACGTCGATTCGGTCACGAACTACCCCGAGACCAACGAAAGCTACTTGGCGCTGGTCGAGTTGGTCAACGCCGACGTGCCGGTCGACGATATGCTGCGGGGCCGCATCGACGTCTATGCCGGAGCCTACGAACCGGCTGTCGCCGCGTTCACCCGAGTGATCGATTCGCAGCCGAGCAGCGCCGTCTACTACCAGCGGGCGCTTGCCCGCCGGGCCGCCGCAGACCCCCTCGGGGCGATGGATGATCTGTTCCAGGTCTACGCCGGCTATAGCGAGGCGCCCGAGGCTGAAGAGGCGTGGCTGGAGGCGGCCGACATCGCCTGGTTCGACCTCGGTGATCCTCGCCAGGCGATCGACGTCTATATCCAATTCGTCGAGGCCCTCCCCGCCAGTCCCAGCGCGCCGCAGGCACTGCTCTCCGCCGGACGCGCGGCCGAGATCAGCGGCGACTTGCCCGGCGCCGTCGACTTGTACGCCCGCGCCTCGGCCTCCTATCCGGCGAGCGACCTGGCCAGCCGCGCCGCTCTGCGATCGGGACTGACCCAGTTCCGCCTGCAGGACGTGTCGGGCGCGGCCGCCTCGTTCCAGCGCGCCGGCGAGCTGGCGCAAGTCGGCGCCGATCGGGCAGCGGCAGCCTACTGGTCCGGCAAGGTCCTGGCTTCCCAAGGGCTCACCGCCGAGAGCGAACAGGCCTGGGCCAGCGCCGCCGCCAACGATCCGACCGGCTTCTACTCCGAGCGCGCCGCAGATGTCCTGGCCGGGCGCGGCCCCTTCGAACCGGCCGGCGTCTTTTCCTTCCCCATCGACCTCGGCGGGGACCGTTCGCAAGCGGAAGTCTGGCTCCGCACCACGTTTCCGATCACCTCCGCCGGCGACTTGAGCGGGCTCAATGAGAGTCTGGCGGGCGACCCGCGGATGGTGCGCGGAACGGAGCTGCTCGCTTTGGGGCTTTACGACGAGGCGCGGGCGGAGTTCGAGGATCTGCGGCTCGACTACTCCGGCGACGCCGAGTCGACCTACCGCCTGATGCATCGTTTCCTCGCCCTCGGCCTCTACGATGCGGCCATCCGATCTGCCCGCCAGGTACTCGACCTGGCCGGGTTGGACGACGCCGGGACTCTCTCGGCGCCCCGCTACTTCAACCTGATCCGTTTCGGGCCGTATTTCGGCGACCTGATTCTTCCTGAAGCGGCGGCCGCCGGCCTTGATCCGCTCTTCCTGTTATCGGTCGTCCGCCAGGAGAGCCTGTTCCAGGGGGCGGCCACCTCGAGCGCCAGCGCCCGCGGTTTGATGCAGGTCATTCCGACGACCGGCGCCGCGATCGCGGCCGAGTTGGGGTGGCCTGCCGGGTACAGCGAGGCCGACCTGCACCGGCCGCTGGTCTCGGTCCGTTTCGGCACCCACTACCTCGAGCAGCAGCGGGACTCGTTCGACGGCGACCTGATGGCGGCCTTGGCCGCCTACAACGGCGGGCCGGGCAACGCCGCCACCTGGCTCGAACGCGCCGGCGGCGACCCCGACCTTTTCTACGAGGTCATCGGGTTCGAAGAGACCCGCACCTACCTGCGCACGATCTACGAAGTCTTCAACATCTACCGGGATCTCTACACCGGGGAGTGACCGCCTCCTAGGCATGCGGTTTCGTCAGTCCCCCACCCCTAACCGATCTCCCTGCTTGAACTGATTCTCCGCACAATATGCTTAGGGCAGGGAGAGGAGGAATCCTAAAGAGAGGGGGCGGGGCAAAGCCCCGCCCCCTCTCTTGAAAACTCCCCCTCCCCGCACTTTGGTTCGGATGCGACGCTGGCCCGCCAGGGAGGGGGTAAGGGGGTGGGGGGAAGAATCCACTTTCCCCGTCTGGCCGAGGGATCCTCGTCGTTTGCTTGAGGCGTTCACTCCTTGCCTTTCACTTTTCGCAGGGGAGGGGAGAATCCTAAGAGAGAGGCGGGGGCTGCGCCCCCGCCCCCTCTCTTGAAAACCTCCCCCTCCCCGCACGTTGGTTCGGATGCGACGCTGGCCCGCCGGAGAGGGGGTACGGGGTGGGGTGGGAAGAGACCAATCGCCCTCCTGTCCCAGGGGGTTCTTCGACGTTCGTAAACCTCCAATTCCCCGTCAGGTAGGACGCGGCGACCGCCCGCCGGGGAGGCCCTCAAGGGCTGCTTCGCGAGATGGGGCTGTGCTTGGCCCCTCAACCGGGCGCGGTTGGGACTCTTGACGCCGCCTGATTCAGTGGTAAACTGCTCTTTCGCAGAAGTCGAATTCGACTGTTGAGCAGACCTAGAAGCGCGGGGCATATCCCCGCCTTCTTGCTGAGCCCGGCCGGTGGGCGTTGATTCAGGAGCCGTCGATGGCGACAACCAGCGCGCGGAAGTTGTATTCCCGGATTCCCGACATCTACTCGCTGCCCAGTCTGATCCAGATTCAGGTCGACTCGTTCCAGTGGCTGCTGCGCGAAGGCCTGGGCGAGCTATTCGACGAAGTCTCCCCGATCGAGTCCTACAACGGCGGGATGAAGCTCTACTTCCCGAGCAAGAGCCGGG
>CAZMVJ010000184.1:0-5414 GCA_964569445.1 uncultured Anaerolineaceae bacterium | reverse complement strand
CGCCCGCCAGGGCAGGTGTGCGGCGCACCGCAGGTGCGGTGCAGGTGAGCAGCCCGTAGCGGAGCGGATGGCCTCCCCCTGCGCCCGCGTGGGCTCTCGTCCCAAGCTCTCGTGCAGGGGGAGGGGAGGGTATTTCTGGGAGGTAGGGGGAGTTTTGCTCCCCCTACCTCCCAGACCTCCTACCCCCTCTCCGCCACGTGGATGCGGATCTTGGCCTCACCGTCCGCGGAGAGGGGGTAGGGGGTGAGGCCGGAGGCGGGATTTTCAACAGCCTCCTAGCGTCCCGTTCCGGAACTTCGCATTCAGACGGCCTTAGGGTCGGCCAAATGTGGCAGTGTCGAGTCAATGAATCGGAGAGGAGCGGCTCCCGCGAGTCAACAAACGCGATGGTCGAGGTCTGAAGGATGCCAGACGCAGTAAGTACGCTTATCGCAAGAACGGGACGCTAGTCCATGGAAGCGTGGGCGATCGGCGGGCTCCTCCTCATAGCTGTGGCGGCGGTCGCCGTCTCCACGCGCCGTCTGCGACGGGAACGAAGGCGGCGCGAGGCGGCCGAGGAAGAAGCTCGGCAACTGCTGCGCGCCCTGGAGGCGGAGCGCGCCGCGCGGCAGTCCCAGGAGGCGTGGGTCGGCGCATTAGCCGGGGCCAGCGGAGACCCGCTGCTGGTGGTCGACGCCAGCCTGCGGCTGCTGCGGGCGAACGCGGCGGCGCGGGACCGTTTTGGCGAGCCGCCGCCTGGCGCCACGCTGATCGCCTACAGCCAGAGCCTGTCGTTGGAGGAACTGGCGCGTGAGGCCCTGGCTCAGGCCGAGGAGGTCGAACGCGTCCTCGAGATTCGAGATCGTCCGTATCTCGCCCGAGCCCTGGCCGGCGGTGACGTCGTCGCCCTGGCGTTGGAAGACCGATCCGAAGTGCGCCGGCTGAGCCGGGCCCGGCAGGACCTGGTGGCGAATCTCTCCCACGAGCTGCGTAATCCGCTGGCGTCGCTGCAGGTTCTGGCCGAAACGCTGGCCTCGCCCGTCGCGGCGGACCCGGCCGTCGTCCGCGACCTGGCGGGCCGGGTGCTGGACGAAGTGCAGGCGCTGAACCAGATGACCCAGGAGATGCTGGATTTGACGGCGATCGAGTCGGGCCGGCAAGTGATCCGCCTTCTGCCGGTGGCGCTCTCCGAGATCGTCGCCGGATCCGTCGACCGCCTGGTCCAAGCGGCGGCGCGCAGGGGCCTGCGGTTGCAGGACGACGTGCCGCCGGACCTGCGGGTCCTGGCCGATCGCGACCAGGCGGCGCGGGCCGTTCAGAACGTACTTCACAACGCGGTCAAGTTCGCGCCGCAAGGCGGCCGCGTCACCCTGTCGGCCTCCCTCGAGCCGGATGGCGTGCACATCGTTCTGCGTGTGAGCGATGACGGGCCGGGCATCGCCCCGGCCGACCTCGACCGCATCTTCGAACGCTTCTACCGCGCCGACCAGGCCCGCGGAACGCCGGGGACCGGCCTCGGGCTGGCCATCACGCGCCATATCCTGCAGGGCCACGGCGGGGACGTCTGGGCCGAGAACCGGCCGGCGCCCCAGAGCGGCGCGGTGATCCATCTCCGATTCATTGCCGCCTGAGCCTCTGTCCCACCAACCCCCGGGGTTGTCGCCTACCCAACAACGGAGTGGTCCCGGTTAAGAGACCTTAACCACGGCTTGACACGCTCTTAAACAGCGCTGGGTAGCATCTCCTGTGAGAAATGCAACCACACAAGGAGTCTCGCATGCCCAGCGTACATTCCGCGCTTATCGTCCCCCTGCTCGCCGCCCTGATGCTGAGTGCCTGCGGCACCCCAGCCGCCACCTCGCAGCCAGAGCCGACCTCGCCGCCGCAGCCGACCGCTGCGCCCGCCGCCACGACGGCGCCGAACGAAATCGCCGGAATGCTCCCGGCCGTCGATCCGGCGCAGGTGCAGGGCGATATCATCATGGCCGGCTCGTCCACCGTCTTCCCCCTGGCCGAACGGATGGCCGAAGTCTTCGCCGATGAAGGCTACACCGGCAACATCACGATCGACAGTATAGGTTCGGGGGCCGGCTTCGAACGTTTCTGCAAAGCCGGCGAGTCCGACATTTCCAACGCCAGCCGAGCCATCCGCGACAGCGAGATCGAGGACTGCCGCGCCCTCGGCCGCCAGCCGGTCGAGTTCCGCATCGGGACCGATGCTCTATCGGTGACGGTCAGCCAGGAGAACGATTTCCTGACCGACGTGACCTCCGAACAGCTGGCGCACATCTTCTCGGATGCGGTGCTGTGGTCGGAGGTCGATCCATCGTGGCCGGCCGAGCCCATCCAGCGTTTCAGCCCGGGCACCGACAGCGGCACATTCGACTACTTCGTCGAAGCGGTGATGAACCCGGTCTATGTCGTCGACGCCACGGCGGATGCCGGCAAAGGCGAGGAAGCCCTGCTGAACGCCGCCAACCTGCAACTAAGCGAAGACGACAACGTCCTGGTCCAGGGTGTGGAAAGCAGCCTCTACGCCATTGGCTACTTCGGGTTCGCCTACTTCCATGAGAATGCCGACCGACTGAAGGCGGTCTCGGTCGACGGCATTGCACCGGAGGCCGAGACGGCCGAGAACGGCACCTACCCGCTGGCTCGCCCGTTGTTCCTATACTCCGACGCCGGGATCATGGCGGAGAAGCCGCAAGTCGCCGCCTTCATCGACTACTTCTTGACGTATGTCAACGACGAGATCCTCGACGTCGGGTATTTCCCGGCCAGCGCCGAAGCGATGGAGGCCTCGATGCAGGCCTGGCTCGACGCGCAGTCGTAATACTGGTGTCCGGCTTCCTTCCGGGCACGGGTAGCCCACAAGCCCATGCCCGGAAGGCCTTGCTCTGTGGGCTCCAAGGAACTCCTTCAACCATGACCGTGAACGCGACCGCCCGCCGCCTGCCTGCCTCCGCCCGGACCATTGACCTGGTTCGGCGGCCGCGCCGGCAGGAAGCCCTTGTTCAGGCGCTGCTCGTCGGCAGCGCGCTGCTATCGATCTTCACGACGGTGGCGATCGTCTTCATCCTGGTGCGAGAGGCGCTGCTCTTCTTCCGCGCCCCCGAGGTCAACCTGGTCGAGTTCTTGACAGGCACGGTCTGGCAGCCGGCGGCCGGGCACTTCGGGGTCTGGCCGCTGCTCAGCGCCACGCTGCGAACGAGCCTGCTGGCCGTGTTGGTGGCGGTGCCGCTCGGTCTGGCGGCGGCGATCTACCTGAGCGAGTACGCCTCCGCCCGCGCCCGAGGCATCCTCAAGCCGGTGCTGGAAGTCCTGGCCGGCATCCCGACCGTTGTTTACGGCTACTTTGCCCTGACCTGGATGACTCCGCTGCTGCGCTCGCTCTTCGGGGTCGATGTCGTGCAGTTCTACAACACGGCCTCGGCCGGCCTGGTGATGGGGATCATGATCGTCCCGCTCATCAGCTCGATGAGCGAGGATGCGCTGAGCGCCGTACCGCGTTCGCTGCGCGAGGCCTCCTTCGGGCTGGGCGCCACCCGTCTCGAGACGGCGCTGCGGGTCGTCCTGCCGGCCGCCCTTTCCGGGATCTTCGCCGCCATGTTGATCGGGACGGCGCGCGCCATCGGCGAAACGATGATCGTCGCCATCGCCGCCGGGGCCGGACCCGCCTTCACCTGGAACCCGTTCCTGCCGGCGGAAACGATCACAGGGCACATCGCCCGCATCAGTGGCGGCGATCTATCGTACAACAGCCTGGACTACAACAGCCTGTTTGCCCTGGCGCTGCTCCTGTTTTGCGTGACGCTCGGCCTGAACATCGTCGGGCGCTGGATCGTTTCTCGGCTACGGGAGGAGTACGAGTGACGGCCCCCGCCCCGGCGCGCTTTGCGCCGAACCTGGCCGCCCGCCACCGGCGTGGGCGTTTCTTCCGAGGCCTGTTCTTCGCCGCCACGCTGGTGGCGCTGATCGCCCTGGCGGTGTTGATGGCGACGGTCGTCAACCGGGCCTTCGGACTGGTGGCCGTCGCCTACGCCGTCGATCCGGCGACGATCAGCGATCGACCGCTGCTGGAGATGTCGCACGACGAGCTGCAGGCGATGCTCGAGGCCAACGCTTCGCGCGGCTTGCTGCGCCGCCTGGAGCGGGAGAAACCCCTGAGCAATCGCAGTCGCGAGGAATTGCTCGACCTGCTCGTCGGGCAGGTCCTTCAGGAGCAGGTCGTCCAGACCTGGACGCTGTGGGAGTCGATCACACGCGCCCCGCAGATCGAGGCCGAAGTCGCCGCCTCGCACCCCGAAGCGCGGCTGTCGTTCCGGTCGTGGATCAACGGGCGATTCCTGACCCAGCCGATGTCCAGCCACGCCTTAGAAGCCGGGGTACGCACCGCCGTCCTCGGCTCGTTGCTGATGGGCCTCCTGACGATGGCCTTCGCCATCCCGCTGGGTGTGGCGACGGCCGTCTACCTGGAGGAATACACCAGCGGAAGCTGGGCGCGTCGGATCATCCAAACCAACATCGACAACCTGGCCGGCGTGCCGTCGATCATCTACGGCATGCTGGGTCTGGCTCTCTTTGTGCGTTTCCTCGAACCGCTGACCAGCGGCGCGATCCTCGGCGTTGCCGACTCCAACGGCCGTACCATTCTGGCGGCGTCCCTGACGATGGGATTGTTGATTCTGCCGGTCATCATCATCAACGCTCAGGAGGCCCTGCGCGCCGTGCCGCGCTCGCTGCGCCAGGCTTCCTTCGGCCTGGGCGCCACCCGCGGCCAGACGGTGTGGAGCCACGTGCTGCCGGCGGCCCTGCCGGGTATCCTGACCGGGACGATCCTGGGGGTCTCGCGCCTGGTAGGCGAGACGGCGCCGCTGATCATCGTCGGCGCCTCCACCTATATCGTGACCGACCCGGACGGCCTGTTCTCCAAGTTCACCGCCTTGCCGATCCAGATCTACAACTGGACCTCCCGCCCGCAGCCTGAATTCGCCCATCTGGCGGCGGCGGCGATCCTGGTGCTGCTTCTCTTGCTGTTGGGGCTGAACGCCGGCGCCATTCTGATCCGCAACCATTATCGCCGGCGACTGGGGTGACGATGAACCAACTCGAGGCGCCGCTGCGCACGCTTTCGATGCAGCCCCGGCCCAACGGAGCGCCGGTCGAAGTCGCCGCGCCGGCGCTGCGGGCGGAGGGATTGAGCGTCTGGTACGCCGACTTCCGGGCGGTGCGCGACATCGACCTGGCCATCGCCCGCCAGCGCATCACCGCCATCATCGGCCCCTCCGGCTGCGGTAAGAGCACCCTGTTGCGGGCTTTCAACCGGATGAACGATCTGATTCCGGGGGTTCGCACGGAAGGTCGCGTCCTTTTCGGCAAGCAGGATATCTATGCGCCACAAATCGACCCGGTCGCCGTCCGGCGCTGGATCGGCA
>CAZMVJ010000183.1:0-5421 GCA_964569445.1 uncultured Anaerolineaceae bacterium | reverse complement strand
CAGGGGGAGGGGTCAGGGAAGGGGGTTGGACGGCGGTCATCGTTTTTCCGCAATCTGCTAGGTTGGGGTCCTACGGGAACGATCCGGCCGCTCAGGCGTTGGCCTGGCTCTCTTGGCCGGGCGCCGGCCGCACCGCCACAACGTGTCCGCCGAGTTCGCGCACAGCCGTCGCCACCATGCCTTCTTCCGCCATCGGCTCGGTCGGGGCCGGCCCTTCGTCTCCCGACCAGTGGCTGAGTAAGACGCACCGCACATCGATGCCAGCGCCCAGGACTTGCTCCATCGCCTGGCGGGCATGGGTCAGGCTGTGTCCCTTCTCCATCTTCTCCCGCAGGATCTCCGTCGGAAAGCCGATGACGACACGACCCTCGCGGATGCCAAGTAGTTTGCCCGAGCGGAGCAGGGCCTGGGTGCGCGTATCGAGGCGGTAGGCCGCCTCCAGGATCGCCTCCCAGTTTTCGGAAACGGCTTTGACCGTCACCGACGCTTCGGTCGGATCCGCTCCGGCCTTCTTCGGCGGCGCCGGCGGCGGGGCGGCCCCGGTCGCCGGCTTGTGATCGGCCGGAGATGGAGCCTTCGCCGGTGCTGGCGGCGGCGCCGCGCTGGCCGGAGCTGGGGTGGAACTCACCGCCTGGATCGTGTCCATCAGCGCCAGCTCCAGACCCAGGGACGGCTGCCATCCGATGCGGGCGTCGACCGCTGCTCGGCCGAACGACCGCAATCCGGCCAGAATCGTCGTCAGCGGCACGACCGTCGCCAAACGAGTCATCTCTGCCCGGACTTCCGCCGGCGCGTCGACCAGATCCGGCTGGCCCATCTGATGCAGCAAGACTCCTCGCAGATAGTCCACCACTTGCCGCGCCAGCTGGCGGGCGTCGCTGCCGCCGTCGAGGCTGCGCTGGATGGCGCCCATGCCCCGGCCGGCGTCGCCGCCGGCGATGGCCTCCAGGATGACCGAGACCGACTCGCCGGCAGCGGTGCCGAGCACATCCTGCGTGCGGGCCAACGTCACCGGTTCCCCGGTCGAAGCCAGCTGATCCAGCAGCGACTCGGCATCGCGCATGCTGCCGGTGGCGGCGCGGGCGATCAGGGCCAGCGCCTCGGCGTCGACCGGGAGAGACTCGGCCCGGCATCGCACCTCGAGGTAGCCGGCGATCTCGGCCGCGGGGATGCGCCGGAACTCATGCCGCTGACAGCGCGAAAGAACCGTCGCCGGAATCTTGTGGACCTCGGTCGTCGCCAGGATGAAGACGGCGTGCGGCGGCGGCTCCTCCAACGTCTTGAGCAACGCGTTGAAGGCCGCCGTCGACAGCATGTGAACTTCGTCGATGATGTAGACCTTGCAGACACCCTGGCCCGGCCGGAAGTGGATCTTGTCGCGCAGGTCGCGTACGTCTTCGACGCTGGTGTTGGAGGCGGCGTCGATCTCGATCAGATCGAGAAACCGGCCGTCGTTGAGCGACTGGCAGTTGGCACACGCGTTGCACGGTCGTTCGGCCGGCCCTTCCGCCAGACAGTTGAGCGCCTTGGCCAGCAGGCGAGCCGTCGTCGTCTTACCGGTGCCGCGCGGCCCGGCGAAGAGATACGCGTGCACCGTGCGGCCGCTGCGGACCGCGTTGCGCAGCGTCCGTACGATGTGCTCCTGACCGACGACTTCGTCCCAGGAGCGAGGCCGCCAGCGGAGATAGAGCGCTTGGGACATGAGGGGGAGCCTCGTGCAGGCAGTGTATCAGACGCCCACACCCCGCGCAACACGAGCCGTCCGAACCGCCGCCAGGGCCAGGATTCGGAGAGCCGTTTCCATCGTCAATTGTCGAACTGATCGATCACTTCGGACGCCAGCCGAGCGAAGGCCTGATTGGGCGCGCCGCCGTCGCCGGCGACCGTGAGGAGCCGCACCAGTACCCCCCTTGCCCGCCACGCCTCCTCGGTCTCCTGCGCCGCCGCCAGCCGATCGGTGTCTGACCCTCCCACCAGGATCTGGACCGGCATGGTCCCGGTGGCGCCGAAAGTCTCCGGATACGAGTCGACCGACATGGCGGAGATGCCGCTCACCGATCCCGGGTACTTCAAACCGTACTCGAGGGCAAACTCCCCGCCGTCGCCGAAGCCCGTTAGGAAGAACTTGCTCTCGAAGTCGTACTGTGTGTAGAGGTCTGTCAGGACGTCGGCCAGGTCGCGTTCGGCCTGGACCCGGTCAGCCAAACCGTCCTTGCCGCCGAGGTCCGGACACAGCAGGGCGTAGAAGCGGTCTTCGGCGAACTGTTGGAAGAGCTCGATGCAGTCGAGTGGACCCCGGCCCTCCCCCAGCAGCGCGATAAACAGGGGCGGGGCACCACCCAGGTCGGTCGTTGTCGGATAGGAGAAGTAGTACTCCACGGGATCGGTGAAGTGGTAGTCCCGCCAGGCCTCCGCGCGGCAGCCGGCGAGGAGCAGCAGCAGGCCGGAGGCAAGTAGGGCGCGTCGTGATTTCATCTAGCCCGGAGGGATGGTGAACGTCGACTGGATCGTACCAGCGGCGTCTCGCAGCGTGATCGTCGTCCCGGGGCTCCACAACGGCTGGTCCAGTCCCCAAAAGAGATCGATGACCGTGTTCTGCCCGGCGCGCGTTTGGACGCTGACCGCGCCGCGGTGAAGGGTGAATTCGGGGAATACGTAGAGCGCTCCTTCCCCGTCTTCGACGGTCCACCCGGCCATCGCCGCGACGCCGCCGCTGTTGAGGAGCTGCACCGCCTCCTCGGCCAGGTTGCCGACGCCCGAGACGCCCACGATCACCACGAGCGGAGCCTCGGCCGGGGCGGGCGGTGTCGGGGTGGCCGACAGACCAGCAGCTTCGGTCGCAGCGGCACCGGTCGGACCTCCCGGCGTTGGCACGAGCAGGACCTGGCCGACGTCCAACACGCTCGTCTCGTCTAGCTCGTTGAGTTCCATGAGGTCCGTCAGGGAGACGCCGAGCTGCAGGGCGATGCCGAACAGGGAGTCGTTTAGCTGTACGCGGTAGACGTAGGGCGTGGCCGTCGGGATCAAGGTCTCGGTCGCGGTCGGTACGGCGCTAGCCAGAATGGCGGCAGCGTCGATCGTCGCCGTGGGGAAGGGAGTCGGATCGGGAACGCTCCGCCGATCCCACAGCGCGAGCACTCCCAGCACCGTCACCGCCGAAACGATGACATTCAGACCCAGATAAAGGAAGAAGCCTCGGTTCCCGCCGCGCCGGACGCTTCCCATGGGCGGCATGATAGCACAGCCCGCAGACCCGCTCGGCGCCGGCCGACCGGCATGCCCGGGTCGAGGCCAAAGGCCGCGCTGGATCGCTCCGGCCGGGTACAATCGCGGTCCCGGTCGAAGCCGGCGGTGCGAGCCAGCATGCCCTACCTCATCGACGGCCATAACCTGATCGGTCGCATGCCCGATATTTCCCTGGCCGATCCCGACGATGAGGCCCAGTTGCTCGCCCGACTGCGGACGTTTTGCACCCGGGAGAAGACCACCGCCACCGTTTACTTCGACGGCGCCGTCATCGCCACCACGAAGGAGCCGGCGCGGGCGGGAGTCACTCCGCGCTTCGTGGCGCCGCCCCAGACCGCCGACATGGCTATCCGGCGACACCTGGAGCGCCTCGGCCGCCAGGCGCCGAACTGGACCGTCGTGACCTCGGACGCGGCGGTGGCCGAGGCGGCCCGGCGCAGCCGGGCCCGCGTGGAATCGAGTGGGGCCTTCGCCCGCAGGTTGACGAATTCCGCGAGCCCTCCGCCCAGCCAGGACAAGCCGCAAGAGCCACCCACGCCTGAGGAAATCGCCCGCTGGGAAGCCGCCTTCAAGAAGGGATCCTCAAGTCGAGGCCGATCTTAAGGATTCTCTAAAGGTTGCTCTTACAAATTGGGGCTAGAATGGGATCGGAAAAGTCCGGTATTGACCCTTACTGGTACGGGCTTTTCCGGGGGACCTCCCCCTTCGACCTGTGGACCCCCTGCACGGGCGATGGGCTCCCCCAAGTGATCAGAACCGCCGGATGAACCCCCCACATCCGGCGGTTCGCGTTTTTCGACTGAGTCTCCCGCGCTGCAGAGCTCCCCGCGAGCTCCAAACCCGCGGGGAGCTTCTACCCTCAGGCGTAGACGGGTGGATTGGGGTTGCCGACGAACCACGTCAGGTATACGACGATCCCGATCAGTGTCGCCAGGATGTAGAGTGCATAGGACACGCGCATCACCCGCTTGTAGTTCTGAAAGCGCAGCGGTTTCGGCATCAGGCCATTGGCGCGCAAGACGACGAACAGGCCCAGGCCCAGCGCCGAGGCGCCGACGGCGGCATGCAACGTGGTGACGGCGATGAAACGATCCCCCAGGCGATCGGGCAACCCGGGGGCGACGAAATCCCGAAAGGGCAGGATCATCAACCACAGGACCAGGATCGCATTGGTGAGGGCGGCGGCGGTCTGGACCACCCGGTGGGACCGATAATCGCCGCGACGGGCCAGCACAAACCCGAGAGACAGAGCACCCGCCACCAGCAAGCTCAGCACCAGCGTCATGTCGGCGGCGAAGTTGGCGCTCGTTCCGAGAAAGCCCGGTTGATGGAGCAGCTCGACCATCCTGTGACCTCCGGCGCCGGTCCGGTTGGGGATCAGGCGCGGAAAACCGCCACCTGCCACATTCCATGGAAGCGCAGGAAGGCGGGCCGCAGGCCCTCGGCCGCAATCAAGGCCTCGACTTCCGTCGTTGAATGCAGGAAGATGCGGAACGAACTCCGGCGCAGGCGCAAGACGAGATTCCCCAGCGCGAATACCGGGCGCAGCCACCAGACGTCGCGCGGATAGACCACGCCGTAGAGCCGTCGCGCCCGCCCGGCCGAGGCCGCCACCAGGGCCCGCACGTCGTGGTAGCAGCAGATGACGCGATCCAGCGTGACGATATCGGCCGGGGGAATCGACTCAGCCAGAGCGACGAAGTCGCCGTGGGACGACTCGATGCGAGCCGCCAGTCCGCGTCGCGCGGCTTCTTCTCCGGCGATTTCGCTGTAGGCCTGCGAGGCGTCCACACTGCGGGCGCGGCTGGCCCCGGCGGCCAGCAGGCTGTGCTGGATGGCGCCGACTCCGCCGCCGATGTCGAGAACGGTGCCGCCTTCGACGCCCATCCCGACCAACGCCTCGATCAGCTGGCGCGTCGTCCCGGAGGCGCCGCGCCGGCGATAGCGCCGCAGCTGGGCGCGGGCCTCACGTTCGCCGAACTCGACCTCGATCCCCTGGCACTGACAAGAAGCCATCAGCACTCAGCCATCAGCTTTCAGCTTCAGGTCCGGGTCTTGACCCGGCTCCGCCCAACACACTCTCATGTCGGCTACCCGTTGAATGCCTCATTCCATCCATTGGAAGGCACACGAACCGCTGATGGCTGATAGCCGACGGCTGATGGCTGATGGAGT
>CAZMVJ010000182.1:0-5443 GCA_964569445.1 uncultured Anaerolineaceae bacterium | reverse complement strand
GGCAGCGTGTGGGTCGAAGCACCTGCCACCCGTGGATCCGACGGGCCGATGCGCAGCAGCGTTCCCGGCGACTGCCCCATGCGGGCGGCGTCGATGACAACCACCAGGTCGGGGCCGAAGGCGCGCAGCGCGCCGACGCAGTTCTCCGGCGCCGACCCTCCGCTGACGACCAGCACATCGCCCCGGCCTCTCAGCGCCGGGCGCATGCGCTCGCAAACCTCAACCCCTGCGGCGTCATCGCGCCGCAGCGGGTGGCCGATGCCGAGGAATGCCACGCGACGCGGATTAGCCACTCGTCGGCTCCGCCGCCGCATCGGGGACGGCGCCGCCCTCGGCGGAAGGCGAGGCCGGAGTGCGCGAGGTAGCCCCGCGGCCTTCCTCTGGAGGAGGATCGGAGGGCCGCGGGGTGATTCCCGCCAGAACGTTCTGGACGTCCTTGGCCTGGCCGAGATGGATCATCAAATTGCCGCGATCGAGCGAGGCCAGTTCCCAGGCCCCGTGTTCGAGCGTCAGGCTCCCCTGCTTGCAGCTGTAGGTGCACTGCCCGCAGAAGGTGCAGCGATCGACGTGCAGCCCGAAGACGATGCTCTTGGCCTTCTTGTCGAAGACGACCATTTCGATCGCTTGCGACGGGCAGTCCGTGGCGCACATGCCGCAGCCGGTGCACTGCTCACGATCCCAGGTGAGCAGACTGCGCAAGCGATCCGGCGTCTTACGGCGCTCGAAGGGATAGCGCTCGGTGATCGGCGCGCGGAACAAGGAGGGGAAGACGTCCTGGAACATCGTCGCCAGTTTCATCGCCACCCTCCTTGCAGCAGCCAGGTGAGAGCCCACTGCACCAGGACCAGCAGCACGCCGAAGCGCCACCACAGCCCGACGGTCTGGTCGATCCGCAGCCGCGCCAGAACCGCCTGCAGGCCGGCCACGATCAGCAAGAGCGCCAGCGTCTTGACGAAGAAGCCCAGCGGTCCCCCGACGCCGCCCAGGTAGAAGGCCGCCACCAGCGTCAACCCGAGGACCAGCTCGACGCCCTTGCCCAGGCGGAAGAGGGCCAGGCCCCGGCCGCTGTACTCGGTCAGCGCGCCGGCGACGACCTCGGTCTCGGCCTCCGGGGCATCGAACGGCGGCAGCTCCAGCTTGCCCATCAGGCCGATCAGCGCCACCACGAACCCGAGCGGCTGGGTCAGGATGAACCAGCGCTGGGCGGAGACATCGATGATCGTGCTGATCTGCCAGCTGCCGGCGATCAGGGCCGGGCCGAGCAATGCCAACAGGAACGGCGCTTCATAGGAAAAAAGCTGGGTCAACGTGCGGGTGGCGCCGACGAGCGAGAAGCGCCCCAGCGCGTTCGACCCGGCCAGGCCGATCGACATGGTCAGCACGCTCAGCAGGTAGATGGCAACGATCAAGTCGCCCGGGAAGCTGAAGACCGGGGCCAGACCCGCCAGCGGGATGTAGAGCGCCGCCGTCAGCGGCGCCGCCAGCCCGACGATCGGCAGGCCGACGAAGAGCCAGCGGTTGACGCCGTCGGGAATGATCTCTTCCTTGGCCAGCAGCTTGATGACGTCGGCCAGCGGCTGGAACCAGCGCGGCCCGATCCGATTCTGGAACTGGGCTAACAGCTTGCGGTCGACCCATTCATAGGCCAGGCTGGCGGCCAGCAGGAACAAGCCGCTGGGGAAGAACAGGATGGCGGCGAAGCTAGAGGCTGCGTCCATGTTCGACCTCGAGGCTGTAGCGATGGAGTTGGTCCCAGGTCCACCGTCGCGTTCGGCCGTTCGTTTCTTCCAGCCGCACGGTCCGATCGTTGCAGGAGAAGCACGGGTCGATCCCGGCCAGGATCATGGGGACATCGGCCAACTGATGTCCGACGACGAGCTTGACGACCGAGGTCAGGTTGTAGATCGTGGGGGTCCGGACCTTGACCCTCTCCGGCGTGTCGGTGCCATTGCTCTTGAGGAAGTAGAACAACTCGCCCCGCGGCGCTTCGACCCGGCTGATGGTCTCGCCCTGCGGGACGCGCCGCGGCATGCGCCCGCGGATTTCTCCCGTCGGAAGGTTGTCGAGCAGGTAGCGGATCAGCCGATAGCTCTCGAACAGTTCACGGATGCGGACGACGAAGCGCGCTTCCAGATCGCCGGCGGTCTCGACCACGCGCATCACCGGGTAGCGCGCGTAGGCGGCGTAGGGGGCGTCGAGGCGCACGTCGCGGGGCACGCCCGAGGCGCGCGCCGTCGGCCCGACGACGCCCATCACCTCGGCCTGATTGCGGGTCATCGTCCCGATGCCGCGCGTCCGCTGCAGGAAGAGGGCATCCGTCGTCACCACGTCCAGGTAGTGATGCGATCGGCCTTCGAGCACGTCGAGCGCCTTCAGGATCGCATCGCGCTGGGCGTCGTCGACGTCGCACTTGACGCCGCCCAGGACGTTGGCCGAATAGTTGACCCGGTTGCCGGTGAGACCCTCCAGCACATCCATGATCGCTTCGCGGTCGCGCCACGAATACATGAAAAGGGTGTCGAAGCCGGCCTCATGCGCCGCCACGCCCAGCCACAACAGGTGGGAGTGGATGCGTTCCAGCTCCGCCACCAGGACCCGGATGGCCTGGGCGCGCGGCGGCGCCTCGACGCCGGCCAGCCGTTCGACCCCCAGGGCATAGGCCGTGGCGTGGATGTGGGAACAGATGCCGCAGACGCGCTCGAACAGGTACAGGTTGCGAATCCAGTTGCGCGCCTCGGCCGCTTTCTCGATGCCGCGATGGGCATAGCCCAGCCGCACCGTGGCGTCGGTGACGATCTCGCCGTCGACGGTGATGCGAAAATGCGACGGCTCCTTGAGCGCCGGATGCTGCGGCCCGATGGGAACGGTGAACAGGTCGGTACCGGTTGTCTCTTCCATCGCCGTCCTCTCAGTCTTCGGCCGTCGTTGCGCCGGCCGGCACCGGCGGGGACCAGTCCTTGCGCAGCGGGTAGGTCGCGTCGGGCCATTCATCCGGCAGGTACAAGTGCCCGGCCGCCCGCAGCCCGTCGAAAGCCACGCCGAACATCTCGGCGATCTCGCGTTCGGAACTCTCGGCGCTGGGGATGATCATGCTCAGCGTGGGAATGACGGCCCCTTGCCGCGGCACCTGCAGGCGCAGCGTGACGACGGCCGCCCCCTGGCAGAAGTGGTAGAGCAGCTCCAGCATGCCGGACTCCGGACCCGGATCGAGCCCGGTGACCGCCGTCAGGTAGCCGATGCGCTGGACTCGCAAGGCCACGGCGAACGGCACCAGATCGCCGGGCGAGGCCAACAGCACATCCAGGCGGTTGGGCTCCGGTTGCCGGGTCTCCAGGTGGAACGTCCAGCGCTCGGCCAGCTCGCGGCCGATCTCGATGGCTTTCTCGGTCGGCATCATCGTGCCGCCTCCAGCATCTCGGCCGTCGCCGGGGAAGGCGCCCGTTCGACTGCGCTCGCCTGCGGCTCGCTCCGCTCAGGGCCGGCCAGGCTGATCAACAACTTGACCACGCCGTCGATGATCGCCTCCGGCCGCGGCGGGCAGCCGGGGATGTAGGCGTTGACCGGGATGACCTGGTCGATCCCGCCGGCGACGTTGTAACAGCCGCGGAACGCCCCGCCCGACAGGGCGCACGAGCCGATGGCCACGACGAACTTGGGCTCGGCCATTTGCTCGTAGACTCGGATCAGTCGCTGGCGCGCCTGCGCCGTCACCGGTCCGGTGGCCAGTAGAACGTCGGCATGGCGCGGGCTGCCCTTCAACTTCACGCCGAAGCGTTCCAGGTCGTAGCGCGGCGTGAGTGTCGCCAGGATCTCGATGTCGCAGCCGTTGCACGACCCGGTGTTGAAGTGGATCACCCACGGCGAATTGATGCGCGCCCAGGTCTTCATCCGGCCCAGCGTGTGATTGAGAAAGGCGGCCGGGCCTCGGACCCCCTCCCCGTCCCCCTCCCCCTGCTTGGGCTGGCCATCATTGCCATAGGAATCCCGCAGGGGGAGGGGAGGGGTTTCTTGGGGAATGGGGGGAGCAAAGCTCCCCCCATTCCCCAAGACCTCATCCCCCTCTCCGCCACGGCTCTTCACCGTGAAGTCACCTGTCCGCGGAGAGGGGGTAAGGGGGTGAGGTGGGAGAGAGGTTCCGCTTTCTCCTGGATGTTCAATGACAGGATTGCCCGTCGGTGCCATCGTCGCCTCCCTCAGCCCAGGATGAGCGCCAGCAGAGCGAGCATCAGTCCAACCAGGTAGACGCCCGACATCGGCAGGAAATGGCTGCTGCCGAGCATCAGCACGCCCAGATGGAGAATGGTGAAGAACAGCGCCACGACGAAGAACGGCCGATAGCCGGGCGCGCCCGCCGTCTGCGGCGGGGCCTCTCCGCTGGCGTAAGTGCTGGTCTTCAGCGCCGTGGCTTTCGCCGGACCGGCCAGGTAGCGCCCGGCGCCGGCCAGCGCCGTGACCAGCATCAGGTAGATCAGAAAGGCGGCGGGCGGTGCCAGGATCAACAGGGGGTTGAATGTCTCGGTCATCGTTCTCGCCTCTCGTGGCAGTCGCCGCCAGGCCGCGCCCCACGCTGCGCCGAAGCCTCCTTGGCCGTGTTCCCTTCCCCTTCGCGGCAGGCCGCGGAGGGGCTCCGCCCGGGAGAAGCCTTGGGGATCGGGGGTTTCGCGGAGAGGGGGAGCCCCTCCGGGGATTCCCGCGAAGAGAGAAGGGGCGGGCCCTGGCGAAGCAGGATCCGCACGGCCAGGATCATCGGATGCATCGGGGTCGAACTCATTCGGTCCTCAGCCTCCAAACAGCGCCGCCACAGCCTGCCCGGCCGGGACGGTCAACCAGTCCATCACGCTGGGCCACAGGCCGATGGCAACGACGGCGCACGCCAGCACGAGGAGGGGCAAACTCATCGTGCGCGGCATCGGGCTCCCTTGGGCAACGACCTCCGACATCTGACGGCGGTAGACGGCGTTGACCAGCGGTGCGTAATACGCCAGCGACAGGACACTGTTGAGGGCGGCGAAGACCACCAGCGACGCCACGATCAACGTACCTACGCCGGCGCCGGCGACGAAGATCTGCCACTTCGACATGAAGCCGGCCAGCGGCGGGATGCCGCCCAGGCCGAGCACAGCGATGCTCAGGGCCAGCGCCGCCAGCGGGTAGCGGCGCGCCGCGCCGCCGAGGTCGGCGACGGTCAATGGCGCATGGCTGCCGCGCTGCAGATGCAGCGTGAAGAGCAGCGTCCCGGCCGCCAGGAAGGCCAGCCCTTTCATCATCCCGTGCGTGACCAAGTGGAAGAGCCCGCCCTGCGCCCCCAGAGCGCTGCCGGTCAGCGCCGCCACGCCGATGCCGAGCAGCATGTAGCCGACGTGGGACAGACTCGAGAAGGCCAGCAGGCGCTTGACCTGGGTCTGGCGCAGCGCCATCAGGTTGCCGACGAGCATGTTGACCG
>CAZMVJ010000181.1:2113-5491 GCA_964569445.1 uncultured Anaerolineaceae bacterium | reverse complement strand
ATGGGGCCCACGGGGTAAGCAGGGTTGGAGGGAAGGGGGAGCTCCGCTCCCCCTTCCCTCCAAGAAACCCTCCCCTCCCCCTGCCCTGCCGGTTCACAAGCGAATCGCACCTGCAGCAGGGGGAGGGGTCAGGGGTGAGGGTCATTCCGCTCGGAGCCACGATCGTTCTGCCTCAATTCCTCAGCGGCTTGTTGTTCTGCAACATGTACCAAATTCGCTCGATCGTCTTCGGCTCGTGGCACAGGGCGAGGAACGCCTCACGCTCGAGATTCAAGAAGTACTCCTCCGAGACCCATTGGGCGGCGCTCAGTTCCCCGCCGCACAGAACGCGGCCCAGCCGCACGCCGATGCGGGCGTCATGCTCGGAAGCGTAGCCGCCCTCGCGCATCTGATCCAGCGCCACCTGCAAGGCGGCGAACGCATCGCGCCCGGCGGCGAACAGCCTTGGCGGGTCCGGCGCCCGATACCCGGCCTCGGCCATCGCCAGCGCTTCGCGCTTGGCCTCCGCCAGCAGGTGATCGGGATGAACGACGATGCGGTCGCGGTCGGTCAGGTAGCGCATACTGCGCGCCTCGACGGCGCTGGCCGCCACCTTCGCCAGTCCAACCTGCTCGAAGGCCTGCTGCAAGAAGCCCAGCGGTTGGGCGTTGGGGGTCTCCATCGCCGGCGAAATGATGCGCCGGACAACCTCCTTGCTGCCCGTCCCGGCCGGGATCAGCCCGACACCGACCTCGACCAGGCCGATGTAGGTCTCGGCCGCGGCTACCACCCGCGACGAGGCCATCACGACTTCGCAGCCTCCGCCTAGCGTCATGCCAAAGGGCGCCGCCACCACCGGTTTGGAGGCGTAGCGGATCGACTGCAACAGCCCTTGCATCTTGCGGATGGCGCCGTCGATGACCTCGAAGTCGCCTTGCTGCGCCGCGACGGCGATGGCGAAGATGTTGGCGCCGGCGCAGAAGTGCTTGCCCTGATTGCCGATCACCAGCGCCCGCCAGCGCTCTTGTTCGAGTTCGGTCAGCGCCTCGGCCGCCAGGTTGAAGATGTCGTCGTCGAGGGCGTTGGCCTTGCTGTGGAACTCGAGCAGCAGCACGCCGTCGCCCAAGTCGAGCAGGCTGGCGCTGTCGTTGCGGCGCAGCTCCGCCCCACCGGCCCTCAAGGCCTCGAGCGAAATCAACCGCGGGTCGTCAGGCAGCGGCAGGTAGCCACCGGACGCCGGATCGTAGGCCGCCGTGACGACCGGACCCTCACGTCGATAGAAGGTGTCGCAGCCGGCCGCCAGCATCGCTTCGACCCACGCCGGGATCGGGACCTTCTCGGCCTTGAGCCTCTCGACCGACGGGCGCACGCCGAGTGCATCCCATGTCTCGAACGGACCGAGCTCCCACAAGAAGCCCCATCGGCAGGCCTGGTCGATCGACCAGATGTCGTCGCTGATCTCGGGGATGCAATGGGCGGCGTAGACCACCAGCCGCGACAGGATGTGCCAGAGGTAGGCGCCCCCGCGATCGTCGGCGTACGCCAGTTCGGCCAGCCGCTGCGCCGGATCTTCCGTGCCGCGCGACTTGGACAGCGACGGGAAATCGACCTTGGCCGATGGGCGATGTTCCATCGACTTCAGATCGAGGACCCAGAACTCGCGGCCCGCCTCCCCTTCGACCTTCTTGTAGAAGCCGACATCGGTCTTGTTACCCAGCCAGCCTCGCTCCGTCATCGACTTCACCAGCGCCGTCGCCTGCGGATCGACCAGCACCTCCCGATACGGATCGTCGGGGATGGCCGGGTACAGGTTTTCCGAGACGTGCGCCAGGACGTCGATGCCCACCAGATCGTTGAGGCGGAAGGTGGCCGTCTTCGGACGGGCGATGGCGGGGCCGGTCAGGGCGTCGACTTCCTCGACCGAGTAACCCTCGGCCAGGGCATGGTTCAGCCCGATCGACCCGGCGATCGATAGAATGCGGTTGGCGATGAAGTTGGGCGTGTCCTTGCAGACGACGACGCCCTTTCCCAGCCGGTCTTCGCAGAAGCGCTTCAGGAAGGCGATCAGCTCGGGGTCGGTATCGTCTGTCGGGATCAGCTCGAGCAGCTGCAGGTAACGCGGCGGGTTGAAGAAGTGCGTCCCGACGAAGTGCTTCCGAAAATCGGCGCTGCGGCCGTCGGCGATCTGGCGCACCGGGATGCCGCTGGTGTTGGTGCTGACGATCGCCTGCGGGCGGCGGACTTCATCGACGCGTTTCATCAGCGGCTGCTTGATGTCGAGACGCTCCACGACCGCCTCGATGACCCAGTCCGCCTGGCCGACCCAGTCGAAGTTGTCTTCGAAATTGCCGATGTGAATCAGGCGTGCCAGATCCGGGTGATACAAGTTGGCCGGCCGGGCCTTCAAGCAGCGCTCAAGGCCCTGACGGACGATGCGGTTGCGTACGTCGGGCGACTGCAGGGTGAGCCCGCGCTTCTTTTCGTCGTCGGTGAGCGAGGTCGGGACGATGTCCAGCAAATAGGACGGGATACCGACGTTGGCCAGGTGGGCGGCGATGGCTGCCCCCATCGTTCCGGCGCCCAGGACGGCGGCTTGATGGACTCGGTAAGTCATGCTCCGGTCTCCTTTCGCTCCGGTGGCGACGGCTCGGGTTACGAAAGCTCTTCGCGTCCGTAGTCGAGGATCCGCCGCGCCACGATCAAGCGGTTGATCTGCCCGGTGCCTTCGTACAGGTCGTTGATCTTGGCATCCCGGAACCACTTCTCCAGCAGGTGCTCGCGCGAGTAACCCAGCGGGCCGAGCAGCTCGACCGCCTTCTGCGTCATCCGGACGACGATGTCGCCGGCGCGGACCTTGCCCATCGACGCTTCCAGGTTGTTGGGCTTCTTCTCGTCCATCATCCACACCGACTTGAGCACCAGCAGCCAGGTCGAACGGAGCATGACTTCCATGTCGATCAGCTCGCGCTCGATGTTGGACAGGCGGCTGCGCGGCAAGCCGTAGCGCACCTGGATGCCCTTCCCTTCGAGGAACTCCTTGACGGCCTCGAGCGTAGCCCGCGCCACGCCCAGCGCCGAGGCAGCCACCATCGGTCGGCTGGCGTCGAAGGTGGCCATCGCCCCTTTAAACCCCTCGGTCGTCTTCTTCTCGACCTCCGGGCTCCCCAGGATGTTGTCGAGGGGGATCCGGCAATCCTGCATGACGATCGAAGCCGTGTCGCTGGCCCGGATGCCCAGTTTGTCCTCGAGTTTGGTGACTTCGCAGCCGGGGGTTCCGGCTTCGATGACGAACGGACGCACGCCGGCGCGGCCGGCCGACGGATCGATCGTCGCCCATACGACGACGAAGCCCTGACTGTCGACCAGCGCCTTGTGACCGCCGGTGACGAAGATCTTCTC
>CAZMVJ010000181.1:0-2103 GCA_964569445.1 uncultured Anaerolineaceae bacterium | reverse complement strand
GAGGACCCATTCGTCGTCGGCGCGCACGGCGGTGGTGCGGACCATGGCCGGCATGGCCGACCCGGCATGCGGCTCGGTGAGGGCCATGGCGTCGAAGACCGGTTTGTCGCCGGCGAAGCGCTTGAGGAATCGCTCTTTCTGCTCGGGCGTGCCCGTGGCAGCCACCGCCGCCGCGCCGAGCAGCCCGACCGGCGAGCACAGGTAGAGGCCGGTGTCGCCCCACGACAGTATCTCGGCGCTGTAGGCAAGGCGCTGGTAGCCGAGGCGCAGGCCTTCCTTCTTCGGCTCGTCGCCGTTGCCGCGCTTGGGCTTCTCGGCGCCGGGGACGAAACCGCCCCCGCCCATCTGGCGATTGGCGTCGTGCATGAAGTTGATGTAGTCCCACGGGATCTCATGCTCGTGGTCGTCGTAATAGCGGGCGACGGGGCGCATCATGTTCTCCGCCACCATCGTCATCAGCGTCACGGTCTGCTGGATCTTCTCCGGCATTTCGAAGCTGATCATGGCTGTGCTCCTTCTGACAACCATACTGAAGACGATCCCCCGCCGCGCCCTACTTCTCCGTCATTGCGAGCCCCCGAAGGGGGCGTGGCAATCTCATCTTGCGCAAGAGGCGATTGCCACGTCGCCCCTCGCCCTGAGCGAAGCCGAAGGGCTTGGGGCTCCTCGCAATGACGAATCGACAACTGGGCGGTGACTCCCGTCACGGCCTCACACCATCGCCAATCCCGGGAACAGTGCGACGCCGCGTCCGTTGCGCATCCAGCGTTCCACCGGATGCTCGCGGATGTAGCCGTGCCCTCCCAGGTACTGGACGGCCCGGTCGGTGACCATCATCGCCAGGTCCGAGGCCCCGGTCAGCGCCAGGTAGGCCGTCTTGGCGGCGTCCTTCCCGGCGTCGAGCAGCCACGCCGCTTCCCACACCAGCAGGCGGATGGCCTCGAGCTCGATCGCCATTTCGGCCAGCCCGAACGCGATCGACTGCTTCTGGGCGATCGGCGTGCCGAAGACTTCGCGCTCCTTGGCGTAGGCCAAGGCGTACTCGAAGGCCGCGCGGCCGAGGCCGACGGCCAGCGCCGCCGCGGCGGTATTGGCCGCCGCCAGCACCGGCGCCGGATCGAAACCACCTTCGCCGCCAAGCCGGTCGGCGGCCGGGACGAGCACCTTCTCGAAACGAAGGCGATGGGTGGGCAGCGAACCTAGGCCGCAATAGCCCTCGCGCTCGCCGATGGTCAGTCCGTCGACGCCGCGCGGCACATAGAAGGCCTGCGCCTTGTCGTCGAGCCTGGCGAAGACGAGGAAAGCCTCGGCCGACTCGGCGAAGGGGACCAGGCATTTCTCGCCGTCGAGAACATAGCTGCTGTTGTGGCGCGTGGCCACCGTTCGCAGGTTATCAGCGCCGTAGTCGAAGTCGGGCTCGGTGATGGCCGCGACCATTGGCCGCCAATCGCCTTCGACTAGGCCGGGCAGCCAGCGTTTCTTCTGCTCCTCCGTCCCGGCGGCCAGGGTCGGCAAGGCGAAGGTGCCGGGGGCCATGACCTCCAGCGCACCGGCCAGATCCCCCCAGGCGAGCTCTTCGGCCGCCAGGACGCCGGTGACGGCCGAGCGCTCTCCGAAACCGCCGTAGGCCTCGGGGATGCTGGCTTGCAGCACGCCCAGCTCCCAGCCGCGGCGCATCACCTCTGGAGGGTAGCGGCCTTCTTCATCGGCGTCGTGGGCCGCCTCGCGCAAATCCTTGGCGGCATACTTCTGGATGGCGGTCACGAGCATCTTCTGCTCATCGGAGGGTTCGAAGCCGTACATAGGCTCCTCCTTCAACCCAGCGGCCGGACGGTCCGCAGAATCGTCGGCGGATCGCCGGCGCGCGCACGGTAGACCAGTCGGCTGGCCGGATGTTGAATCGGCCCCCTCGTCCCTGCCTGGTTCAACCCTCGGCACTCTCCCACCTCACCCCCTCCCCTCGCGAAGCAGCCCTGTGGGCCTCTCCGCAGAGATCGGCCGAATCGATGTGGCTGCTTTGCGGAGAGGGGGATGAAGATTGGGAAGTGGGGGGAGCTTCGCTCCCCCCACTTCCCAGGAATCCCACCCCTCCCCCTGCAAGTC
>CAZMVJ010000180.1:1357-5570 GCA_964569445.1 uncultured Anaerolineaceae bacterium | reverse complement strand
CAACAGCCCGCGCGACACGCTCTCTCGCATCGAGACGATGACGCTGATGGCCGGGATGGAGCTGCCGATCCGCGCCATCCGGGAACAGATCGCCTCGGCGCTCGAGCTCGTCGTCCATTTGGAGCGACTGCGGGACGGCACGCGCAAGGTCACCCACATCGCCGAGATCCAGGGGATGGAAGGCGATGTCATCACGATGACCGACATCTTCATTTTCGAACAGACCGGCTTCGAGCAGGGGCGGGTGATCGGGCGCCTGCGCCCGACCGGCTTGCGGCCGCGCTTCATGGACAAGATCGAGACGTCGGGCATCCACATGCCGGCGTCGATCTTTGGTGTCGGCGAGAGGTTGCGCTACTAGTGTCCCGTTCCGGAAACGGCCTGAGCGCTCCCACGCCGTCCGGCATGGACGGGCCCGAAGCGCGACCAACGCAACCGGGTGGCCGCGCGATGAGGCTGGAGCGAATGAGGACAGGTGAGGGAAGGGTCCATCGCCTGCCCGGCGCCGAAAGTTCGCCGATCGCCGGAACGGGACGGTAGGCCGGCGGGGGCGCACCGGTCGGAGGTCGAGGCCATGCCACTACCCAATCTGATCTTGCTCATCGGAGGCGGGCTCGGTTTGACGCTGCTGGTCGTGGGCGTGGCCGTCACCGTCTTCGGCAGCCGCTCGGTCGTGGAAGAACGGCTGGGGCGTTACGCCGAGTCGGGAGGGCTGGTCACCACCGCCTCCCAGGAATCGTCCGAGAAGTCCGAGCAGCCGAATATCCTGTCCGAGTATCTCAATCGACTCGGCGAGGGCACCGACCTCTTCGAGGGCATTTCGCGGCGGCTGGCGCGGGCGGACATCAAGCTGCGACCGGCCGAATACCTGGGCTTGATCGCCGCTGCGGCCGTCGTCAGCACGCTGTTGGGAATGGTGCTGGGGCGTTCGATCTTCTTCGCCGTCGTGGCCGGGATTGTCGGCGCCTTCCTGCCCGGCATCTACGTCGGACGGGCCGAGAAGACCCGCCTGAAGAAGTTCGACGGGCAGCTCGGTGACATGCTCAACCTGGTGGTCAACGGCCTGCGCGCCGGCTTCTCGACGCTGCAGGCGCTGGAGGCGGTGAGCCGCGAGCTGCCGGCTC
Source organism: uncultured Anaerolineaceae bacterium (assembly GCA_964569445.1). GTDB lineage: Bacteria > Chloroflexota > Anaerolineae > Anaerolineales > E44-bin32 > DATEVL01. The sequence goes on along the minus strand of CAZMVJ010000180.1, from coordinate 4,446 downwards.
CGATCTGCGACGAGTTCCGCCGCGTCGTTCAGGAGATGCAGCTGGGTCTGTCGATGGACGACGCCCTCGATCACCTCCTGCGGCGGATCAAGAGCGAAGACCTGGATCTATGCGTGACGGCCATCAACGTCCAACGTGAAGTCGGCGGTAATCTGGCCGAGATCCTGGACGTGATCTCCTTCACCATCCGCGAGCGCGTGCGCATCAAGGGCGAAATCAACTCGCTGACGGCCCAGGGGCGGGCCACCGCCTGGGTCATTTCGGCGATGCCCATCGCCCTGTTCCTGATCCTGTATCTGGTCAACCGACCGTATGTGATGAAGTTCCTCGACCCACCGATCCTGTGCGGGGGGTCGATGCTCGCCGTGTCGGTGCTCATGATCGTCTCCGGTTTCTACATCACGCAGAAGATCGTCTCCATCGACATCTAGCGACGACGGCGGACGGGAAAGGACGGAGATATGTTGGGAACGATCGGAGTGTTGCTGGTGGTGGCGGTGGTGGTCGCCGTCGTCTTGGTCGTGGTCGGAATGCGGGCGCCGGAAGCGCGCGACCCGATTCAGGCGCGGTTGGCGGAGTTCTCCGTCCGCGAAGAGCCGCTCTCGCTGGAGGAGATCGAGCTCTCCCAGGGCTTCTACGACCGTATTGTCCTGCCTTTCTTCAACTCGGTCGGCAAGATTTCGCAGCGATTCACGCCGCAGGCGACATTGCAGAGTACGCGGCGAAAGCTGGAGATGGCCGGCAACCCGATGCGTATGGACCCGTCCTTCTTCCTCACCCTGCGCATCATCCTGGCGGTGGTCTTCGGCGGGCTGATCTTCATCGTCTTCCTCGTCACCGGCCGCAACTGGGTCCAGGGGCTGGCGCTGACGGTCGTCTTCCTGTTGCTCGGCTTCATGTTCCCCGACATGTGGCTCTCCAGCAGGATCAGCCGCCGACAGAAAGCAGTCTTCCGGGCCATGCCGGACGCCCTCGACCTGCTGACGGTGTGCGTCGAGGCCGGGCTGGGGTTCGATGCGGCCATGTCGAAGGTTCAGGAGAAATGGGACAACGAGCTGGCGCTCGAGTTCGGCCGCGTGATCCAGGAAATCCGTCTGGGCAAATTGCGGCGTGACGCGCTGCGCGACATGGCCGAACGGATCGGGGTGGCCGAGCTGACCAGCTTCGTCGCCGCCGTCATTCAGTCGGAGCAGCTGGGCGTCAGCCTGGCCAAGGTGCTGCGGATCCAGTCCGACCAGATGCGCGTCCGCCGCCGCCAGATGGCCGAGGAAGAGGCCCATCGGGCGCCGATCAAGATGATTTTCCCGATCGCGCTATTGATCTTTCCTTCGATTCTGATCGTCCTGCTCGGGCCGGCAGCCCTGTTGCTCATGTCTTCGACGCTGGGCAGCCTGCTGATGGGCCGCTGACCCTCGCTCGTCGATCGGGCCGCCCACAGGGGGAGGGGGCCGCATGCCGTCGCCGGCGGCGTGGCGCGTCAGGCTGGAGCCGTTCCTCGAGATTCTCTTTCCGACGCGCTGCGCCGGATGCGGATCCGCACACGCCGTTTGGTGCGACGGCTGTCGCAGCCGCCTGCTGCCGGTCAGTTCCACGGTCTGCCTGGCCTGTCGGCGTGTCTTGCCGGCCGAGGCCGCCGGCGACCGGTGCGGTCCGGCAGCGCCTCACGCCTGGGCCGTCGCCGTCTACCGCCCTCCATTGGATCGGGCCATCAAGCATCTCAAGTACCGTCCCGACGCGCGCTTGGCGCAGGCGCTCGCCGGTTCGATGGCGGACGTTTATCATCGGCATCGACTCTCGGCTACCTGCCTTGTCCCCGTGCCCCTGAGTCGACGGCGCCAACGGCAGCGGGGTTATAATCAGGCCGAGCTCCTTGGCCGTGCTCTTGCCGGGTTGTTGGGACTCCCGAGCCTGCCTTCGGCTGCCGTGCGCATCCGCGAAACCGGATCGCAGGTCGGGCTGGAGGCCGGCGAGCGGTGGGCCAATGTGGACGGCGCGTTTGCGGCAAACCCGTCCCTCGTTCGAGACGAAACCGTACTGCTCATCGATGATGTGCACACCACCGGTGCCACCCTGGCCGCCTGCTCCCAGGCCCTGGCGCAAGCCGGCGCCCGGCGCGTGGTCGGCCTCACCGTCGGTCGCGCCTGAGTCCAGCCGCGCCGCATCCCCCGCTTGGAGGCGGAATGACCGTCCGAGTTGAAATCAATGCCCGCAACCTCGAACTGACCGACCGCCTGCGCGACTACATCACCAAGAAAGCAGTCAAGCTTGACCGTTACCTCGACACCATCGAGGAGGTCAAGGTCGATCTGGACTACCGCAAGGCAGCCCGCTCCGCCGCCGACCGACAGGTGGCCCAGGTCACCATCCGCGGCAAAGGCATGCTGCTGCGGGCCGAGAACCGGTCCGACGATATCTACGCCGCTTTCGACCAGACGCTGGACAAGATCGAACGCCAGGCGGAGCGCTACAAGGGCAAGCACTGGCGCACCCGGGGCGACGGCCGTTCGGCGGCCCAGGTCGCCCTGGATGCGCCTTCGACGGAGCCCGACACCGGGGAGCTCGGGCCGGCCATCGTCAGGCGCAAGCGGTTCCCCCTGACGCCGATGGACGAGGGGGAAGCCATCGAGCAGATGATCCTGCTCAGCCACGAGGATTTCTTCGTATTCATGAACTCGGCCACCGGCCACGTGAATGTGCTCTATCGCCGCCGCGACGGCGCGCTCGGCCTGATCGAACCGGAGATGGACTAACAGGTTGCGGAAAGACGGCGACCTCCAGCTAACCTCCTCCCCTGACCTCTCCCCCTGCTCCCACGTGGGCCCGCGTCCCAAGGTTTCGCGCAGGGGGAGGGGAGGGAATTCCTGGGGGGTGGGGGGAGCAACACCTGCACCTGCGGCGCACCGCAGGTGCGGTGCAGGTGAGCTCCCCCACCCCCCAGAAATACCCTCCCCTCCCCTTGCAGGAAAGCTTGGGACGCGAGCCCACGCGGGCGCAGGGGGAGGCCCTCCGCTTCGCTACGGGCTGCTTCGCGAGGGTCAGGGGAGGGGGTTGAATGGCGGTCGCCGTTTTTCCGCACCCTGCTAGGGCTG
>CAZMVJ010000180.1:0-1347 GCA_964569445.1 uncultured Anaerolineaceae bacterium | reverse complement strand
GAGCAACACCTGCACCTGCGGCGCACCGCAGGTGCGGTGCAGGTGAGCTCCCCCCACTAGAGTCCCACCTCAGAAGACCGATGACGAAGCCGCTCGGGATCGCCTGGATTCGCGCCATCGGCGGCGGCCCTGGCTCGAGTCCTCCGGACAGAACCCTGCCTCGCCCGATGGCTCCGCTTCTCTCCGCGAAGGAGACTAGTCCGGGCGGTCGGGCCCGCCGCACGCCGTGATGGCTGCGCCGCCTCCTCGGCCAACTCCCGCCCTCGTCTTGCTCCCCCCATCCGGATCCTCGCGCGCCGAGCAATGGATGGCCGCCGCGCGGCGGGCGTGTGCCGCCGACCTGCTTCAGCGGTTGCGGGCCGGCGGGTTCGGTCCTCTTCACCTGGTGGCGGCCGAGCCGGCGGATCGGGAAGCCCTGGCAGCGCCGGATGTGGAGATCGGCGCGGACGCTGAATCCCCATTCCATTTCGGTCGCGCGCTGGCGCGGATCATCGCCTCGGGCCGCTTCACCGATCTGGCGTACTTCGGCGGCGCATCCGCGCCCCTGGCGACAGCGGAAAGCCTGGCGGGGTGGCTCCAGCTGGCGCAGCAGCTTCCGGCCGGCGGCGTTCTCGTCAACAATCTGCATTCCACGGATTGGGCGATCCTGCGCGATGCCGGGCGCGTCGAAGGTTTGGCCGAGCGTCTGCCGACCGACAACTCTCTCGGATGGGTGCTGCGCCAGGAAGCCGGACTGACCGTGCAGACGCCGCCCGCCACTGCGGCGGCGCGCACCGACATCGACACCCCCGGGGACCTGGGGCTCGTCCGCCAGCATCCCGATCTGGGGCCTCGCCTGAAGCAAGCGCTAGATCCCTTTCCCGAAGGCCTGGCTCGGCGAGTCGATGGGCTGGCGCAGGTCTTGCGGACCCCGGCCGAGTCGCTGGCCTTGATCGGCCGTGTTTCGGAGGCGGCCTGGCACGAGATCGTGCAGCGCAGCCAGGTCTGGGTGCGGGTCTTCGCCGAAGAGCGCGGCATGCGCGCCAGCGGGCGTCTCGCCCGTGGGGAAGTGCAGTCGCTGGTGGCCGAGATGGTCGAGGAGCGCGGGGCCGAGGCGTTTGTCGCCCGCCTGGCGGATCTGGTTCACGCGGTCGTGTGGGACACGCGGGTATGGATGGCGCACCGTGGCCCGTGGCCGAGCGCCGCCGACCGCATGTCGGCCGACCTCGGATGGCCGGAGGAGATCACCGACTCCGGGCTGCGGTCCCTGACCGAGGCGATCGATGCCGCCCGAGTGCCGATCCTGACTGGTGGCCAGGGGATCGTCGCCGGCAGTCTGCGGGCCTTTCTCGAGTGGGTGATGCCGGA
>CAZMVJ010000179.1:0-5622 GCA_964569445.1 uncultured Anaerolineaceae bacterium | reverse complement strand
AGGGGGTGAGGCCGGAGACGGGCTTTTCCGCAGCCTCCCAGACCACCTGAGCAGTGGGCACGCCGGAACGACTTCGTGTCCGGCCGACCATCGAGAGGATGCGCGAGGAGATTCGGAAAGACCGCGGAGGAAGGAAGAGTCCGCCCCGTGTTCGCGGCGGGTGGATCGAGGCGCCCCTGGCAGGTCTCGAACCTGCGGCCCTCCGCTTAGAAGGCGGATGCTCTATCCGCTGAGCTACAGGGGCCGGGACGATTGTAGGCGGAAACGGCGCGGTCGGTCAAACCTGAACGGGAAGACGTAGGGGCGGGTTTAAAACCCGCCCCCACGCGAGCCGGAAGCCGTGGCTCGATGGAAAGATCCGCCTAGCCGCCATCGAGAATCGGTCGAATGCCCTTGAAGACCCGGGGCGCCGAAAGCGTGCGCAGGATCGTTTGCGCCGGCCGGCCCAGGCGCTGGCTGAGATCCGCGGACGAGATCGGCGAGTTGCCGTTGGCCAGCAGGATGCGAAAGACCGAGTCCACCAGGGTGTTGTCGGGAGTGAGGTAGCCCGGCTGGCGGGCGCAGTGGCTCATCAGAACCTGCTGCATCCCGCCGTTTCGCCGAACTTCGGCCGTCTCCGGGTCGACGGAATCAAAGGCCAGCTCTTCCTCCCCTGACGCCAGCGCCTGCTGGTGCTCCGGGCACAGGTAGTCGCGCAGGAAAACCTCGACGTCGCGGTCGGCCCGCTTCCACCACTCGTAGTCGATGTGGAACTTCGTGTCCGGCGTCGGCCGAAGGAGCAGCGGTGGATACGGCGGCTGGCTCACCGGAGATCGCCCTCCGAAACTTCGCTGCGCCGCCAATAGAGATCGCCGACGTATTGGAAGGCGCGGTTCTTGACGAGTTGGGTGAAGACCGCCGCCGGAGAAGCCCGTACCAGCACGTTCACTCCCGAGTACAACGACTCGGCGTGGACCGCGCTTTGCGGGTTGAGCTTCGCCAGTTCGAGGCAGACGTCCTGCACCTGTCGGGCAAAGGGTTCGCGGCGCTGACGGCCGTTCGACCAGGCGGCGTCCAGGGCGGCCGGATCGGTCAGGCCGACGATCATGCGCTCCTCGTAGGACGTTCCGACCATTTGTTTCGACATCGTGAACCCGACGGCCCCGTCCGGCCGGACGACGACCGTCCGAATCCACTCGCTGCGGCGCCTTCGTTCGGCGACTTCAACGATGACCTCCCCGGGCGCCTCTCCCCGTCGGACTCGCACCAGGCCGCCGGCAGGAACGTCGTAGCGCCGATACCAGGCGTCCAGGCCGCAGACGTAGCGCGGGGCGCGCACAACCCAGCCGGGAAAACGTTCCCCGCTGTGCCCGTCGACCAGAATGAACCGGATGCGGGGCGCCTCGTAGGCCGTCGGGAAGAGCGGCAGCAAACGCGACGAAAGCGGCAAGGCGCCCACACGCCAATGAGGGAAGAGAAGCGGCAACACGACTTCGTCCGGCGCCTCGGGCGGCTCGGGAAGCGGCGAGAGCTCGTCGTCGAGCGAGGCCTCCAAGGCCAGGAGGTCGGGGGAGAGGGCGGAACGGTCGTCTTCGGTGGCCAGAGGCTCGAGGCGGGCCGGCGTGTAGAGGGCCTCCGGAGGCTCGAGTCGTCGCAGGTACCACAGCACCTGCCCGGCCGGGCCGACTTCGTCGAAGCGTTCATCTTGCTGCAGCGCATAGTCCAACGAGAATTGGGCCAGCGCCGGATCGAAAGTCTCGGGGAGTTCGACGTGCGCCAGCAGCTCGGGCGTTGGCAGCGGGCCGCCGCCGCTGACGTCGAGAACGGCCTCGGCCAGGTTGAGGTGACCCTGGTGAATCTCGGCTAGCAGTGACGCCGGGAACCACCGTCCGGCGAGGCGGACAATGTCGCTCGTCTCGCTGAGACGATGGTCGAGGGCTTCGGCAATGCGTTTTCCGTAGCGCGCCAGAGCGCCATCGACGCCGTCGTCGGCCTCGGTCGCCGGCGGCGGCTCCGGGACGCGGTTCAGCTTGTGCTCCGCCAGGCCGGCGGCGAACTCGCGCGGCGCGCCATTGTCCCCAAAGCGGACCAGGATCACGCGGAACGGCCCCATATCCGGATTGACGCCGTTGCGCTCGCCTACGACCACTCCGGTGACGCCGTCGATCGCCGGGAACATCAGCCGCGCCCCGATCGAATACGTCTCGCCCGGAAGGTAGGCGGCGGCTGGAGCCTCCGGAACGGCCGCCTCACGCGGCGCCGACAGCCGGCGCTCGACGACGGCCCGCGTCATCTCTTCCGCGGTGAGGGGCACCTCGCGCTCGAGCAGCAGGTTGTAAACGACCTCCAGGTCGCCTTCCTGCACTTGGAATCGATTCCAGTCGATTGGGCGGGTAAGCTCAGGGGTCAAAGTTATGCCGTGCAAAGCGTACGGACGCGGGCGCGCATTATACTACAGGCGATGAGTCCGCCAGGGCAGCCGCCCGTTGCCATCGTCAGCGATCTGAGTCGGGGGCAGGCCGAGATCCTGCGGGGATTGCTCGAGGCCCAGGGCATCAGCGTCGCGCTCTCTCAAGAAGCCGCCGGATCGGTGATGCCGGTGGACGTGGGGGCCTTCGGTCAAGTGGAAATCCTCGTGGCAGCCGAGCAGGCCGCCCGCGCTCGGGAAATCCTGGACGAAATCGCCGGTCAGCCCCCGTTCTCGGACGAAGGGTAGGACTGGCTCGTCCACTCCAGCGGCTGGACGGGGACGCCCCCCACCCACACTTCCCAATGCAGATGAGGCCCGGTCACTCGACCGGTGTTGCCAACCATCCCGATGAGTTGGCCGGTCTCAACCCGGTCGCCGGCTTGAACGAGGAGCTGCGACTGATGCAGGTAGCCGGTGTAGACCCCCCAGCCGTGGTCGATGTAGGTGGCGTTGCCGCGCACGGTCAGCGGCCCGGCGAAGACGACCACCCCCGGGGCAGGAGCGCGGATCTCCGTGTCCTTGTTGCCGAACAGGTCCAGCCCGGTATGGTAGTAGTTCCAGCCCAGGTCGTTGTAGTTGCGCCGAGTGCCAAAGAACGACGGAAAGGTATCGTAGTAATCGGTCGGGAACTCGAAAGCTCCCTCCCATAGCCGCTCGGGGCTCGCCGGCGCCACCACCGCCGCGATCTGGTTGTCCTCCGGGACCGTGTTGGCCGGGTCGAGGGTCTCGCTGGGAACCGTCACGTACTCGCTGTTGTAGTCCTCAGCCTCGATCCGCATCGGCTGGACGAAAGTGAAGGGCGGCCCGGAGGCGGGGGTGACCGTCAACGCCAGGTCGACCAGACCGGGTTCGGCCAGAGCGTGGATTCCTTGCAGGGCGATTCGCGAGAGCGGCTCGTCGGCGGAAGACATGAAACTGAGCTGCTTCTCCCCTAACATCCCGCTGACCTGGCCTTCCTCCGTCAGAACGACTTCGACGACTTCGGTATGGCCCTGCCCCGGCCGCTCCGGAGTCAACGAGAAGGAAGCGATCTGCTCCGGCAGCGCGTCGGTCGGCCCTTCCCCTCCGGGGAGATAGATCCCGGTCTGGGGAACGAGCCAGGTCCGCCCCTCACCGCCGTTGATCTCTTGGAAGAGCCAGGGATTCAACCCGGCCCGAGCGGCCAGGTCGAGCGCGCCGCTTTGCTCATCGCCGAGCACAAGCTCGGCCTGGATCGGGCCGGCATCGCCTTCAGCCACCGGAACGATCAAGGGCTGGCCGACATACAGCCGAGCCGGGCTCACCAGGCGATTCAACCGGGCCAGGTCGTGTGCCTCGATATCGAAACGCAGCGCCAGGCTGTGCAGATCCTCCCCGGCCCCGACGGGAAGAGTCTGCAGGACTCCGCCGATGCCCTCGTACCCCGGAAGTCGGAGCTGCATCCCGGGGGTAATCGCAGACGGATCCGCCAGACCATTGCCCGCCGCCAGGTCATCGACGTCCACTCCGAAGCGCAGGGCGATCCCGATGAGGGTGTCGCCTTCCTGCACGATGTAGACCGGCCCGTCCTCTTGGGCGGCGACCGGCCCGGGAACGACGAGGATCGAGGCCAGGGCCGCGGCCAACAGCAGGCGGCTAAGCGACCGCATCGGCAATCTCCAGGATGTCCCCGACGGCGACGCGGTCGAGCGTTTCCGGAAGCGCTTCCAGCGTGAAGCGCGCCGCGGCCTTCGGGATGTAGACGCCCCAGGGCTCCGCCCGGCGCACGTCAACCACCTTCCCCTTGCCATCGAGCCAAACCACGCCCAGGGGGAACAGCATCCCGAACATGTGGATGGCGGTCGCCCAGCGTCCGTCGCGGCCTTCGACCAGCAGCAGCCCGGTTCCGGCCGGGATCGAGCGCCGCAGGCTGAGCCCGCGCAGTTTGCAGCCGAAACTCGAGCACCAGCGCGCCCGGACAACGGGCGCCAGGCCTCGGCTCTGATTGCGGACCTCGACCCACTTCGACACCTGATCGCCTCGCAAGAAAACGGGGCGACTTGCGCCGCCCCGGGCTAGTGTCCTGTTCCGTAAACAGCCAGATCATGTCTGTCCGTGGTGATTAGGGGCGGAGCCTTTCTTGTGGACCGCCACCGAGCTCGATCCTTCCCAGGCTCGAACGCCTTTCTCAACATATCCCCGGAACAGGACACTCGGCTGTACGCGCCGCTTGGCTCAGTCGTTTGAGCCGAGGATCTTGGCAATGCTCTCCAGCAGCTCCTGGGGACCGAATGGCTTGGTAATGTAGTCGTCGACCTTGGCGATGTGCAGCCCGAGGACCTTGTCGATCGACTGGGCCTTGGCCGTCACCACGACGATCGGGATGTGCCTAAGGGCCTCATCGGCCTTGATCTGCTGGTAGACCTCCCAGCCGTCCATATCTGGCATCATCAGGTCCAACAGCACCAGATCCGGCTTCTCGCGCCGGACGGCTTCCAGGCCTTCGACACCCCCGTTGGCGCCGATGACTTCGAACCCCTTGCGCCCCAGGATCAGGCGCACAAGGTCGATCATCTCGGGTTCGTCTTCGATGCAGACGACACGCTTCGCCTGCGATTCCATCCACGCCTCCGGGCGTTCCGAGTTTGGGAGTGTACCATACGCTCCGAGCGGCGCAACCGGCGCAAGACCCGCGCCGCCGGCCCCCCGCCACGCCACCGACCTTGCAGCCAACTTGCCGCCGGCGCGTGCGGCTGGCGAAGGTGTATGCCGGCTGTAAGAGGACGGAGAGCCCTCCCGTGCTAGCCTGAGTCCGGAGATGTGACCAGGTGCCGGAAGGGAGATGCGTCATGGCCGGGAAGACCCAGATCGAGCAGTTGATGCAGGAAGCGTTGCAGCGAGGACGAGCCGCCGAACGTGTAAAGGGGATGGCGGCGCTTTCGCTGGTCGTCCGGGAATACCCCGACAACCTGGTGGCCTTCTTGTGGCTGGCCCCCTGCGTGAGCAGGCCGGAGGCTAAGGTCGCTCGGACCAACCCCCACGACTCGGCCTCGCGGCGACGCGGCTGAGCCTTCCTGCGCAACCACCACGGCCGCCCTATCGGGCGGCCGTTTTGTCTGTACATAGGCCTCGCGGCAAAGGACCATCTTGTGGAGGCACATCGTAGGGGCACGGCACAAGGTCCCGAGCGGAGCGAGGGATCCTTCGGCTCCGCT
>CAZMVJ010000178.1:0-5625 GCA_964569445.1 uncultured Anaerolineaceae bacterium | reverse complement strand
CGAACGAGGTCAAGGCCCCCAAGACGCTTTACCGCGAGAACGAGGATCTGCCCGAGGGCAAGATCGTGCAGGTGGACTGGGCGGCCAAGGGCCTGGACGTCGTCGTCTACCGAACGGTCCAGCGCAACGGCGAGGTCCTGTCCGAGGACCGCATCAAGACCCACTATCTTCCGTGGCGCGCCATCTATGAGTACGGCCCGGGCACCGAACTCCCCGAGGACGCCAACGTCGAGCAGTGACGAGCCTCCCTGAGGGGAGACCCTCGACTCTGCGACCGAAGTCCCGAGACGCGCCGGGTGACTCCCAAGCGGAGACGCAAGGCTCTCGGACATCATAGGGATTCCTCGGCCCGCTGCGCGGGCCTTCGCGAAGCATCCCGGCAGGGGCGGAATGACATGGTGGCGGAGGTCTCCGGTTAATGTCATCCCGAGCGAGGGCCGTACCATGGTCCCCGAAGCGAAGCGGAGTGGGAGGCCTGAGCGAGGGATCACCGAGGCGCGCCGGCGCAGAGCGGCCCGCGGCCATCGCCTCCGCCTCCCCATGGTAGAATCCACCACGAGGATCCCCCGATGATCAGCGCCGACCTGTTGGAAATCCTCCGCTGCCCCAACTGCGCACGCGACGACAAGGGCCTGCTCGTCCTGGTGCGCGACAGCTGGCTGGTCTGCCAGACGCCCGATTGCCGGCGCAAGTACCCGATCGTCGACGACATCCCGGTGATGCTGATCGATGAAGGCTCAAAGTGGATCAGCACCGCCGAAGCCGATCTGCCGGTCCCTCCGCCCAGCGACTAGAGAATCCGATGTCCGAAGCCGCGCACCTCGTCGGCGAGCTGCTCTCCGACGATGAAGCGCGCGCCGAAGCCGCCGTGCTGGCCCTGGGCCGGCGGGGGGCGTCGGCGCTCGACATCGTCCTGCCCCTGTGCGATTCTCCTGAAGCTGAAACGCGCTGGTGGGCGGTTCGCGCCGCAGCCGAGATCTTCGACCCGCGGGCCTCGGCTGCCCTGGCCGCCGCTCTGGAGGATCCCGATCTCGCCGTCCGTCAGGCGGCCGCGCTCGGGTTGCGCCTGCAGCCGAACCCCGGCGCCGCCGCGGCGTTGGCGCGCCGCCTGGCCGATTCGGATGCCCTCCTGGCGCGCTTGGCGTCGGACGCCCTGGCAGCGCTGGGCGCCGCAGCCCTGCCCGATCTCCGCCGCGCGGCGGCCTCCTCGGCCGCAGGCACGCGCATCCACGCCGTGCGCGCCTTGAGTCTCATGAAGACCCCGGCTGCCGCATCTGATTTGTTCGCTGCGCTGGAAGACCCGTCGACGCTCGTCCAGCATTGGGCGGAACGCGGGCTGGAGGACCTCGGCGTCGGGATGGTGTTCTTTCCGTCAAGCTGAGACTCAGCCGAGCGTGACCCAGGCCCCCCACAACAGGACCATCCACAATGACAGGCTGAATTTCACCAGGAAGGAAGCCCCCCAACCGATGACGGCGCCCAGCGTCGCCGCCGCCGCCTTGCGCAGGTTGCGCTGGCGCCAGCCCTCTACCAGCAGCATCCCCAACGCAAGGCCGATGAGGGCGCCGAGGGGCGAGAAGACAATCATGCCGACGACGGCCAACATCAGGCCGGCCAGGATTCCCCACCCGGAGGCCCCACCAACCCGCGCCCCGGCAACGCTGACGGCGACCTCGGCGACGAACCCCACCAGCGCCGCGACCGTCATCAACACGAACAGCCACGGACCCCAGGTACCCCAACCCACCAGGATGCCGTAAACCAAACCGGCTCCCCAGATCAGCAGGATGTCCGGGAACCAGGGGATCAGCACGCCGGCCAATCCGGCCAGCATCGCCATGCCTACCAGGAACGTCACCGCTTGCTGGTCCACGCGTGCTCCACAATTGTCCTATCCCTCCCTGCGAATGACATCGAGACCGCCCATCGACGCCCGCAGGACGTCCGGAACGACAACGGTGCCGTCGGCTTGCTGGTAATTCTCCAGCACGGCGATCATCGTGCGCGGCATTCCCAGGCCCGACCCGTTCAGCGTATGGACGTAGCGCGCCCTGCCTCCGGCGGGGCGGTAGCGGATCTCCGCTCGGCGCGCCTGAAAGTCGCCGCAGTTCGAAACCGACGACACCTCCAGCCATTCGCCCAGGCCGGGAGCCCACACTTCCACGTCAAACGAACGCTGCGCGCTGAACCCAAGATCCCCAGCGCACAGCGCCTTGACGCGATGGGTCAGCCCCAGGTCGGCGCAGGTGGCTTCGGCCTCGGCCAGCATCCGCTCCAGCTCGGCCGGCGAGTCCTCCGGCGCGCAGAAGACGTACATCTCGACCTTGTCGAACTGGTGGCCGCGTTTGATGCCGCGCACGTCGCGCCCGGCCGACATCTTCTCGCGGCGGAAGCACGGCGTATAGGCGGTGTAGCGCCGCGGCAAGTCGCCTTCCAGGATCTCGTCCATGTGCATCCCGGTCAGCGGCACTTCGGCCGTCGGCACCAGCCAAACGTCGTCCTCGACGTCGTGGTACAGGTTGTCGATGAACTTGGGCAGCTGCCCGGCGCCATAAAGCGTTTGCTGCCGGACGACGAAGGGCGGATAGATCTCGAGATAGCCCTGGCGGCGATGCCGATCCAGCATCCACCCGATCAGCGCCCGCTGTAGCCGGGCGCCGTCGCCGCGCAAGACGTAGAAGCGCGAGCCGGTGATCTTCACCCCGCGCTCGAAATCGAGAATCCCGAGCGCCGGTCCCAGCTCCCAGTGCGGCCGAGACTCGAAGCCGAAAGTCGGGGGCTCGCCGGCCTGACGCACGACCACGTTGTCGGTCTCATCCTGACCGTCGGGCGTCTCAGGGGCCGGCCGGTTGGGGATCCACTGCAGCGCCTGCTGCAGCTCGACCTCCGTCCGGCGCACTTCGCCGTCGAGGGCTTCGATCTGGTCGCCGATCTGGCGCATGCGTTCGATTTCGGCCGACCGCGCGGCGGCGTCCTTCATGGTCGAGATCGCCTTCGAGGCGCGGTTGCGCTCGGCCTTGAGCGTCTCGACTTCCGTCAACCGCGCGCGGCGCCGCGTGTCGAGCTCGACGACCTGAGCCAGCGGGGGCTCGAATCCCCGCCGTTTCAAATCGCGCGCCAACCCCTGCGGGTCGTCGCGGAACGATTGCACATCGATCATCGGCCACCTCCGGGCAGCCAAGCGACAGCCCCCCTCCCGCACGAGACGAGGGAGCTGCCGCGCGGATTATAGAAGGCCGACAGCGGCCGTCAAGGCGGAGCGAGTCGCCGAAGTCCGACGCGAGCCGGCTGACCGGCCGTTTCCTGCAGGGCCTCCAACAGACGGAGCAGCAGACTGAGCAGCTGCAGCTGTTCGGCGCCGGAGAAGGTCCGCAGCGCGCGTCGCCAACGCAGGATGAGGCGGCGGGTGGCGAGCTGGTAGATCCGTCGTCCCTTAGGCGTCAACCGCACCACCACCCGCCGGCGGTCGGCGGCCGAGCGTCGGCGGACCACCCAGCCTCGCCGCACCAGCCCGTCGACGACGGCCGTCATCGTCGCCGCGTCGTGCCGCCCCGCCCGCGCCAGCTGGCGCATCCCCGCCTCGCGCCGGCTGGCCACCAGGTGCACCAGCACCAAATATTGCGGCGTCGTCAGGCCGGAGGGATGGAGATCCTCGGCGATCTCGCGGTGGACCTGCCAGTACGTATCGAGCGCCGCCGGCAGCAGCTGCCTCGCCCCGGCGGCGGACTCGCCACCTCGGTGGGCCGCCGGGCTTTTCCGGGCGGCCACCGGGACGGTACGCGGCCCGGAGGCAGGGTCCGGCCGGGAGGGCGGCCCCGTCGTCGGCACTTCCGTTTTCGTTCGCACCACGAATCATTTGTACCACGAATTGGTTTCGTGCTACCCCTTCCGCCCGACTTGTGGCACGATTGCCGGGCGTTCGCCGCTCGACCCTCCCGAGGAGATCGCCCGATGGACATCTTCACCAAGTGCTTCGACTACCAGGACGCCCGCATGGCGCAGGCCGCCGGCCTCTACCCGTACTTCCTGCCGCTCGAGGATACCGAGGGGACGGAGGTGGTCGTCGACGGACGCCGGATTCTGATGATCGGCTCCAACAACTACTTGGGCCTGACGACCGATCCCCGCGTGCGCCAGGCATCAATCGACGCCGTCGCTCGCTACGGCACTTCCTGCACCGGCTCGCGCTTCCTCAACGGCACGCTCAAGATCCATCAGGAGTTGGAGGCGCGCCTGGCGGCGTTCGTCGGCAAGCCGGCGGCGCTCGTCTTCAGCACCGGCTACCAGGTCAACCTGGGGACGATTTCGTCGCTGGTCCAGCGCGGCGACGTCGTCGTGCTCGACAAGGACGATCATGCCAGCATCGTCGACGGCTGCGCCATGGCGCTGGGCGAGATGCGCCGTTTCACGCACAACGACATGGCCCACCTGGACCGCATGCTCGGGGCGATCGATCCCAAGGCCGGACGGATGGTCGTCGTGGACGGGGTCTACAGCATGGGCGGGGACCTGGCGCCGCTGCCCGAGATCATCCCGGTCTGCCAGAAGCACGGCGCCCGCCTGATGGTCGACGACGCCCACAGCCTGGGCGTGATGGGCAAGGGCCGCGGCACGGGCGCCCACTTCGGCGTCACTGATCAGGTCGACCTGATCATGGGCACCTTCAGCAAGTCTTTCGCCTCGCTGGGCGGCTTCATCGCCGGCGACGCCGACGTCATCCACTACATCCAGCACCACGCCCGCTCCCTGATCTTCAGCGCCTCGATGCCGGCCTCGAACGTGGCGGCCGTCCTGGCGGCGGTCGAGATCATGGAGACCGAGCCGGAGCGCGTCGAGCGCCTGTGGGACGTCACCGAACGCATGCGGGCGGGGCTGAAGGCCCTCGGTTTCAACATGGGACCCAGCGTCACGCCGATCATCCCGATTCAGACCGGCGACGTGGCCACGACGATCCTGGCCTGGAAGAAGTGTTTCGACGCCGGCCTGTACACCAACGCCGTCCTGGCGCCGGCCGTCCCGCCGGATCAGTGCCTGCTGCGCACGTCCTACATGGCGACCCATACCGACGAGCAGATCGATCGCGCCATCGGCATCCTGGGCGAGGTCGGGCGTGAGTTGGGACTGATTAACTGAGGCAGGGCCTGCGGCGATTCGAATCGCCCACGGAGTACACTTCCTCTCTGCGTCGAACATCGCGAACCACCGTTGGGTCACTTCCGCGCAAGCGGGCATCCAGGTGACCAGGGCCAAGCCTGGGCCCCCGCCTTCGCGGGGGCGACACCAAATGCAAGGTCATTCCCGCGGAAGCGGGAATCCAGGGGGGCCGGCTCACACCAGGGACAGCCGCATCCGTCGGACCCCATAAGGAGCATTGTTGACTGACGCGGCTCCGATCCTCGTCACCGGCGCCACCGGCTTCATCGGCTCGCAGTTGTGCCGCGCCCTGGCCGCCGAAGGCCGGCACGTCCGAGCCCTGCACCGCCGCACGTCCTCCCTGCAGGCTCTCGACGGCGTCGCGGTTGATCTCCGCGTCGGCGACATCCTCGATCCGGCTTCGCTCGACCCGGCGCTGCGCGGCGTGTCACTGGTATTCCACGCCGCGGCGCAGTCGGCCTACTGGCGCCG
>CAZMVJ010000177.1:0-5672 GCA_964569445.1 uncultured Anaerolineaceae bacterium | reverse complement strand
TCGATCTGCCCCTGGTGCTGGGCGACGATGCCGTAGCTCACCGACAGGCCCAGGCCGGTGCCTTCGCCGGGCGGTTTGGTGGTGAAGAAGGGGTCGAAGATGCGGCCGAGATTCTTGGCCGGGATGCCGACGCCGGTGTCGCGGACCTCGATCTCGGCCCACGGGGGGGCTTCGCGGACGACGAGACTGAGCAAACCGCCCTGCGGCGTCATGGCGTGAACGGCGTTCTGGATCAAATTGACCAGCACTTGCTCGATCTGCTGGGCGTCGTACAGCGTCATCACCGGTTTGGCGGTCAGGTCGACCCCGACCCGCACGTTGGCTCGCCGCGACAGGTAATCGTTCAACCGCACCGCCGTGCGCACCGTGTCCCACACGTTCTGATAGCTCTTCTCGGGATTCGACTGGCGGGCGAACTTGAGCAGGTCGGTGACGATCCCGCTCGCCCGCACGGCGTTTTCGCGGATCTGCGTCAACGGCGTAGCGATGGCCGAATCCGGGGTGACGCCTTCCTGGAGTTCCTCGGTCAGCCCGCTGATGACAGCCAGCGGGTTCTTGATATCGTGGACGATCCCGGCCGCCAGCGTGCCGACGGCGGCGAGTTTCTCCGATTGGACGAGCTGCTGCTGCGCCTGCTGCAGCCGGAGGTTGGCCTCGGCCAACTCCTCGCTGCGCCGCACCGCCTCGGCATGCAGGCGGGCGGCCTGCGCCGTGCGGCGCCGCAGGCGGAAGGTCATCAGGTCGAAGACGGCTGCCATCTGGCCGACTTCGTCGCGGCCGCGGACGCCGGTGCGCTGCTCCAGATCGCCGGCAGCCACCGCCAGCGAGACGTCGCGCATGCGCACGATCGGACGCGAGATGCGCGAGGCCAGGACCAGACCGGTGATGATGACCGCCAGCGTCCCCAGCGTAAAGAGCAGGATGAAGACGTTGCGGCTGAGCGACTCGGCCGTGACGATGAAATTCGAGGGCAGCACCACGCCCAGCACGCCCACCGGCTTCTGGCGCACCACCAGCGGGGTGTAGTAGATCTGGTAAGGACGTCCGTAGAGCGACAGCTCCACCGTTTTTCCGGGATTGAGGTAAGCGACGTCGTAGGGCGCCAGGCTCAGCACGTCGTAGCCGTCTTCGGGCTCGGCCAGCGTGGTCGTCATCAGCGCCCCGCTCGAGTCGAGGATGATGATGTCGGCCAGCACCTGGGCCTTGATCTCGCTCGCCAGGCTGTCGAGGCGCGTGCCGATCATCAGAGCCCCCAGGACTTCCCCGGCCCCACCCCGCACCGGACCGGCGGTGAAAAGGTAGGGCCCGTAGATCGTCGACAGCAAGCCGGCGAACTTGTCGCCCAGCGCGTCCCTGCGTCCGGCGAGCGGGCCGGCCAGGAGCTCCACCTGGCTGAGATCGGCGCCACGCGAAACCAGGAATTCCGATGTGGCCGGATCTTGGATCAGGCTGAGCAGCTCTTGGCCTCCGGCCGAGGCCACCGTCAGCGATTGGACGCCGCTGTTGAGGACCAGGGGGAAGAGGGTTTGCTGCAGGTCCCCGGCTTCGTCCCCCGCCATGGCCTCTCCCACGCCCTGGGTGAAAGTCATCAGGCGCAAGTCTTCGAGATGGACGCGTTCACGGCGGACGATGCTGTCGCCGGCGACGCGGCTGGCCTCGAGCATCTGATTGGCGAACCGCTCGCGCAGGGTGGAGGCGACCAACCGGGTGATGACGAACATCCCGATCATCGCCGTCGCCAGGGTGAGCAGGACGTACGGGATGACCAGCTTGGCTCGCAAGCTCGACAGCAAGTCGAGCGGCGCGCGCCGCGGCATCGTCTTCGTGTCTCCGGCCCGGCCAGGGCCCGGCAGGCTCCCGGCGACGACCGGCGAGTCGAAAGTCGTCATCGATTCCTTCCAGCCCGAGCGATGGCCTGCCTCCACGAGCAAGGCAGCCGGGCAACGGGCGATCCATGAAGCACCTTAAATGTAGGGTCCGACCGGCAGGCAGCGACCCTACAGTCCACCTACCGAAGCGAGAGGTGGCGCGTCGCTCGGAGGGACCGCGGTACCGGAGCCCTCACCCCCAGGCCCCCTCTCCCGCGGAGCGGGAGAGGGGGTGCGGGAGTGAGGGCCAGGGTTCATCTTGCAATCTGGACGGAGGTGGTTAGACTCGATTTCCGCACCTCGGCGGTCCCCAAGCGCTGGTCCATCACCCAATCGTCCCCATGCCGGCCTCACCGGAACCCTCCCCGGCCGAACTCGCCCGCTTCCGCCCCTTCCTGGCCAGGCAGTCGGAAGCCGGGGCGCTGCAAGCCGTCCTGGCCTACCTGGACATCCGCGCCCCCCACAGCGGCCAGCCTTTCACCGAGGCCATGCTGTTTGGCTTGGGCGGAGGCCTCGGTTTCAGCTACTTCGTCTTCGAGTACAAGTCGGCCCGGGTGAAGACGCTGACGCTGGGAACCCGGATCACAACGCTCGAGGAGTCCTCCCGCCCGCAGTTTCTGCAGACCATCTGCGAGCGGGTCGGCGTGCCGCTCCGGGTGGTGCAGTCCACCAGCCCGGCTATCGCCAACAAGGGCGTGCGCCAGGCCCTGGCGGAGGGCACCCCGCCGATCGTCTGGATCGACCTGAGCGGCGCGCCCTACCATTTCGCGCCGACGGCGGAATATGCCGCCGGTGTCGTCTACGCGTGGAAGGCCGACCGTATCGTGCTGGCCGGTAGATCTCGCCGCCCTCTCCCCTTTCGCCGCAAGTCCTTCGAAGCGGCGCGCAACTCGATCGGGGTCCCCAAGGCGAGGGCGGTGATCGTCCAACGTCCTGACCGCACCCCCAACCTGGCGACCGCCGTGCTGGAGGCCGTGCGCGAGACACGGGATCAGATGGCGCGCGGCATCGACGTCGGATCCTTCCGGGGGAACTTCGGCCTGGCGGCGCTCGAGAAATGGGCCGGCCTGCTGACCGACGACCGCGACCGCAAGGGCTGGCCGCGGTTCTTCCCCGCCGGGAGAGACCTGCTGACGGCGCTGCTGGCTGTCTTCGTCCAGATCGAGATGCGTGGCCGTGGCGGCGGCGCCTTCCGCGGCCTCTACGCCGATTTCCTGGAGGAAGCCGCCGAGGCGGGCCGACGACGACGGCTCCAAGAGGCGGTCGAACCTTTCCGCCTCTCGGCGCGAGCCTGGCACAACCTGGCTCGCGCCGCCTTACCCAACAGCGTCCCGGCGCTGCGCCAACTGCGCGAGGTGACCGCCGCGCGCGAGGCCTTGTTGGCGCGGCAGGGGGCGCTGGGGCTGGAGCAGGCGGCCCAGTTGGCGGAGCAGGCGCGCCGCCTGCGCCGCGCCGCCGACGAACAGTTCCCGATGCCGGCTGCCGACGTGCTCGATCTGCTCTCCGACTTGCGCCGGCGCGTGCTGCAGATCCATGCCCTCGAGGCGGCGGCGCTGCAAGCATTGAGGGCGGCGCTTCGCTGAGAGGGACCCTGCGGGATGTCACTGCGAGCCGCCCCGACCCTTCGACTTCGCTCAGGGCGAGGGACGGCGGATGGATCGCTGTATTCCACCTCCTGCGGGCGATTGCCTTCCCCGAATCGAGAACGCGAGGGGCCTCGGCGTGAGCCCAACGAGCGGAGGACAGATGCCTAGGCCGACGGCAGCCACAATCCTGACGACCGCGCTGCTAGTCCTCGCCTGCGGGTCTATCGCAAGCTTCCCGCCCACTTCTCATCCCATCGCCACGAAACCGCCGCCTACCTCTGCTCCGCCCGAGCTACCGACCGCCACGGCCACGCCAGCCGGTCTGGCCTTACAGGGTCCGCACGTTCTCTTCGCCGGCCAGAACATCGGGGTGTGGCTCGCCAATCCCGACGGCAGCTTCCCGACTCAACTGTCGGACCAATGGCTGTTTGGGTTCGATCTGCATCACGCCCTCTCGCAAGGAGGCGACCGTCTTGCGCTCGTGACCAAGAACGAGACCGGCCTCGACCTGGTCGAAATCACCCTTCCCTACGGCGTCTCGCGTACGCTCGCCCACCTGATCAGCATCACGCCGGATCAGATGACTCTCGATCCGACGAGCGAGAAGTCGATTGCCGCCATGATGATCGGGGAATACGACACGGTCGCCTGGCAGCCGCCGGACGGCCGGGGCATCGCCTTCTCGGCCGCCACGGGCGGTCCCACCTCGGACATCTATGTCGTCGACACCGTCAGCGGAGAGGTCCGGCAGTTGACCGACGGGCCGTCCCAGGCGATCTTTCCGAGCTGGTCGCCGGACGGCCGATACATCTACCATGTCGGCGTCAGCCTGGTGCCGCCCTTCGGCGGCGCCATCGGGGGCTTCAATCGCATGGACGGCTCGTGGGCGGTGCGTGTGTCCGACGGGCAGGTCATCAGCCAGCCGCCGCTCGTCTACCCCTCAGGATTCCTCGGCTGGGTGGACGAGTCCCACTACCTCATGCTCGATTGGGCCGAAGACCTGGGCCAGGTGGATGCGGCGACCGGAGAGTCGCGAGCGGTCCTGATGGGGTTCTGCCCGATCGCCGACGCCGTGCAATCCGGGGACACCGGAACGCTCCTTCTCTCCGTTCTGCCTGAGACGAAGTGCCCCTTCGGCGTGGGGGTCTACCTATGGGACCCGGCTGGAACGAACGCGCCGGCTTTCCTCGACCCGGAGCGTTCCTGGGGGTTGCAGTGGTTGGAGGAGAGCGCGGTCTTCGACGTCTATCCGATGGCGCTCTTCTCACCGGACGGTTCTATCCGTAGAGAACCGCCAGTCCGCGACAGCTCCTACCATCCGGCCGTCTCGATGAAAGGCTACGAGGCCTGGGAGGTGATTGAGAACACACAGGGCCAGGTCGTCGTCCGAGTCGCCGGCGGCGACTGGCGGGAAATTCTGCAGGCGGACGTCGCTCAGCTTGTGTGGGATCCGACCTCGGGGGAGACTCTGCTCATCGCCGCCCGGGACGGGACGCTGTACGCCGCCACGGCGCCCGACTTCACGCCTCGCGTGATGGGTGATCTGGGAGGAAGCGTCGACCAGGCCATCTGGGTCCCTTAGACGCTGGCGCCGTCAGGGCGCCGCCAGCGAGAAGACCCGCTCGAACTCCACCCGATAGGCGGCAGCCGCCGCGGCGTCGTGCAGGACGATGAGGTTCTCGTCGTTTTGCGTCTCGGCGCTGCGGCTGAAGTTGTACGATCCGGTGATCACCAACACGCCGTCGATGACGATCACCTTATGGTGCATCCGGTCCGGGTTCCCGTCGAGCCGCACCTCCACCCCGGCCTCCAGCAGTTCCCGGTAGCGGCTCCCCAGGTTGCCGGACTGGCCGGCGTCCATCACGCCCCGTACCTCGACTCCTTCCGCCGCCTTCGCCCCGAGCGCGCCGGCGATCTCCTCGGAGGTTAGAGCGAAGGCCAGGAAGTCGACGCTCTGCTGGGCGTCTTGGATGAGCTCCACGACGCGCGGCGCCACGCCGTCCTCCGGCGCGAAGTAGACCTCCAGCGGTCCGCCCAGCAGGTCGAGCCCCTGCGTCTCGACCGATGGCACGCTCAACGCCCCGAAGCGCGATTGGCTGAACATCTCGTCGAATTCGGCGGCGTAAGCCTGCGCCGCGGCGGGATCCCGCAGGCGAATCAGGTTGTTGTCGTTGAAGTAGGCGTCGTTGACGGTGTAGTTCATCGACCCGGTCCACAC
>CAZMVJ010000176.1:0-5709 GCA_964569445.1 uncultured Anaerolineaceae bacterium | reverse complement strand
GCGGGACGCCCATCACCCCCCCCCTTCTGCCTTTCACCGATCAGACCGTCACGGCAGATCCGACCTCCAGCGCGCAGATTCGCCAGCGCATCAAGTTCTACAAGGCGCTGGCCGGGCCGCACGCCGCCGTCTTCGCCGACCACGTCGAGCTCTCCGACGGCGGCGCGGATTTCGCCAGCGAGATCGGCGCCGGAGGCGTTCCAGGGACCAAATTCGTGTGGCCGGAAGATCCGGGCCTCAAACGAATCCTCAAGGAGGACTGGAGCCTGACTCCCGAGAAGGCGGCGCTCTGGCAGAAGTGGTTCGGCCTCTACAACGAGCACCGGCTCGCAGCCGGCGAGTATTTGAACCGGTATGACCTGGCCTTTGACCGGCCGGAGGGGCACGTCATCCGCAAGGGCGAGCGGCTGTACTACGCCTTCTACGCCGAGAAGATGACCGATCGCTTCGCCGGACGTGTCGTGCTCCGCGGCCTCGGCCCGGGCCGCTATCGCGTGCTGGACTACGTCAACGACCGCGATCTTGGGACCGCCGAAGGCCCACACGACGTCTCATTGGAAGTTGCCTTCGAAGGAGCGCTCCTGCTGTCCGCCATTCCCGAGCAGAAGATGAATCGGGCCGATGGCGCGGCCGGCCGCCGAGGATAGACGGATGAGTGGAGCGGGGGAGCATACCCTGGAGGAAATCCTCTCGCAGCCGGAGGCCTGGCAGGCCGCGTTGAACGTGATCAAGGCGCACCGTAGTGAACTGGCCTTCTTGCGCCAGCCGGGCTTCGAAGAGGTGGTCTTCACCGGCTGCGGATCGACTTACTACCTGTCGCTGGCGGCAGCCGCCCTCTTCCAGAGCCTCACCGGGCTGACCGCTCGAGGCCTGCCCGCCTCCGAAATCTGGCTCCATCCTTCGACTTGCCTCTCCACCCGGAAGACTCTGCTCGTGGCCGTCAGCCGCTCTGGAGAGACGACGGAAACCCTTTCGGCCTGCAGCGCTTTTCTGGAGTCGGGTCGGAAGGAGCTGGTGACCCTGTCGTGCTACCCCGAGGCGCCTCTGGCGACCATGGGCCGATTCAATCTCGTTCTGGAATCCGGGCAGGAGCGCTCGATTGCCCAGACGCGCGCCTTCAGCACCCTATACCTCGCCGCCGTGTCCCTGGCGGCGCTGTGGGCAGAACAGGATCGGCTGTTCTCGGCGTTGGACGAGCTGGGAGAGTGCGCCGGCCGGCTGATCCGGCAGTACCGCCCGCTCGCCGCGGACCTCGGCGGCGACGATACGTTGGATCGATTCTATTGGCTCGGCAGCGGACCGCGCTACGGCCTGGCCTGCGAGCTGAGCTTGAAGATGAAGGAAATGTCGCTCAGTCACAGCGAGCCGTTTCACTTTATGGAGTTCCGGCATGGGCCCAAGGCGATGGTCACGCCAGCGACGCTGCTGGTCGGACTTCGGTCGTCGGGCCAGGCCGTCTCCGAGGGCGCCGTCTTGAAGGAGGTGCAGGCCTTGGGTGGACGGAGCCTTGCTCTCGGCGAGCGCGACGCCGACGTCGAATTCCAATCCGGTTTGGAGGAAGCGATCGCCGGGGTGCTCTACCTCCCGGTCGGGCAGTTGATCGCCTATGAGCGATCGATCGGCAAGGGTCTGGATCCGGACAGACCGCACAATCTAGATTCCGTCGTCAGGCTCTCTTGAAAGGAGAAGCAAGATGAAGAAGATGCTCTTCCCCATTCTGCTGACCGCCGCCCTGCTGCTTTCGGGATGCGGCCAGGCCTCTCCGGCGACGGCTCCCCCGCAGGGCGGGCAGCCGGCCGCGCCGGTGGAGCTGACCTTCATGTTGTGGGGCGCGCCGGAGGAGCTCACCGTATGGAACGCGATCGTTGACGATTTCCAGGCGCAAAATCCGAACATCACGGTGAACGTCGAGGTCTCGGACTGGACGGCCTACTGGGAGAAGCTGAAGACCATGCTGGCCGCCGGGAACCCGCCCGATCTGTTCGCCATGGACGCCCCGTACTACCTCGACTACCAGACGCGCGGCGTGCTCAAGAACCTGCAGCCCTACCTCGACGCCAATCCCGACATGCTGCAGGGCGTGTATCCTCAGACCCTGGAGGCCTACCAGACGGCCGATGGCTACTTCGGCCTGCCCCGCGATTTCCAGACGATCGTGCTCTTCTACAACAAGGATATGTTTGACGCCGCCGGCCTGGCCTACCCGACGGCCGATTGGACGTACGACGATCTGCGCCAGGCCTCCAAGGATCTCACCCTGGACACCAATGGTGACGGGGTGACCGACCAGTGGGGCTTCACGGCCGACTTGTGGGATATGGAGTTGGCTTGGAGCTCGGCCATCTGGGCCTTTGGCGGAGACATCCTCTCGGCCGACCACACGCAGACTCTGATCGGCGAGCCGGCGGCACGCCAGGCGTGGCAGGTCTTCCATGACATGACGTTCCAGGACAAGTCCATGCCCGACATCAACACCGCGGCTTCGTACGGCCTGGACCTCTTCCAGGCCGGCATCGCCGCCATGACGCCCATCGGCCATTGGGCTGTGCCGGGATACAACGCGGGGACCTTCCAATGGGACGTGGCTCCCATGCCGCAAGGCCCGGCGGGACCGGCCACCAGCGTCAACAGCGCCGGGTTTGTGGTGGCGGAAGGCTCGAAGCACCCCGCCGAAGCCTTTGAGTTCATCAAGTTCGTGTTGAGCCCAAGCGGGCAGACGCGTCTGACCGAGCTCGGGTTCGCCATTCCCGTGCTCGAATCGGTCGCGGCGAGCCCTGTATTCCTCGAGCAGCCGGGCTCCACCATCAACCAGCAGGTCTTCCTCGACTCGCTGGCCTTCGCCCACATGAAGCCGGTCTTCAAGGGCTATGACGAATGGTCGGCGGCGGTCGGCGATGGGATGATCCCGATCTGGACCGGCGAGGCGGATCTCAACACAACCCTCGACCAGGTGGTCGTGGCGGCCGACGAAGTGCTGGCCAAGAACAAGTAGGCCGTCTGCGTGCCGTTGCCTCCCCTTCCTCCGGCAGCGGGGGGAGGGGAGGCAGCCAGGAAGGGCGAGGCTCGGAGAACCGATGCAGGCCGGACTCAAGCCCAAGGGGGGTGAGCGTCTCACGTTGTGGCTCATGCTCACACCGACGCTGATCGGCCTGGCCTTCGGGGTGCTCGGTTCAATCCTGGCCACCCTCGCCCTGAGCTTCACCCAATGGGACCTGCTAACTCCGCCACAGTGGAACGGCCTGACCAACTACGTGGCCCTGTTCACCGACGAGAAGTTCGCCCGCGCGCTGCTCAACACCTTCAAGTTCAGCGCCCTCTACGTCCCCAGCGTCGTCGTTGCCTCTCTGCTGGTGGCGATTCTCCTGAACCGCAAGATCCGGGGCCTGGGCGCCTTTCGGACGATGTACTTCCTCCCGGCCGTAACGTCCGCCGTGGCGGCGGCCCTGGTCTGGAACATGATCTTCGCCAAGGACACTGGAATCCTCAACGCCATCATCGGAGTCTTCGGCCTGAGCAGGCTCTGCTGGATCTGCTCGGAGCACATCCTGGGCTCCGTCCTCATCGTCAACGTGTGGGGCGCCATCGGGGAAGGCATGATCATCTTCCTCGCCGGTCTCACGGCCATTCCCCGCGAATACTACGAGGCGGCCGCCATCGATGGGGCGAACGAGGTGCGCAAGTTCTTCCGCATCACCCTTCCCCTGATGACGCCCAGCATCTTCTTCATGGCGATCATCGCCACCATCAACGCCTTCCAGGCGTACGACTACATCTACATGCTGACCCGCCGCGGGCAGGGGGACAGCAGCTTTCCGGTGATCGTCTACTCGATCTACCGCAATGCCTGGAACTTCTTCAACTATGGCGGGGCCAGCGCCCAGGCGATCGAACTGGCCGTTCTGGTGATCGCCCTGATGGGGCTCTACTTCTGGCTCGAACGGCGGTACGTCTTCTATGAATAGGAAGCCCATGACCCGGCAGCGCCAGAAGCTGCTGCTCGACATCGTGACCTACAGCTTCCTGGTCCTGGGGGCGATCCTCATGGTCGGTCCCTTCCTGTGGATGGTCTCGACCTCGTTCAAGCTGCCGGCGGACCAGTTCGGCCGCAGCCTCATCCCTCCGACTCCCACGCTGCAGAACTTCCAGGCCCTCTTCGCCGTCGATATCGGTTTCCCCAACTTGTTCTTCAACAGCGCCTACATCAGCCTGCTGATCACGGCCGGCCAGCTCCTCACCTGCGCCATGGCTGCCTTCTGCTTTGCCGTGGTCCGTTTCCGCGGACGCGATCTGCTCTTCACGCTGTTGTTGGTTACGCTCATGATCCCGGCCCAGGTAACCCTGATCCCCAACTTCATCATCTTCAAGTGGCTGCACCTGATCGGCACGGCCGTCCCTCTTTGGCTGCCGGCGTTCTGGGGAGGCGCTTTCGGGACGTTTCTGCTCAGGCAGTATTTCCTGACGGTCCCGCGCGAACTCGTGGACGCCTCCCGGATCGATGGCGCCTCGTTGTTCCAGATCTTCTGGAAGGTGTACTTGCCGTTGGCCAAACCCGCCCTGGCGGCGCTGGCCATCTTCACCTTTCAGGGTGCGTGGAATGACTTACTCCATCCCCTGATCTACCTGCCTGCGGTTCCCAACACCACCCTGACCGTCGGGCTGGCCTTTTTCCAGCAGCAGCTCATTATGGGGGGCAAATACACCGTCCTGATGGCCGGCGCGCTGACCAGTATTCTGCCGCTCTTGTTGGTCTTCCTGGTCGCGCAGAAGCAGTTCATTGAAGGCATCGCCCTCACCGGCGTGAAGCGATAGCCAAGGCTGCCTGCCACAGGATATCCGGTGAGCCCAAGACACCAAGCCCTCCTTCTTGCGGTCGTTGCAGCCTGGTTTCTTCTTGGCTGTCATCGTCGACGAGGTTAGCATGGCTGAGTCGAAGGCGCGCCCGGACCGGCGATGGCTGAGGCGGCCGCGTGGTCTCGCTAGGAGGCTTGCGGAATGAGGCGAGAGCACAAAGGGATTGACGTTTCATCGGTGGCACACGACCCCGCTGCCAACCGGGACGCATGATCTTATGAGACCCCCTCGCTTCGATATCCTGGTTGTCGGCGAGATCAACCCCGATCTCATCCTGACCGGCGATGTGACGGCGGCCTTCGGCCAGGCGGAGCAGATCGTCGAGGCGGCTGCTCTGACGATTGGCTCCTCGTCGGCGATCTTCGCCTGCGGGGCGGCCCGCCTGGGGTTGCACGTCGCCTTTGTCGGGCTCTGCGGGGCCGACCTGTTCGGCCGCTTCATGCTCGAGGCCTTGCGGGAGCACGGCGTGGATGTGACCCATGTGGTCATCGAGCCGCGCCTTCAAACGGGTGTCAGCGTGATTCTGGATCGGGGAACGGACCGATCGATTCTGACCTATCCCGGGTGCATGACTGCCCTGCGTGCCGATCAAGTCACGGAGGATGCGCTCCTCCAGGCCCGACATCTCCACGTCTCAAGCTACTTCCTGCAGACCGCTTTGAAGCCCGGGCTGCCGGCCCTCTTCCGACGCGCCCGTTCCTTGGGCCTGACAACTTCGTTGGATACGAACTGGGATCCGGCGGAGGTCTGGCTTGGGGTTCTCGACCTTCTCCCGGAGTGCAGCATCTTCCTGCCGAACGCGGCCGAAGCGCTCGCCATCTCGGGCCAGGCGGATGCGGCGCAGGCGGCGCTCGACCT
>CAZMVJ010000175.1:0-5725 GCA_964569445.1 uncultured Anaerolineaceae bacterium | reverse complement strand
TGAGTTGTTGTCCCGGACGATAGAGTCGGGGCCGTGGTTCTCTATGATTGGCCGCATAGGGCTGCCAATTCTTGTTGATGTGGGGCTGAGGGTGCGACTTGGCTCGACATACCCCCTGCGGGGCTTAGCCAAGGAGTGCTTTCAGTGAGTTTCGAATCTTTTGACCTGGATGCCCGCGTGCGCGCCGGCATCCAAACGGCGGGCTATACCGAGCCCACGCCCATCCAGCAGCAGGCCATTCCTCCGATTCTGGCCGGGCACGACCTGCTCGGCATCGCCCAGACCGGCACCGGCAAGACGGCCGCCTTCATCCTGCCGATCTTGCAGCGATTGCTGGCTAACCCGGGCCGGGGGGTGCGGGCATTGATCCTGGCCCCCACCCGCGAGCTGGCCGAGCAGATCCACCAGGCGACCCGCGTCTATGGAAAGCGCACCGGCGTGCGCAGCGTGGCGATCTACGGCGGGGTCGGCAAACCGCAGCAGGTCGAGGCGCTGCGCCGCGGGGTGGAAGTCGTCATCGCCTGCCCCGGCCGGCTGCTCGACCTGGCCGGCGATCGGAGCATCGACCTGTCGCGGGTCGAAGTGCTGGTGCTGGACGAATCCGACCGCATGTGCGACATGGGTTTCCTGCCCGATATCCGCCGCATCCTGAAGCTGGTGCCGACCCGGCGCCAGACGTTGTTCTTCTCGGCCACGATGCCGGACGAAATCCGCCAGTTGGCGGACGGCATCCTGCGGGATCCGGTCACGGTGCAGATCGGCGTGATCGCTCCGCCCAAATCGATTTCGCACGCGCTTTACCCGGTGTCCGGCGGACTGAAGAAAGCGCTGCTGCTGGCCATGCTCGAGCGTCGGGCCGGCGGGCGGGCGCTGATCTTCACCCGGACCAAGCATCGGGCGCGCTCGCTGGCGCGCGACCTGGACAAGCAAGGCTACCGGGTGGAGGCGCTGCAGGGCAACATGACCCAGAATCGCCGCCAGGGGGCCATCGACGGCTTCCGCGGCAACAAGTACGACATCCTGGTGGCCACCGACGTCGCCTCGCGCGGCATCGATGTGGCCGGCATCGCCCACGTGATCAACTTCGATGTGCCCGACACGGCGGACGCCTATACCCATCGCGTCGGCCGCACCGGCCGCGTCGATCAGACCGGTGAGGCCTTCACCCTGGCGCAGCCGGAGGACGAACCCATCGTGCGCCAGATCGAGCGGCTGCTGGGCCAGCCGTTCCAGCGGCGGCGCCTGGCGGAATTCGACTACGGGGGCTTCAACCCCGAGAGCATTCCCAAGAACGGCAACGGCAAGGTCGCCCCGCGTCCATCGAATGGAAACGGACGACGGCGGACACCCGCCGGACCGAAACGAAACCCCTCCGTCCGAAGGCGGACCCGCCGCTAGGATCTGCTCCGTCGGCGTCGGCGCATAAGTCCGATGATCGGGAGTTCAGCGACGGCTGCCACCCGCCAGCCACGCGTCAGGCCCCGAAAGTCACGCCGTCTATAATGTCGGCCAGTGAAGGCTTGGTCTCGCTTTGTCCGCGCCAAGCTAGGAATCCCGACGCGACATGTCCACATCACAGCCCCTGATCGAAATCCGCAACCTGGTCAAGAAGTATGGCGAGAAAGCGGCCGTCGACGACGTCAGCCTGGACGTGTATGGCGGCGAGATCTTCGGCTTCCTCGGCCCCAACGGCGCCGGCAAGACGACGACGATCAAGGCCGTCGTCGGGCTGCTCCAGCCGACCTCCGGCTCGGTTCGCGTCGGCGGTTTCGACGTGCAGCGCGAGCCGATCCCGGCCAAGGCCGCCAGCGGCTATGTGCCCGACGAGCCCAACCTGTATGCCAAGCTGACGGCGCGCGAGCTGTTGCGCTTCGTCGGGGACCTGTACGGCGTCGATGCCGGCCAGGTCGATCGGCGCAGCGAAGAGATGCTGCGCCTGTTCGACCTGACCCAGGCCGCCGACGATACGGTCGACTCCTATTCGCACGGCATGCGCCAGAAGACGTCGCTGGCGGCGGCGCTGGTGCACGACCCGAAGGTGTTGGTGCTCGACGAGCCGACGGTCGGTCTCGACCCGAAGTCGGCGCGCCTGATCAAGGACATCCTGCGCCAGCTGGCTGACCGCGGCGCGGCGGTGTTTCTTTCGACCCACATCCTCGAAATCGCCGAACGCATGTGCGATCGCATCGGCATCATCAACCAGGGACGCCTGATCGCCGCCGGAACGATGGACGAGCTGCGCCGCGTGGGCAAGGGCGAGAGCCGGCTGGAAGACATCTTCCTCAGCCTCACCGGCGGAACGGAATACGCCGAGATCGCCGACGTGCTCAAGTGATAGCGCTTAGCATCCCGGAGGGGACCTGCCCATCACGAGTCACTGCGAGCCCCCGAACTATAGTCCCCGAAGCGGAGCGGAGTGGGAAGGGGGCGAAGCAATCGCAACGCCCGGGAGATTGCCACCCCTCGGCTGCGCTCGGGGCAGGCTGTGCCCCTCGCCGTCGGCTCGGGGCTCCTCGCAATGACATTGAGGATGGCCGCGGGGTGATCGCGCTTAGCATCCCGGAGGGGACCTGCCGATCACGAGTCACTGCGAGCGCCCGAAAGGGGGCGAAGCAATCGCATCACCCGGGAGATTGCCACCCCTCGGCTGCGCTCGGGGCAGGCTGTGCCCCTCGCTTCACTCGGGGCTTCGGCTCGGGGCTCCTCGCAATGACATTGAGGATGGCCGCGGGGTGACTGCGCTTAGCGTCCCGGAGGGGATCGCGCTAAGCATCCCGGAGGGGAGTCGGGCGTGACGGCGACGACTTCCGCCGTAGGCGGCGGCCGGGCGATCGAAGCGCGGCTGTTTCCTTCCACGTGGAAGCTGCTGCGTCTGCAGCTGCGCATCTGGGTCAACGGCTTCCGTCGCGGGAAGATGCGAGATCGCATCGGACGGGTGCTCCTGCTTCTCTTCCTCGGCGGCCTGATGGTCTTCGTCTTTTTCGCCAGCCGGGCCATGCTCGGTTTTATCCGTTCACCGGCGTTCCTCTCCGCCGTCCCGAACATGCCGCGCCTGGCCGAGAGTCTCCCGGTTCTGGTCATGGGGGCGGCCTTCGTCGGGATTCTGTTGACCAGCTTCGGCGTTCTGCTACAGGCACTCTACCTCTCGGGCGACATGGACTTCCTGCTCACGGCTCCGGTCCCGATTCGGGCGGTGTTCCTGAGCAAGCTGCTGCAAGCGATCGTCCCTAACTTCGGCCTGATCTGTCTGCTGGCGCTGCCGCTGCTATTCGGCTTGGGCTCGGCCGAGCACTACAACGCCGCCTTCTACCCGCTGGTGGTCTTCTCGATGGCGGCCTTGGCCCTGGCCGCCGCCGGGGTGGCCGGTGTCCTGGTGATGGGGATCGTCCACTTTTTCCCGGCCCGGCGGGCGGCGGAGGTCTTGGGGTTCGTCGGGGCCGTGATCACGATCCTGTGCTCGCAGTCGGGTCAGTTCGCCCGCATGTCGAACCTGTCGGAGGTCCAGCTGCAGCAGGCGGCGCTGGTCGTCTCGCGCTTCGACCTCCCGTGGTCGCCGCTGTCCTGGGCCGGGCGCGGCCTGGTTCACATCGGTCAGGGCGATTGGGTGGTGGGCGCCGGCATGCTGATGGGGATGGTCGTCTTCTGCTGCGCCGTTTTCCTGGCGGCCCTGATCGCCGCCGAGCGGTTGTACTACAGCGGTTGGGCCAGCGTCTCGGTGGCGAGCACGCGCAAGCGGCGCCCGGGTGCGGCGCGGCGGTCGGCCGGCGCTGTGGCCCTGCGGGCCAGGGCGCGCACCGGCCGGGGATCGCCGCTGCGGGCGATCGTCGTCAAGGATTTCGCCATGTTGCGCCGTGATCTGCGGAACCTGTCGGGGATGGTCACCCCGATCATCATGGGCGTCGTCTATGCCATCCTGCTGGTGCGGGGCGGCGGGGAGCCGCCGCCCGGGCGAGGTGAAGCGCCGGAATGGTTCATGCAGGACTTTCGCGACCTGCTGGTCTTCGGCGACATCGGGATTTCCCTTTTCGTCGGCTGGGTGCTGTCGACCCGGCTGGCGACGATGGTGTTCTCGCAAGAGGGGCGCAGCTGGTGGATCTTGAAAACGGCGCCGATCGGGCCCACACGCTTGTTGACGGCTAAGTACATCGTCGCCTACTTGCCCGTCGCCGTCCTGGGTGGGGGCTTTCTCATCGTCCTGTCCATCGTCCGGAGTGTGGCCCTGGGCGACGTGGTCTTCGGCCTGCTGGTCGTCGCCCTATGCTATGCCGCCATAACCGGGGTCAACCTCGCCTTCGGAGTCCTAGGAGCGAATTTCCAGTGGGAGGATCCCCGCCGGATGGTGCGCGGCACCGCCGGCTGCCTCAGTACGATCGCCAGCATCGCCGCCTTGGGCATCTGCCTGCTGTTGTTCGTCGGGCCGGTGTTCGGCGCCGCTCTCCTTGGCCTGCCGCCCGCCGCCGGCAAGGTCGCCGGTCTGGCGCTTGGCACAGCGGCCTGCGCTGCGTGCGCGCTCGTGCCCCCGGCGCTGGTCCAGAGTCGCGTGCCGCGCCTCGGAGAATGACCCTCACCCCCGGCCCCTCTCCCGGGATCAGAGCCCGGGAGAGGGGTGTGGGGTGAGGGAGGACTGCATGCCTCGGACCGCCAAGCTCAAGAGCCCGCCGGCCGTCCGCGCTCGGGCCCGAGAGCTACGCCAGCCCCTCTCGCCAGCAGAACGAATCCTGTGGGAGAAGCTGCGCGATCGCAGGAACGGCTGGAAGTTCCGTCGGCAGACGGCCCTCGGTCCCTTTATCGTCGACTTCTATTGTGACGAGGCGCGGCTTGTGATTGAGGTCGATGGTGATGTCCACAGACCTCCGGGGCAGGCTGAACGCGACCGTCTGCGAACCGACTGGCTCGCGGAGAGGGGCTATCGTGTGTTGAGGTTCTGGAACGCGGCAATCTTGGAGGACACGGCGAGTGTGGTTGCGGCAATCCTGCAGGCCCTCCCTCCCTCCGGCCCCTCTCCCGCTCGGCGGGAGAGGGGTAGGGGGTGCCCCTTCCGCTTCGCTCCAGGGGTGCTTCGCGAAGGGTCCTCCGGTCTATTCCCCCTCCCCACGGACCCCTGATAATGATGGCATGCCTGCGGGACCGATCCCAACGCAGCCGATACGCAACCAACGCGGAGCAAGACCCAGAACCCGCAGCCCCTGGGGCTGCCTGGTCAAAGGCCTGTTCCTCGCGGTCGCTGCGCCGCTGGCTTGCGCGTTGACGCTGCTGACTCTCGTCGTGGCGGTCCAGGCTGCCACGGGAGAGCCGCTCGCCGTCGACGGCCTGGCCTACGTTGACGACCTAGCCTCCGACTACGGCTTCGAACTGGCGCTCGTACCGTCGAGCACCTCTTTGCCGACGGCGGCCCCCACCTTCACGCCGGCGCCTCCCACTGCCACCGCCTTCCAGCCGCAGCCTTACACCGAGACGCCGACTCCGACGTCGACGCCCACGCCGACCGACACCCCCACGCCGACGGAAACACCCACCGCTAGCCCGACGACCACCTCGACTCCATCGCCCACTTCCACACCGACCGCCACCAACACTACCCGACCCACCTCGACTCACACCCGCGTGCCAACATGGACGCGCACGCCCAGCCGGACGCCGACGCGCACGCGCACCCCTGCGCCGCCAACGCAGACCCCGCCGCCGTCATGGACCGCCTCGATCGCCCCGCCGACCGAGACGGTCG
>CAZMVJ010000174.1:0-5731 GCA_964569445.1 uncultured Anaerolineaceae bacterium | reverse complement strand
GCGCTTCGCATCCCGAAGGGGAAGCGGGGGTCCAGTCCTGACCAGGCACGTCGCCTGGATTCCCGCTTACGCGGGAATGACATGTTCACCGGTTCTCGGTCGGAGGGGGCGCAAAGCCGGAACGGACCGCATGCTATAATCCCGGCCGCTATGCCCGGCCTTGGCGCTGAAGGATTTCGAGGGATTTTTCTCTATCTCTCCGCCGCATTCGGCGCCTTCCTCGTCGCCCTGTGGCTGAGCCTGGTCTTCTGGACCTGGCGCGACATCCGGGCTCGCTCGCAGGACCGTTTCCTGCGCGTGCTGGCCCCCTTGCTCGTGCTTCTCCTCAACCTGCCGGGCGTGATCGTCTACTTGATCCTGCGCCCGCGCCTGACCCTCGAAGAAGAGTACGAACGGGCTCTGGAAGAGGAAGCCCTGCTCAGCGGCATCGAGTCCCATCGGGCGTGCCCGGGCTGCAGCCGGCAGACTCAGAACGATTGGCTGCTTTGCCCCCACTGCCACACTCGGCTGCGCAAGTCCTGCGCGCGTTGTGGACGGCTGCTCGAGCTCCCGTGGAACCTGTGCCCGTACTGCGGGACGCCTGCGCAGGCCGTCAAGAACGAAATCCCGGCCGAAGAACCCTCCCCGGCCGGGGTCTGAACCCCAACTCGTCCAATCCTGCTGCGGAGTCGCCTCAGGCGTGAGGGGCCGGGATGGCCAGCGCTTTCCATCCGGCATATCTCGCCAGCGATCCGAGCTCATCTTCGATGCGCAACAGCTGGTTGTACTTCGACACCCGGTCGGTGCGAGCCGGCGCGCCGGTCTTGATCTGGCCCAGCTCGAGGGCCACCGCCAGATCGGCGATGATCGTATCCTCGGTCTCGCCGGAACGATGCGAGATGACGGCGCGCCAGCCCGCCCGGCGGCAGACGTCGATCGCACGGCGCGTCTCGGTCAGCGTTCCGATCTGATTGAGCTTTACCAGCAACGCGTTGCAGGCGCGCTCATCGACGGCCCTCTGCACCCGTGTGGGGTTGGTCACCAGCAGATCGTCGCCCACGAGCTGCACTCGGCCGCCGAGCTCGGCGGTGAGCTGCTTCCAAGATTCCCAATCGTCCTGCGCCAGGCCATCCTCGATGGAGACGATCGGGTATTGGCGCACCCAATCGGCCCAAAAGCGCACCATCCCCTCCCCGTCGAGTTGTTTGCCTTCGCGGCGAAGGTTGTAGCGCTTCTGATCGGCGTCGTAGAGCTCGGAGGCCGCCGGATCCAATGCCAAGGCCACCTGGTCGGGTGATTTGAGGCCCGCCTGGACGATCGCCTCCAGGATGACCTCCACCGCTTCGGCGTTCGTCTTGAGCGCCGGCGCGTAGCCGCCCTCGTCGCCCACCAGAGTCGAGTAGCCCCTCTGCTTGAGCACCGTTCGCAGGGCGTGGTAGACCTCGGCGCCCCAGCGCAAGCCCTCGGCGAAGCTCGGGGCCCCCAGCGGCATGACCATGAACTCCTGGGCGTCCGTCGACTGCCATCCGGTGTGAACGCCGCCGTTGAGGATGTTCAGCATCGGGACCGGCAGCAGGGCCGCCGAGGGTCCTCCGAGGTAACGGTAGAATGGCACGCCGGAGGACGAGGCGGCAGCCCGCGCTGCCGCCAGACTGACGGAGAGGATGGCGTTCGCCCCCAGCCGTCCCTTGTTCGGCTGCCCATCGAGGTCGATCAGCGCCGCGTCCAGCTCGGCCTGGTCCAGGAGTCGCCCGGCCAAAGCCTCCGCAATCGGGCCGTTGACGTTGGCGACGGCCCGCTGCACGCCCTTCCCGCCATAGCGACCCTTGTCGCCGTCGCGCAGCTCGAGGGCCTCGTGGGTGCCGGTCGATGCGCCCGAGGGGACGATGGCGCGTCCCTGCGAACCATCACTCAGGCGGACCTCTGCTTCGACGGTCGGATTGCCGCGCGAGTCGAGAACTTCTCGCGCGTGAATGGAGGCGATGGTGGGAGCCGTCATGGTTGCATCCTCCGGACGATTATACCGGCCGCTCCATTCGAAGCCGGCGCACATGCTCATCGAATCGACCGACAAGGCGCCATGTTAGAATCCGCGCATGCCCGCCGCGCGCGTGTACCTCGACTATGCTGCCAGCACACCGGTCGACGAGCGCGTCGTCGAGAAGATGCTCCCCTTCTTCGGCAGCCAATTCGGGAATCCGTCCAGTATCCATCGGTTCGGGCAGGAAGGTGAAGCCGCCCTCGACGACGCCCGCCGCGCCGTCGCCAACGTCATGGCTTGCCGACCGGGCGAGATCGTCTTCACCAGCGGCGGCACCGAGAGCGACAACCTCGCCATTCGGGGAGCTGCTCTGGCGGCGAGGGAATCACGCGGCGCGTCCCATATCCTGACGACCTCGGTCGAACACCCGGCGGTGGTCAATGCCTGCCGCTACCTGGAACGCCATCACGGCTTCCAGGTGGAATGGCTGCCGGTCGACGCCGACGGACGGGCCGATCCCGACGACGTTGCCCGCCGCCTGCGCGACGAGACGGCCGTCGTTTCCGTGATCTACGGTAACAACGAAATCGGCAGCATCAATCCGGTGGCCGCCATCGCCGAGCGCTGTCGCCACCGCGGGGTTGCCTTCCATACCGACGCCGTCCAGGCCGCCAGCCAGCTTCCGATCGAGGTCGACGAAGTCGGCGCCGATCTCATTTCCATCGGCGCGCACAAGTTCTACGGGCCGAAGGGCGTCGGCGCGCTGTACTGCCGGGCCGGCATCGCTCTCGAGCCTCTGCAGCCCGGCGGCGAACAGGAATCCGGCCGACGCGCCGGCACCGAAAACGTGCCGCTCATCGTCGGCCTGGCGACGGCGTTCGAGATCACGGCCGCCGAGCGGACCCAACATGCCCACCGTTTCGCCGGATTGCGTGATCGGATCCTCGACGGCGTTGTCGGCGCTGTGCCCGGCGCCCGCGTCACCGGCCACCGGCAAGATCGGCTTCCCAACCACGCTTCCTTCGTGTTTCCCGGAGTGGACGCCAATCGCCTCCTGGCCGCGCTCGACCTGGCCGGCTACGCCTGCTCGTCTGGTTCGGCCTGCAAGACAGGTGACCCATCGCCGTCGTCGGCGCTGCTGGCGCTCGGTCTGGACTCAGAGCTGGCTCTTGGATCGCTGCGCGTCACCGTCGGGCGGCCGACGACGGACGAGGACGTCCTGGGATTCCTCGCAGCGTTGCCGGGCCTGGTCGAGGCGCAGCGCCGGACGGTGGCCGCCGCAGGATGACCTCCCCCATGCGTGTCGCCGTCGCTATGAGCGGCGGCGTCGATAGCGCCGTCGCCGCCGCCCTTCTGGTCGACCAGGGAGTCGAAGTCTTCGGCGTGATGATGCGCCTATGGGTCGAGGAAGGCCGGGTCAATCGCTGCTGCTCTCCGAGCGACGTCAATGGCGCACGGCAGGTCGCCTCAAGGCTCGGCATTCCCTTCTACGTCGTCGACATGAAGTCCGTCTTCCGCGAACACATTGTCTCCTTCTTTCTTGATGGCTACGCGCAAGGCGTCACGCCCAATCCTTGCATCGAGTGCAACCGGACGATCCGTTGGACGCATCTTCTGAAGGATGCCCTCAGCCTGGGAGCGACTCACCTCGCCACCGGCCATTACGCTCGGGTCCAGGCGCGCGGCGGCGAATGGGTCCTGCTGCGTGGGATCGATCCCCACAAGGACCAGTCCTACGTGCTGAGCGTGCTGGGCCAGGCCGAAATGGCGCATGCCGTCTTCCCGCTGGGCGAACACACGAAGCCAGAAGTCCGCGAGTACGCGCGCCGACGAGAGCTGCCCGTTGCCGAG
Source organism: uncultured Anaerolineaceae bacterium (assembly GCA_964569445.1). Taxonomy (GTDB): domain Bacteria; phylum Chloroflexota; class Anaerolineae; order Anaerolineales; family E44-bin32; genus DATEVL01. The sequence goes on along the minus strand of CAZMVJ010000174.1, from coordinate 1,920 downwards.
CGGCCGGAAAGCCAGGATCTGTGTTTCCTTGCCGGAGACGACTACCGCGATTTCCTTCGGCGGCACGCTTCCGGCGGGCTGACGCCGGGACCCATCCTGGATATGGCCGGGGTTCAACTCGGAGAACACACCGGCTTGGCCGCCTATACCATCGGGCAACGCCGCGGCCTGCGGCTGCCGTCGAACGACCCGCTTTACGTCGTCGGCAAGGACCGATCGACGAACACGTTGATCGTCGGGAGTCGATCGGAGCTCGGACGCACGAGCTTTCTCACCCAGCGGGTCGGCTGGGTATCCGGCAAGCCGCCGGCGGCGACGTTCCCGGCCGAAGTGCAAGTGCGCTACCGCGCCGCCCGGGTGCCCTGTCGGGCGTCGACGCACTCGGACGGAACTTGCGATGTGGTGCTCGACCGGCCGCTGCCGGACGTGACACCCGGGCAATCGGCCGTTTTCTATCAGGGCGACGTCTGCCTCGGCGGCGGCGTGATCGCCGCATGAGTCTGCCGACCGTCTACCTCGGCTTCCTCATCGCCAGCCTGATCGGCCTTGCCTTCCATGCGCTGCGGGGCGGAACGCTTGGACGCCTCGTGCTCTACTTGGTGACGGCCTGGGTGGCTTTCTTCCTGGGTCATGCCCTGGCGGCGCTGATGGGATGGGATGCGGGCCGGCTGGGAGGCCTCAATCTGCTGCCGGCGATCGTCGCCACGGTGATCGGTCTGATGGTGGCTTCCCTGCTAGCCGGTCCGCGCGATCGCAAAGCACCGCCGCCGCGTCCTTCCTGAGTCCCTTCCGAGACGCTCAGCGCGGTCGGCGGTGGTATAATTCGTTGTTGTGGAAGGTCGCTCCACCGCACCCGACGATTTCGATTTCGCCGACGCGGAAGAGCCCTCCGAACCGTCCGACTCCCGCCGAACCCTTGTCGTCGTCGCGGCGATTGCCGTTGCCCTGATCGGGCTGGCCGTCGTCGTCGGCGTCATGGTCTGGCTGGTGGGGAACCCGGCGCAGGCGGAGGCCGTACGCGACGCCGTCATCGTGATGATCGCCCTCGAGTCGCTGATCACCGGGGCGGCGGTGATTGTGCTGATCGTCCAGGTCGCCCGGCTGACGGCGCTGCTGCAGAACGAAGTGCGGCCGCTGCTGGAGGCCTCGAATGAGACTCTGCGCACGGTGCGCGGGACGACGACCTTCTTGAGTGACAACATGGTCCGGCCGGTCGTGCGGCTCAGCGGAGCGGCGGCGGCGGTGCGGCGGGCCATCGAGCTGATCGGCCTCGGCCGAGTGCGATAGACCCTTCTACGGAGGCGGCAATGAGCAATAGCGATAACGATCTCGACTTCGGTGCGTTCCTTCTCGGAACGATCCTGGGAGGACTGGTCGGTGCGGCCGCGGCCCTGCTCTTCGCGCCCCAGTCCGGCGAGGAAACGCGGATGATGATCCGCGACAAGGGCATCGAGATCCGCGACAAGGTGGGCGAATCGGCGGCCGACGCTCGCGCCCGGGCGGAAGAGCTGGCGCGCGACGCCAAGGCCAAGGCCGAAGACTTGCAGCGACGGGGCCAGGTCGTCCTGGAAGAGCAGAAGGCTCGGCTCGACGCGGCCGTCGAAGCCGCCAAGGCCTCTCCGCACGTCAAGAAGTCTTAGCCTCCCGCTCTGCGGACCAACTAAACTCAACAGCGAGCACGCCGCGCGGCGTGCTCGCTGTTTTTCACCGTCACGATCGAAAGCCACCTGACGGGTCGGAAGGCGCTTACGCTAAACGCCAGCCACGCCGCGTTCCCTCATCGGCCATCCTCCGTCTTGCTTTACCGGGCTTGGCCGGGGATACGACGCTTTCCACCGAGCTAGTGTCCCGTTCCGTAAATCGCTTGACTATCTCTGTTCGTGGTGTTCTTGGGGCGGAGCCCTTTCGTGTGGAGCACCA
>CAZMVJ010000173.1:4177-5736 GCA_964569445.1 uncultured Anaerolineaceae bacterium | reverse complement strand
AGAGTACGTGCGGGGAGCGATGCTGCGCCTGCGGCTCGACGGAACCGTCGGCAGCTCGCCGGCGGGCCGGCTCCCGGCCGGGCCCGGGTTTGCGTTCCAACCGCACGCCCCGTTGTTGGTGGGGTTCCGCGTGGCGGACGCACCGCAGCATCCGCCGGAGCAGGGCGACGAAGTGGCGGCCCGGCAATTGAATACCGACGACCTGGAGGCGCGGGCCCTGGCGTTCGCCCGTGAGTTCATCACCCTTTTCATCTTCGGCCTGTTGGCCGTCGGACTTCGCCCGACGTTGCTGGTTGTCCTGGCCGATCGGGTCCGGGCTGCGCCGTGGTCGAGTTTGGGATTCGGAGTGTTCGCCCTGGTCGTCGGCTACTTTGGCAGCGCGCTGGCGGCGGTGGTGCTGGGTTTTGTCGTCTACTGGCTCTTCAGTTTCGGCCTCGATGTCCTGGCAGTGGCGCTGCTGGGGGTCGGGGGCGGAATCCTCGCCCTGTGGCTCGTTCTGCTGACCCTCTTCGGAGCCTACGGCGCCAAGCTGGTGCTGGCGGCCTGGGTCGGAAGGCTGATCCTGCGCCGGATCTCGGCGCGCGCTGCCGAGAACCGCTACTGGCCCCTGGTCTTCGGAGGCGTGATCTACCTCCTGGTAGTTCAGATCCCCTATGTGGGTCTGTTGGTGGCGCTGGTCGCCACACTGCTCGGGCTGGGCGCGGCGTGGTTGGTCTGGCGCGACCTGCGGGCTGCTCGCGCCGCCTGACCCTGGTCTTCCTGCGGATGGGCCCGGGGGGTGGGGCCGGCTCAGCCTCGGCTAGTCGCGCTTGAAGACGGGCCAGTGGATTCCGCCCGACCCGGTCCGCCGCGGCGCGCCGGCGGCTTCGGCCTTCGCGTGAAAGGTCGATCCCCAAGGAGGGAAGGATGAACCAGAGTGCGGTGGGTATTCCGACGGAGATGCTCGGCCTGGAAATCCGGCCGCTGCTGCGACGGGTGTATCTGTGGATGACCTTCGGGGTCTTGTTGACGGCCATCGTGGCGTTGCTGACGGTGACCACGCCTGTCCTGCGCAATCTGCTGCTCAACCCGCTCGTGGTTTGGGGGGCGCTGATCGGGGAGCTGGCGTTGGTGGTCGTCCTGTCGGCGGCCATCCGTCGGCTGTCGCCGATGGTGGCGGCTCTGCTCTTCTTCGCCTACGCCGGGCTGCTGGGCTTTTCCCTCTCCGGGATCTTCTTCGTCTACGACCTGGGGAGCATCGCCCTGGCCTTTCTCTCCGCCTCGGCCCTGTTCGGATTGATGACCTTTGTCGGCTTCGCGACGCGGGCCGACCTGACCAAGCTGGGGACCTACCTGATCGTGGGCCTGTTCGGGCTGATCATCGCCACGCTTCTCAACCTCTTCCTGCGGAGCTCGACCCTCGATCTGCTCGTCAGCCTGGTCGGGGTCGTGCTCTTCACCGCGTTGACGGCGTATGACACGCAGAAAATCGCCAGGATGGCCAAAGACCCGGCCGTCCAGGAAGAAGGCGTGATGCTCGGGCGGCTGAGCGTCCTCGGTGCCTTGACGCTCTACCTCGA
>CAZMVJ010000173.1:1211-4167 GCA_964569445.1 uncultured Anaerolineaceae bacterium | reverse complement strand
CGCCTGATCGGCCGGCGCCGCTAACCGTCGCGTCTTGTCGTAGCGAGAGCGCCGGTGGGGTCGACCCCACCGGCGCTCTCGTTGGAGCCGAAGGCGATAACCCCTGACTTCGGCCGTGCCCCCGTTTCGCGCCTACAGGATTTTCCCGAGAAGGGCTTCAGCGTTGAAACCCCCTCCCCGACCCCTCCCCCCGCTCCCCAACCTCTCACCCCCTCTCCGCCACGCGTCATTGCGGACTGTAGGCGCCGTCCGTGGAGAGGGGTAGGGGGTGAGGACGCAACAACGTTGCTTCGTGAGTTCGTGGAGTCTTGCAGAGGCGGTTCGGGGTTTCGCTAGGGCGAATCGGGCAGGAGCGCGCTCAGCACCCACGAGACGACGCTGACGATGATCCCGCCGAGCAGCGCCGGCAGGAAGCCGTCGATCGTGAAGGGGATATTGAGGAAAGTCGCCGCGATCCAGGCGGAAAGCCACAGCGTGAAAGCGTTGATGACGAACAGGAACAGGCCGAGGGTCAGCAGGACGAACGGGCACGAGAGCAGCCGGAGCAGCGGTCGCACGAGCGCGTTGACCAACCCGAGGATGACCGCCGTCGCCGCCACATAGAGCGGCGCGTCTCCCTTGACGGTGATCCCCGGAACGATCAGCACGGCCGCGCCCAGGGCGATCGCCGTGATCAGCCAGCGCAGGATCAAGCGCATGTTTCCCTCCGGCAGCCTCAGCCTTGCGGCGCCAGCTCGTCCGACGCCTCCGGACGCCAGACGCGCTCCGCCCGGTCGATGAAGAGGACCCCGTCCAGGTGATCGATCTCGTGTTGGAAGATGCGCGCCGTCCAACCCCGCGCCCTCAGTCGGAACGGCTTTCCGCGCCGGTTGAGCCCCGCCACCGAGACCGAGGCATGGCGCTCGACGTCGCCCATATAGCCGGGGATAGACAGGCAGCCCTCGGCGGCGGTGACTGTTTCCATCGAGCGACGTGTGATCTCCGGGTTGACGACGACATACAGCTTGGCAGGGGCCTTTTCTTCGTCGTCGGCCCCTTCGACGGGCTCAGGGGCGTACTCGACGACGATGACGCGCTGGCGGATGCCCAGCTGGGTGGCGGCCAGTCCGATGCCCGGCGCGGCGCGCATCGTCTCGACCATGTCGTCGATCAGCGTCTGCAGATCGTCCGTGAGCCGGTCGACGGCATGGGCGCGCTGGCGCAGGCGCGGGTCTTCGGTGGTGAGGATCGGTCGCAGGCTCATCGTTCCGGGGCGGGCGGGGTCCCGCGTCGGCTCCGGCGCGTCCCGTCTTCGGGGGCCGGCGCATTCGACGGAGGTTTCGTTTGCTGGTGGTACGCGGCCAGCCACTCTACCATTTCCTCTTGGCGGCGCTTGCGGTCGGTCTGCGTCCGGCGGTCGACGAGCGTTTCCTGGGCGCGCACGATGTCCTGCTGCGCCGCCGAAGGGTTGAGTACACCTTCGAAGGTGAACGACGAGGCGCCGACGTTGGCGACGACGTCGCCGAAGTTGAGCATCATGCCGATCGGGCCGCGCCGGTCGACCTCGGTCCCCAGGATGTTTTCCAACGGCGCCAGTTTCCGGCTCTCGCGCCCGAGCGGCTTCTTGTGCACGGAGACGATGTGCGTCGGTGTGATCTGGTACAGGTCGTTGGCCCAGTCGGCGAACTCGTACAACCACCACAAGACGGCCGCCGCCCCGGCCAGGCCGGCCAGCGGATAGAAGAAGCCGGAGGCGGAAAGGACGGATCCGCTGAGCGCCGCCCCGCTGACCGCCAAGGTCGCCAGCAGGAGCAGCGTCGGCAGGATGAGACGGCCAACGAGCACGGCCAGGTGTTTGCGGTAGGTGATGACTCCGCCCTGTTCGAAACGGGCCTCGAAGCTCCAGCGATCGAGGCCGGGGACGGCCTGGTGGCGCGCTTCCTCCTTTTCCGCCGGACGGGTAGATGGCGCCTCCGACGCCGGCGGACCGGAGGCCAACCGCTGTTCGAGCGCCGCATGGATCGTCTGGCGGTCGGCCTCCAACGTCGATCGATGCAAGCGGCGGCCCAGGACCTCGATCGTGGCGGCGAAGGCCTCCGGGTGCGGCGTGTCGACCAAGGTGATGGCGCCGGTGTAGGTTCGCACCTCGACGTCGCCGTACCCCAGCTGCCGACCGAGCAGCCCCGAGCTCACCGCCACCGACAGGATCATTCGCAGCGGACTCTCCTGGCGGTTGTCGTAGATGCCGATGACCTTCTCGAGCCATATGACACGGCGGTCGGTGGCGATGTAGTAGTCATTGCGCCAGTCGAGGGCGCGCCAGACTCCGAAGGCGATGCCGAAGGCGGCCACGGCGGCGCCGGCGGCCGCCGCCAGGCCGCTGGCATTGAGCCCACCGGCGGCCAGGGTCCCCAGCCCGGCAGACAATGCGAGCAACGGGAGAAGCAGCGCCCGCGCCAGCAGCGCCGGGTGTTTGCGCGCTACTCCGTAGATGGTCTCGTCCTGGGCAAGCCAGGCGAAGCCCATCGTCGCCGCCAGGCGTCGCGAAGCGGTGAGGAAGGTCAGTCCGTCGCGGACTTCGGGGTGATCCGTAAGGAAACCCGCCAGTTCGGCGGCCGGCCAGCGGAGGAGGACCGCTGCTCCAACGGCTCGTGCGGCCCATGCCGGAGGCCGCCGGCCCTGCCGGTGCTCACCCAGGACGTCCCCCGGGACGGCCCGCGACACGCGGCGGAGCTCATCGGGGCGCGCGGCATCGAAGATCTCGACGGCCCCCTCGGCGATGAAGAACAAGTCGAGGGAGGGGGAATGCGGCGTAAACACCCATTCGCCGGCAGCGAATTCGACGCGGCGCAACGGGATGCGCTCGAGCTCGGCGATGTCAACGCCGGCGAGACAAGGGACTTGAAGGAGGAGATCGGTGCCGCTCGGCATCGGTTTCGGGATTGTAGCACGGCGGCATCAGCTGTCAGCCATCAGC
>CAZMVJ010000173.1:0-1111 GCA_964569445.1 uncultured Anaerolineaceae bacterium | reverse complement strand
CCACTGACCACTGCTATAATCCGCGCTCCGGAGGAATCTTGGCCAAGCGCAGAGCGCCGACGGTCCGTCAGGGATCCAGCGGTACCCGAGCGCGTACACGCGCCGCCAGCGCGAGCGCAAGCGAGCGCGGCCGTCGGCCTCGGGCGTCGCGGGTCTCCGCCTCCTCGATTGGACAAGCGATCTCCAGCTTCGTCTCCACCCGACGCATCGAGCTGGGTGCGCTGGCCGTGGTGTTCGTCGCGGCGTTGAGCCTGGCGGCGCTCTTCGCCCCGCCCGGTGCGAATCTGACGGCGGCCTGGGCCGGAGCGTTGCGGACTCTCTTCGGATGGTCGGCCTATTTGGTCGCGCTTTTGATCGCGCTGGCGGCCGGGTACTTCCTGGCGTTGCGATGGGGAGCTCCGCTACCGGCGCCTGCGCTGCGGCGGGTAGCCGGCGGGCTGGTCCTGCTGGTGGTGTTGATGGCCGGGCTGAACGTGGTTGCCGGCGCCATGGACTTCGGCAGCGGCCTGACGGTTGCCGAGGCGGGAGCCGGCGGTGGGTACGTCGGCACGCTGATCCTGGGTGGTCTGGTGGAGGCGCTCGGCATTGCCGGCGGCGTGGTGGTCCTGGTCGGATTGGCCCTGGCCGGTGCGGGGTTGCTCTTCGGGCTGTCGATTTCGGAGCAGTTCGCCGCCGGATGGCAGCGAGCCGGGCAAGCGGGCGGAGACTTGCGCGGCCGCGGTCGAGGATCGCGCCGAAGTCAGGGGACGGGCGCTCGTTCGCGCGAGTCTTTCATCGCGCCGGAAGCCAAGCCCCAACCGGAACGTGCCGCCGCAACGACGTCGTCTCCGGCGCCGGCCGCCTCCGTTTTCGCCGACTCGCCCTCCAGCCCGGCCAAACTGGGCGAACGCGAAGCTTGGCCAGCGGCGGCGGAAGCCGGCTGGTCACTCCCGGTGGTGGCCTCGATTCTCGACCAGGGCGCCGCGGCGCGCGCCGACGAGTCGTTCGACCGGCAACGCGGCCGCATGATCGAAGAAACGCTGCTGGCCTTCGGGGCGCCGGTGCGCGTGGTCGAGGTCAACCGCGGCCCGACGATCACCCAGTTCGGCGTCGAGCCCGACTACACCGAAGG
>CAZMVJ010000172.1:0-5758 GCA_964569445.1 uncultured Anaerolineaceae bacterium | reverse complement strand
GCCGTCTCAGTCCAGGAACATCGGGAGCCCGGCCACCCCGCGGATGCGAGGCCGGTAGGCCTCGGCATCATACAGACGGTCGACCCGCACGACCTTCTTCCCTTCGCCGGTGATGGAGATCGGCACGTGGGTGTACTCCCCCTTACGCAGCGCGACCATCTCGCCGGAAGTGCCGGCCAGCGCCAGTTCGGCAGCCAGCTCGCCGTAGTTGCGGGCGACCATGCGATCGAGCGTATCCGGCGGGCCGGAGCGCATGAGATAACTCAACGGCTGACTCAGGACGTCCTGCTTGGTGTGCTTCTTGATCAGCTCGGCCGTGATTTCCCCGATCCCACCCAGCTTGCGGTGCCCGAAGGCATCTTCCACGCCGCGCACGACCATCTCGCCGCCGGCCAGCTGCGCCCCCTCCGAGATCACGATCATGGCGTAGCCGCTTGGATTGCCGCGTTTGTCGGCCAGCGCTTGCTCGGCCAGACGTTGATCGTCGAAGGGCACTTCCGGAATGATCGCCCGGTCGGCCGAGGCAAGATAGGCCGTGATCAGGGTCGTTTCGCCGCTGTAGCGGCCGAATAGTTCGACGACGGCGATCCGCTCGTGCGAACCGGCGGTGCTGCGCAGATCGTCGATGGCCTGCACGCTCCGGGTGACGGCCGTCGAGAAGCCGATGCAGTAGTCGGTGCCGAAGACATCGTTGTCCATCGTTTTCGGGATAGCCACCACCGGAACGCCTTCGCGGTGGAGCCGCAGTGTGTAGGACAAGGTGTCGTCGCCGCCGATGGTGATCAGGACGTTGAGGCCCACCTTCTCCAGCACGCGCAGGACATGCGTCGTGAAGTCGTGGGGTTCGTCGCTCGAGCGCTGGGCCTCGAGAAAGGCGGGAGTGTCCTTGGGCTTGACTTTCCCCGGGTTGGTTCGCGAAGTGTGCAGGAACGTGCCGCCGGTACGGTCGATCGACCGCACCACCTGCCGGTCGAGCGGGATCAGGTTGTCCTTCACGCTCTGCGGATCATCCGGGTTCGATTGGAGCAGACCGCCCCATCCGCGGCGGATCCCGACGATCTCATGCCCGGCATCGACCGCACGGTGCACGACGGTCTGAATGCACGGATTGAGTCCGGGGACGTCGCCGCCCCCTGTCAGAATGCCGAATTTCATCTTGCGCTCCCTGGATCGTCTCTCTGGGGCAGGCTTTCGCCTGGAAGGTTCACTGCAACCGCAGCCGCTCCACGGCCACCATCCCTTCGCCCAGCAGAATCGTTAGCTGGGCGAAGAGATCCTTGCAGAAGCCCGTCGTCGAATTCGGGAACTCGAGGTGGTACTGCCGCGAGGCTTCGAAGACGTGGAAGACAAAGCGGTCGACGCCGGGGTACGACAGCAGCAGGCCATGGACCCGCCGCATCCGCCGGGCGTCCCGCTGGGTGTCCCCGGTGGAGGCCAATCGAATGGTCAAGAGCCGAGGGTCGGTGTCGCCCGGCCCCCGGATACCGGGATCGACCAGGGCCAGGTCGCCCCAGGCCGTCGGCAGCGGGGGCCTCTCCGGCCCGCGCTCCAACGGCGGCTCGACCAACGGTATCGCCTCCGCCCGGATGCTCAACGGCGCCGCCGCCAAGACGTCGACAATCGCACTGAGGGGTTCGGCCACCGGTGGAGGTTCCAGGTCCGGCTCCAGCTCTGCCTCCGCCGTCAGTTCGGGCCGCGGCGACTCTTCAAGCTCCTCTGGGGGCGCGACCGGGAGGACCGGTTGCCGCGAGGCCGCTGGGACGGGCGCCGCCGCCCGCGGACGAACGAGCGAGAACTCCGTGCTGATCGAGTCGGCCAGGACCTTCGGATCTCCCCGTTCAGCGTCCACTTTTCCTTTGACGACGACGATCTTGCGCGCCTCGATCCAGCCGGCGATCTCGTTCCACAGTCGGGTGAAGACGACCAGTTCGATCGTCCCCTGCAGGTCCTCCAGCGTGACGAAGCCCATCGGCTTGCCGCTGCGGGTCTGGTAGGGACGCACGGCGGTCACTTCCCCGGCGACGACGACCTCCTGGCCGGACTGCGCTTCGCCCAATTCGGACGAGGCGTGGGTCACGACCTGACTGAGATCGGCCAGATGGCGCGTCAGAGGATGCTCGGAGACATAGATGCCAAGCAGTTCTTTCTCCCACTGCAGATATTCGCGCGGGGAGGCCCCGGCCGGCTCGGCCGGAATCGATAGTCCATCGTCACCGGTGGCGGCGCCGCCAAACATGCTCAACTGGCCGATCTCGACTGCTCGGAAGTGCGCCGTCGAGGCCGCCACGATGCGGTCGAGGGACTGGAGCAGGGCCTGTCGCCCGCCGAAGGCATCGCAGGCGCCAACACGGATCAGGCTTTCCAGCGCCCGCTTCCCCACCACTCGCAGATCGACCCGCCGCGCCAGGTCGCCCAGATCGGCAAAGGCTCCGCCTTCGGTGCGCGCTTCAAGCATCGCCCGCACGGCGCCTTCACCGACGTTCTTGATCGCCGACAGCCCGTAGCGGATGGCGCGGCGGCCTTCGCCCTCCTCGATCTCGAAGTCGAGGCCGCTGGCGTTCAGATCGGGACCGTGGACCCCGATCCCCATGCGGCGGCAGTCGCCGATGTACAGAGCGACGCGGTCGGTATCGCCTTTGAAGACCGAGAGCAGCGCCGTCATGTATTCCAGCGGATAGTGAGTCTTGAGGTAGGCCGTCTCGACGCACAAAACGGCGTAGTCGGCGGCATGGCCTTTGTTGAACCCGTAACGGGCAAACGCCTCCCAGTCGTCGAAGATGGCGTGGGCGTCGGTGTCGGGGATGCCCTGGCCGGCGGCGCCCCGGACGAACTTGTCGCGCTCCTTGTGCAGCGTGTCGGCCTTCTTCTTGGCCACCGCCTTGCGCAGGATGTCGGCGTCGCCGGCGCTGTACCCGGCGAGCTGCATGGCGGTGTACATGATCTGTTCCTGGTAGACCGTGATGCCGTAGGTCTCTTCCAGGATCGGCGCCAGCCGCTCATGGCGATAGCGCGGCTGCTCCTCGCCGTGCATCCGCCGAATGTAGTCGGGGATGAACTCCATCGGGCCGGGCCGGAAGAGCGCCACCATGGCGGTGATGTTGGCCAGGCGCGTCGGTTTCATCTCCATCAGGGAACGGCGCATGCCGCTGCCTTCCACCTGGAAGACGCCCAGCACCTCGCCCCGCCCCAGCAACCCGTAGGTAGCCGGATCGTCGAGCGGGATGGAGTGGATGTCGAGCGCCACGCCATGGCGGGCCTCGATCCCGGCGCAAGCGCGCGCCATGACCGTCAGCGTCGAGAGCCCGAGGAAATCGACCTTGAGCAGCCCGAGCGACTCGAGCACTTCCATCCCGAACTGGGTCACGGCCGCCACCGGGCTGTTTTCGTCGCTGGTCTTGGTCGGCCGGTAGAGGGGAACGTAGTCGAGCAGGGGCCGGTCGCTGATGATGACTCCGGCGGCGTGCGTCCCGGCGTTGCGCACGACGCCTTCCAGGCGGGCGGCCGTATCGATCATCTCTTTGATGTACGGCGCCCCGTCGTAAGCCTCGCGCAGCATGGCGACGGTCTCGATGGCTTCGACCAGCGTCACCGGTTTGCCCGGCACGTGCGGCACCAGCTTGGCGACCCGGTCGACCTCCGGCAAGGGGATGTCCATCACCCGGCCGACGTCGCGGATCGCCGCCCGCGCCCCGAGCGTGCCGAAGGTGATGATCTGCGCCACCCGGTCGCGCCCGTACTTGTTGGCGGCGTACTCCAGGACGCGATAACGCTGATCATCCTGGAAATCGAGATCGATGTCCGGCATCGAGATCCGGCCGGGGTTGAGGAAACGTTCGAAAATCAGTCCATGCTCGATCGGGTCGACCAGGGTGATCTCGAGGCAATAGGCGGCGATCGATCCGGCGGCCGAGCCGCGGGCGTTGTACCAGATCCCCTGCTCGCGCGCGTAACGGCACAGGTCCCAAACGATCAGGAAGTAGGTGTCGAAGCCCATGCGGTGGACGACGTCGAGCTCGTACTCCAGACGGCGCTGCAGCTCCGGATCGTCAGTCCGCTCGCGATAGCGCCGCCGCAGCCCCTCACCCGCCAGGCGGGCAAGGTAATCCTGCGCCGGCTCGCCGTGGGGCACTTCGAAACGCGGCAGACGATAGCCTTCGAATTCGAGGTCGACGGTGCAGCGCTCGGCGATCGCCAGCGTGTTGTGCACCGCCTCCGGGATTTCGGTGAAAAGCGCCTCCATCTCGGACGGCGAGCGCAGGTAATAGGAAGGATCGGTCATGCGCATACGCGCCGGGTCGGCCCGCACCGACCCGGTTTGGATGCAAAGCAGGATGTCCTGCAGCTCCCAATCCTCCTGGCGCACGTAGTGCACGTCGTTGGTGGCCACCAGGTGTCCGCCGACGCGGCGGGCCTCTTCCAGGAGCTGGCGGTTGATCTCGGGCAGTTCGGGGATGGCGTGGTTCTGGAATTCGAAGTAGAAGCGCTCGCGGCCGAAGACCTGCAGGTACCAGTCGATGCAGCGGCGGGCTTCGTCCCGCCGCCCTTCGAGCAGCGCCCGCGGGACCTGCCCGGAGAGGCAGCCGCTGGTGCAGATCAGGCCTTCGCTGTGCGTCTCCAGGAACTGGCGATCGATGCGCGGGCGATAGTAGAAACCTTCCAGCTGGGAAGCGCTGGCGATCTGGATCAGATTACGGTAACCGACATCGTTCTCGGCCAGCAGGAGCAGGTGGAAGGCGCGGCTGTCGAGCTGGGGATCACGGTCCTGCATCCGCCGCGGCGAAAGGTAGGCTTCCATGCCGATGATCGGATTCAGGCCGGCCTGCCGCGCCGCCTGATGGAACTCGACCACGCCGTGCATCACGCCGTGGTCGGTGAGCGCCAGGGCCGGCATGCCCAGCGCCTTGGCTTGCGCCACCAGGTCCTGCACATGGCTCAGGCCGTCGAGCATCGAGTATTCGGAGTGGACGTGGAGATGAACGAACGACATGAGCGGGAACGGGTCGATTATATCGTCCCCACGCTGGCGCGCCAGCCGCGCCGTATCTCCCTGGGGGTGGGAATCGATGCGGGGCGCCCCGACACCAAAGTCGAAAGGCGCCCCGCATGGGATGGCGACGGGCCGCGGTCAGACGGCTTGAATATCCGTCGGCGGGGTTGAGCCCAACGATTCCTGTCCACCGAAGCGCGTCAGGATCACGGCCCCCAGGCCGAGCATCCACAGCAACGCCAGGAAGATGAATCCCAGGCAAGGGACCAGCCCTACGGCGAAGCCGACGAGCGACAGCAACAACGTCCCCAGGCCGGCCTGCGTCGCCGGATGCCATTCGCGCTTGAACGCCACTCCCAATCGCCGCCCGACCTCCAGGCCGATCGAAGCCCAGCCAAAGATCATGGCGGCGCCGAAGATCAGCGCGCCGATCAAACTCACCGGGCTCAGACAGATCGTAATCGCCAGGACGACGATCAGCGTTACTCCGAAGAACGCCGTCAACAGGCCCAGGCCGCCGGCGGCCACCGGCTGGGCGATGACCGTGCGGGCGACACGCGCCGTCCGCTCCGGCCAGAACATGACGACCAGGATCGCCGCTCCGGCCATCAGCAGCGCCTTGAGAATCGCCCAGCCGAAACTGAAGAGCGGGTTGAAGACGGATAGCCCCCAATGCCGCGACGGCACATCGATGCCGGTGAATCCTCGCGGCAGGACGAACCCGGGGAACGAGAGATCGAAGCCGTTCTGCATCGACTCCTCGGTCACCTG
>CAZMVJ010000171.1:3375-5802 GCA_964569445.1 uncultured Anaerolineaceae bacterium | reverse complement strand
CTGCAGGATGGGGAACATCACTCGTCGCCCAGGAGCCGTTCCACCGTCGTCCGGATCGTCGTCCGGCTCATGGGCCCGCCGATCACAACGGTCCGAATCACTCCATCCCTGTCGATGAAGAAGCTCGTCGGCAGAGCGCGCAGCAAATAGCTGCGGCTCACCTCCCCGGTCTGATCCAACGGGACGGGGAAAGTCAACCCGTATTCCTGGACAAAGCCGGCAGCGGCGGCCTGCGAATCCTGATACGTGGTATTGACCGCCAGGATCTCGAGGCCGCGGTCGTGATACGCCTCATAGGCCTCTTGCAGCGCGGGCATCTCGGCGCGGCAGGGCGGGCACCAGGAGGCCCACAGGTTCACGATGACCACTTGTCCCCGCAGCTCGGACAGGGCTACTTCGCCTCCCCCGAGCAAAGGCAGACGGAAGTCGGGCGCCAGGAAGCCCTCCCGCGGGGCTGTCGTGAGTCCCTCGGCCACTGCCTCTTGCGGGGCGGCCGAGACCACCGTCCACACCAGGCCGACGGCCAGGGTGACGGCTGCCAGGGTCTGCCATCGGCGCGGGTCGGCGAGCCAGGCAACGGAGGGGTGCCGTCTGGGATCGCCTCTGGGGATTGCATCCCTTTTCGCCATAAGGCCGAAATCTAGACCTCGCGGGTACCCCGGGCACGCGCCAAATGGCTCATTTCTCTGTTGCGCCCGGCGCGAGACTGAGTGTAGCCGACCGCCGATGGAGGCGGTAGCCCCGCCTATTCAAAGGAGACTCGAGTGCGAACTCACCGCGCCGGATCACACACACCAGACGAATTGCGCCGCGCCTCCGACCTGGCCCACCGGGTCGAGGGCGTGCTGCTGCTGGTGATCGCGGTTCTGGCCATCGCCGGAAACGTCTTCGGGACAGCCTGGCCCTCCATCGCCTGGCCCGTCCTCGTTCTGATGGCAGGCCTGCTGTTGCTCCTGGCGATCTACCCGACCCACCCTGTCGGAGACTGGCCGCTGATCTGGCACGATCCTCAGCAGCGCCAGCATACGACCATTGCGCTGGCTCTGATCGCCGCAGGAACGGCAGAGTTTTTCCGCTCGAGCTCTTCCGCCCTGGGCTGGGTATGGCCCGGGGCCTTGGCGCTGATCGGAGTCTTGTTCGTGACCCATGCCCAACACGGCACGGGCGAGGCGGTGCAGGAGGCCGCCCAGCGTCACCGATTCTTGGGAGTCACACTGATCCTGGCCGGGCTGATCGCGGCGGCCTGGACCTCGAACACTGCCCTGGCGGTCTTGTGGCCGGTGCCTTTGCTGGCTGCGGCTGTGCAGCTTCTCGTGTACCGAGAGCCGAAGGGCGCTTACGAGACCGCGCACGCGGGCCACGACGGAGGGTCATCTCCAACGAAGTAGCACCGCCGGGTTTTGACTGGGAGAATTGAATCTCCCGGCCGGAACGCGTCCCCGCCAAGTCCTTGTTGGTCCCCAATTGAGATCCCTCTTCGCCCATGGCGCGACAGGCGAGTCGGCACGGGCCTCGGCCCGCTCTTCGGCGCTGTGAGCCCGGCTGGTCGTTGCCCTACTCTAGGAACCAGGACGTTCGCAAAGGCGCCGTGGTGCGGCCCAGGACGAGTCGATCCGAGATGCAACCCAAGACCGAAGTCCACGTAAGGGCAACCCTCTTCTATGCGAGTCTCGCGGTGTGGGCCATCGCCCTCGGCCTGGCCCTGGCAGGGCGGTACTTGTGGGCGCTGGCTTGCGTCGCGCTGGCTCTTGGAGCCGATGCTGCCGGCCGCCTGTGGAGCCGCAAATCGCCCGTGCCGATGCCGTACTTTATGCGCTGGGTCCTTCACCTGCCTCGAGGTCCCCACTCGCCAGCGCGCCTGCACCGGGTTCTTCAGCCGCACAGCGGAGAACGCATCCTCGAGATCGGTCCAGGTGTTGGTGTTCACGCCCTCCCCGTGGCTTTACAGCTGCTCCCCGATGGAGTTCTGGACGTCCTCGACATCCAGCAAGAGATGCTGGATGACCTGGCGGTCCGCGCGGCACGCCGGGGGCTGACGAACATCGTTGCAAGACAGGGAGATGCCCAACAGCTACCCTACCCGTCGGATACCTTCGACGCGGCCTACTTGATCGGCGTCCTCGGGGAAATCCCGGATCCGCAGGTGGCTCTTCGTCAGCTCAGGCGCGTCCTCAAGCAGTCCGGCCGGCTCATTATCAGCGAAATGATCATCGACCCCGACTTCATTCCGCTCGGGGATCTCAAGGCGATGGCTCATCAAGCTGGGTTTGTCTTCGCAAAGAGTGTCGGCCCAGGCATCGGCTACTCGGCTGTTTTCCGACCAGTGGCCGCCTGACGGACCGAGTCAAAGGACCGCTGCCCATCGACCTTCTTCGGCCCTGTCTCGCACCGCAGCCGGGTGCACGTGCAGGGCGATCAACTTGGCGC
>CAZMVJ010000171.1:0-3365 GCA_964569445.1 uncultured Anaerolineaceae bacterium | reverse complement strand
CTGGATCGGCGATAGGTAGGCCACCCTGTCCCCCTACCAGCCGCGCGCCTCGAGTTCCTCGACCAGCCGCAGATAGGCGAGCTTGGCGCGCCCGTCGTAGGTCCGCAGGCCGAGAGTGGCCAGGAACTCCCGGAAGGACCCGCCGGACAATCCGTAGAACTCTTCGAAGCCTCGCACGGACTCGACGGAGGCGTCGTGCAGCCAGGTGAAATCGATCATCGGGACCCGATCGGCGTGCCGGTCCCAGGCACGGAAGATCTCGGCCACGAATTCGGCCTGGCGTTCCTGGGAGCTTTCGAGACGCTCGCTGGATGGGTACCCCGCCTGATAGAACACGATCGGCTTGTCCGGATATAACTCCACCAGCGCCTGCATGTCCGCTCCCACATCCGTCGGATCGCGCACGACACCGCTCTCGTCCATCGGATAGTAGGAGACGCCGATCAGGTCGCTGAAGGCATTCACCTCCGTGGCGGTGGCGCTCATCGGCCCGGTCAGGCCGAAGAAGGTGAGCTCGGTCGCCACGGCCACGCCGGGCCGGGCCGTATGGATGTAGGCGGCGATCTGTCGGTAGAACTCCTGAAACTCCTCCCATTTCGCTATGTCGGCGCCGAAGTAGATGTCGTGCTCGGAAGCGACCACCACGGATCTCAGATCGGTGTTGGGGAGCTGTCCAAAAGCGAAGTCGAGGAGCGCTTCGAACCGGCGCACGACCTCCGGGTCGTCAAGGGGTTTGTCGCGCAGGTCCAGCGGGGCGGTCGACTGGTTGGTGTGGATCACAGCCAGGGTCAGGTCGAGCGAGACGCCGTTCGCAGGGTAGTAGAGGTCGGCGATCTGCAGCCACTGCCCATCGAACGTCCCCGGGGAGGGCTCGAGCGTGTCCCAATTCTGGAACAGTCCGATCCGCTCCAGGCCGATGTCGCGCATCATTTGAAAAGCTCGGTCGAAGTCACCGTCCGCAGCGGGGGAGACGTCCATCGAGAACTGGCGCTCTCCCTTAGGGGCGACCGATGACACGTCCACCGCCGGCAGGGGAGGCATGGCGGGGGTCGCACGTTCGAAGAAGGAGCACGCGATTGCGGCCGAAGCAAGGCCTAGGACGACTATGGACCAGGGACGTTTCATGAGCCCTCCCGCTCGGCCCGTCTCGCGACCGAGCAGCTCCTCGTGATCTAGCTACAGGCTTGGAGCGCCGAAAGTCGCGACGATCCGAGTATCGCGGGACCTTGCTGACTCCGGAGGGGCTACAATCCTGGCAGCCAACCGGGGTTTCTACCCGTGATAGTGTGACGGTAGGGATGTGCACGCCCCGCTCCTGGCGATGATCGCGGTGCCGAGCCGGGGCCTGCCGGTCGCGGGGGGCGGCATTTCTGAGTCTGGCCCTTGTCATCCGTTGCCTTGTCCTGCGGCGGCATGCCCGGCAGATTTGAGACGTTCGGCATGTTCTCGCAAGGTCCGATCTCCGCGCCCGACGTCGCCCGCCGAGAAGGACACGAGCCGGGAGCAGTCGGCGACGGATCGGGGTCTTCCCGCAGGCATATCGATCTGTACGTCGCGCTCAGGTTCAAGCCGGTGGCGATTCTGCGGGGTCCCGCCGGCACCGGTAAGCTCGCCGCAACTCTCGCGCTGGGTGCGCGACTCGCGTCGCCCGGCGCTTCGAAGTGGCGAGCTGAGTTCCGTTGACATGCATACCCAGCGCCTCGACCCGCGGCGCGGTCCGTTACGCGTGGAAATCGCACGATAGGGCGCGGTGCGGGCCGGCACGATCTCGACGAAATCCCACTCGTTGGGTCCAGATTATCCAGGCGAATCCCCTAGGCCAAACGGCTGACGCCGG
This sequence comes from uncultured Anaerolineaceae bacterium, assembly GCA_964569445.1. Classification (GTDB taxonomy): domain Bacteria; phylum Chloroflexota; class Anaerolineae; order Anaerolineales; family E44-bin32; genus DATEVL01. Next base: position 1,528 of record CAZMVJ010000171.1, on the reverse strand, counting down.
AACGCGCCGCCCGCTCCCTCCGCGCATGACTTGCGTGCGCGATAAACGATAGGCGCGTCCGCACCTGCGGGTCAGCGTCATCGACCCCGGGATCCGACGCCCAAACGGCGAAGCCCGGGGGCGAACCTCGAACGGAAGGTGGTCCATGGGAAAACGCGAGCAGGCCCGCAAGAATCGGGATCGGCAGCGCCGTCTGCGCCTGACGGCATTCGGCGGCGTTGTCCTGGCCGTCATGGGACTGGCCGGGTATCTGCTGGCGTCGGCCTTCGCCCGGCCCGCGCTCGAACCGATGGCCGGAACGGTGATCGATATTGAGGCCGATATGACCGGCTTCAGCCAGACTGAAGTCCGGGTGAGAGTCGGGGAACCGGTGACCGTTCGGCTGACGAGCCTGGACAACTCCCATCACACCGACGGCGGCGGGAAGCATCAATGGGCTGTCGACGAGTTGGGGATCAGCATCGTCGCGCCCCCCGAAGGATCGAGCTACGCCACGTTTACGCCCACCCAGCCTGGCCGATATATCTTCTACTGCGATATCTGTTGCGGGGGCCGGGCCAACCCGGCGATGCAGGGGACGCTGGTGGTCGAGGCCTGAACGTGACGACGACCTTGCCCCGACGTGTGTTGATCTTCTCCGGGCTGGCGGTCGTCGCCATGGCGGCGCTGGCCATCGCCGGCTGGTGGCATCCCAACGCCCCCAGCGCCGCCATGCAAGCCTACCTCCCGACGATCACGCTGCCCACCGTGGTGCTCGCCGGCCTCGTGGACGGGATCAACCCCTGCGCCTTCACCGTCTTGCTGCTGTTCATCACGGCGCTGCTGGCCACATTCCCCGGCGCGCCGTCCGACACGCGCCGCCTCCGCCTGCGCTTGCTCGGCATGGGGTCGATCTATATCGGCGCCGTCTTCCTCACCTACCTGGCGCTCGGAGTGGGCATCCTGCAGACGCTGGATGCCTTCACGCGGGAGCACCTGCCGGCCCGGCTGGGCGCGCTGTTCGCCGTTCTCTTCGGGCTGTGGATGGTCAAGGACTTCTTCCTCCCGGATGTCGGGTGGCGGCTGCAGGCGCCGGCCCGGGTCAGTGAAGTGGCCCGCCGATCGGCCCGCGTCGCCAGCGTGCCGGCGCTGGTGGCCGGTGGATTCCTCATCGGGCTGTGCACGGTTCCCTGCAGCGGGGCCGTCTATCTCGGCGTGCTCAGCCTGCTGGCGCTCCAGCCCACCGCCTTGCTCGGCTACGGCTACCTGGTGCTCTACAACCTGGTCTTCATCGGGCCGCTGCTGGCCATCCTGGCGGCTGCCTCGGCTCGACCGACGTTGAATCGCCTGGCGCATTGGAACCTTCATCACCGGGAATGGGTCCGCCTGGCTCTCGGTGGCGGCGTGGTGGTCATGGGCTTGGTGATCCTGGCGACCGTTTGACGCAGCCGGGCGAGCGGCAACAGGATCGAGATGGCGAAGGAGTGTCTCCGGCCCATGCGGGCGTATTCGCCTGCGCCCGGTCAGGCGACTCGGCGCTGTGGGCGCC
>CAZMVJ010000170.1:1460-5805 GCA_964569445.1 uncultured Anaerolineaceae bacterium | reverse complement strand
TGATGCCGGCCGAGCGCTGGGGGCGCTACGCCGAGCATCCGCGCCTGCGCGAGCTGCTCGCCGACCGGTAACATGGAGTCGGGACAGGTCTCCAACGAGAACCTGGAAGCCGACGGAGCCGAGCGGAAGGCGCCCGATCCAACTCGACCCTATAATGGGAGACGTCCGACGCGGGCATGCCCGTGGACATTCTCAAGACCAGGCTACGCGCTCCGCCCGCTCGAAGCGAGTACGTCGATCGTCCCCGGCTGATCAGCCAGCTTGACAGTGGGCGGGATGCCAAGCTCACCCTCGTCTCCGCACCAGCCGGATTCGGCAAGACCACCTTGCTCGGCGAATGGCTCCGCCGGTCGGACCGGCCGTTCGCCTGGGTGTCGCTCGACAAGGACGACAACGCCTGGCCGCGCTTCATGGCCTGCGTTCTGGCCAGCCTGCAGACCCTCGACCCTGCGTTCGGCGCTGGCCTGCTCGGCGCGCTCGAATCTCCGCAACTGCCTTCCTTCGACCGTTTCCTGTCCGAGCTGCCACGGGAACTGGATGCCCTCCATCGATCCTTTGTCCTCGTGCTGGACGACTTCCACGTCCTCGTCGATCCGCAGGTCCATGATCTGCTGACCTTCCTCATCGACAACCAACCCCCCGGGATGCAGCTGGTGCTCGCCGGTCGCTCCGATCCTCCGTGGCCATTGGCCCGCATGCGCGCCGCCGGCTCCCTGAATGAGGTCCGGGTGGGGGACCTGCGCTTTACCGACGATGAAACCGGCGTACTTCTGAACGACACGCTGGGGCTCGATCTGTCGCAGGAGGACCTGTCCCGCTTGGCCGGGCGCACCGAGGGCTGGGTCGCCGGCCTGCATCTGGCTAACCTTTCGCTCCGGAACACCGTGGACCGGCACGGTTTCATCCAGGCCTTCGCCGGCAGCGATCGCTTCGTCCTCGACTACCTGATGGAGGAAGTCCTCTCCCAGCAGCCGGCCGACGTGGCGACCTTCCTGCTCCAGACCAGCGTCCTCGATCGGTTCAATGCCGGGTTGTGCGACTACGTCACCGGGCGGACCGACAGTCAGGAACGGCTGCACCACCTGGAAACCGCCAACCTCTTCGTGGTTCCGCTCGACAACGAGCGTCGGTGGTTCGCCTACCACTCCCTGATGCGCAGCTTCCTGCGCTCGGTTCAGAAACAGCGCGATCCCGACGGAGCCTCCAGTCTGCACCGGCGCGCCAGCGAATGGTACCAGGCCCACAGCGACATCTTGGACGCCATTCACCACGGCATGCGGGCGGGTGCGCACGATCAGATCGGCCGACTGATCCGAGCCAACGGATTGGCCCTGGTGTTCCAGGGCGAGCTGTCGACCGTTCTCGCCTGGCTCCACGACTCCGGGGAAAGCTGGCCGCGGATTGGACCCTGGCTGCGAATCGCCCAGCTCTGGGCGCACTCCTTCTCAGGGGACGAGTCGGGGGTGGGCGAGGAGATCGTCGAGACGCGCGGGTTCGTCCAAGAGGGCCTGCCCGCCTTCGAGGACGAGCCAGATTCCGCCCAGGTCACCGAGCTGCGCCAGGCCCTCGCCCATCTGACGGCGATCGAGGCCAACCTGGCCTTGATGGACGGCCGGCATGCGGAGGCGGCCCGCCTGGCACAAGAGGCCGTCTACAGCCTGCCCCCCAGCGACTCGACCACCCGACGCTACTGCTTTGTCTGTCTGGGGATGGCCCTGCGCCACCTCGGAGAACTGCCGGCTGCCGCGGAGGCCTTGGCGCAGGCCGATGTCGCAGGTGGCGACTCCGAGCGGGTTTCGGCACCGGCCCGGGGTCTGGCGACACGCGCCGGCATCCAGATCTGGATGGGACAGCTGGACGACGCCGAGGCCACGTGCCGCCGGCTTCTCACCCTTCACGATGACCATCTGCGACGCTGCGGCCGTCGACTGCCGATCGCCGCATTCGGGTATGCGCGTCTGAGCGACATCATGCGCCAGCGGAATCACGTGGGTGAAGCGATCCGCCTCGCCCAAGAGAGTTGCACTCTCGCCGAGCAGTGGCAGCAGACCGACGCCCTATTCGAAAGCTACACCCACCTCGCTCGCGCCCTCCACGCCGGCGGCGACAGCACCTCGGCCCTGGCTCTGCTTCACAGGCTCGAACACAAGCTCCGCGACCGCTCCCCGTGGCTGCGCGCCATAACCCTCCTGGAGGAAGCCCGACTGTGCCTGGCATGCCCCGAGGATGCAGCATGCCTCGACCGCGCCCGCGACTGGGCGAAGGAATATCCCCTCCCCGCCGACGGGCGGCTCATCTTCCGCGACCATGCCCAGTACCTGACTCACGCTCAGCTCTTGCTGCACGAGGCGGGCGCCGACCGTGGGCACGCAGCGGCCGGCCTGGGGTTGTCCAAGAATCTCTCAAATCTCCTCGAATCCACCGGCGCGCTGGGACTTTTCCTCCAGGCGTCGGTCGTGTGCGCCCTGTTCGAAGCGGCTCTTGGGGAAACCGACCAGGCGCTTGGGCGACTGCTGCTATGCCTGCGCCAGGCCGAGCCCCGTGGATACGTCCGGCTGTTCCTCGACCAAGGGGCCGCCATGAACGCCATGCTCGTCCGGGTGCCGGCCTCCGATCGATCGTATGCCTATGCTCAGTCGTTGCTGCGCGCCGCGGCTGCCGCTCCGCCGCTCATGGCGAGTGTCCCGGGGCGCGGCCTCTCTGCTATGGAGGCGCCTCTCAGTGAGCGTGAGTTGGACGTCCTGCGCCTGCTGGCCTCCACGCTCCCAAGCTCCGACATCGCCGACGAGTTGTGTGTCGCCACCAGCACCGTCCGGTCGCACACCAAGGCCATCTACGGCAAGCTGGGGGTCCACACCCGGCTGGAGGCCATCGACGCCGCCCGTGAGCTCGGCCTGATCTAGGCTCCCTCGTCCCATTCCCTCGTGCGCGCGGAATCCCGGGCAGGATTACCCAAGATTGGGGATGACCAGGCCCACGTCTTGTGCCTAGAGTGGAGGCATGAGCCGTCAGGTCACTTTCCTGTTTTTCCCCGCCGTTCGTCCGGGCGCGCTCCGACTTGGCCGGCCGTTCGGCAGACAGGAGTCGCCATGAAGATGCCGGCCCTTCTTCCCCGCCGAGCGCCGTCATGACGGCCGCGTACCATGGGGCCCAGCCCGTGCAGTACGCCATTGAGGTGGACGGGGTCGTTGACGCCCGATGGTCGGAATGGTTCGGTGACCTCGAGGTGACGCTCGTTCCCTCGCAAGCCGACCCGCATCGGACGACGCTAATCGCCCGCCTCCCGGACCAGTCGGCGCTCCCGGCTCTGCTGACGCGGGTGAATGGGCTCAACCTCAGGGTCATATCGGTCACGCCGGGGGCGAGCCCGCCGTCGAGCTAGGGGACGACAGTGGCGGTCTGGGGCGGCGTTGGCGGCCCCGCACCGACAGCCGCCTCCGGAGGACCTCCCGATCCCCTTCCCCTTCACCCCGCAGCAAATCCCCCACATTTTCCCCAACCTTGGGGATGCCCGCGTCAGGGCTGCAGCCCATACTCCGATTGGGTTGCCCCGCCAGGAACATCATCCACAGCCGGCCTGGCCAATCCCGGGAACCCAACAACGGAGCAGCGCCTCAGCAGACCATCATCCTGTCCTGAAGGAGGCTTGTCCATGAGAAGGACGTTTCAGGCAATGCTCGCTGCACTCCTCGTCGCCAGCTTCTTGACCGCCTGCGGCCCCGCTTCACCGCCCTCGCCGGTCCCGACTCAAGCCGGATTGCCCAATCCGGCGTCGGTCTTCTGCGAGGGGCAAGGCGGACGACTCGAGATCCGCACCGACGCCTCGGGCGGTCAGGTCGGGATCTGTGTCTTCGCCGACGGGAGCGAGTGCGAGGAGTGGGCCCTCTTCCGCAACGAGTGCCAGCCCGCCTCGATGGCGACGCAGGCCGCCGTGCCCACGTCGGCGTCCGTCACCGAACCGGCCGCTACGCCGCCCGAAGGCTGGGAGATCTACACCCACCCGACCCTCGGGTACTCTTTCTTCTATCCGGCAGGGAGCACGCTCGAGTCTACCGACCCCGAGGGACACAGCCTCGTCGTCGGCCCACTCGAAGGCGAGGATCACTGGCCCTGGTTCAATGTCGCCCACCCGGACGTGGAGGATTACCATCCACCTGCGGACGTAGACCTGCAGGCCTGGCTGGCCGAACGCAGCCGACTACCGGGCAAAGTGCTCGGCACACGCACCATCGCCGGCGAAGCCGCCATCCACACGCGCTTCGACGACGCGCGGGGACCGCAGGCCTACAGCTACAGCGACGATCGTTTCTACTTCGTCCATGACGGGCAGCTGTACGAGATCACC
>CAZMVJ010000170.1:0-1360 GCA_964569445.1 uncultured Anaerolineaceae bacterium | reverse complement strand
CTACAGCGACGATCGTTTCTACTTCGTCCATGACGGGCAGCTGTACGAGATCACCATCATGCACACGGGCAAGGAGGACTGGACGGTCTACGACCGGTTCCTGGACAGCTTCCACTTCTAGTCTGGAGCAGGCCGGCGCCTGCAGAGCCACGCGGGCAACTGCCGCAGGGCGGTTGCCCGCGGCGCGCCGTTGGCGGCCAGCCGTCACGACCATCGGCGCCGTACCCGCCGGAGGCTCGACGGCAACACCCCCGGCGCTGCCTACTGGAGGAAGTACAGCGTATTGATGTAGGAGAAGATCTCGCCGCTGTCGGTGATCCCCACCTGAGCCAGCGGCGGCAGGCCGCCGGACTCAGGCAGGCCCGGCTGCTCCCAGCGAAAGAAGTTTAGCCCTTCGTCCTTGGCCCCGGCCTCGAACGCCAGGCGGTCACGCAACTCATCGAAGGCGGGCAGCTCTCGGCGGATGAGTCCCTCGGCGATTGCCTGCAACTCTTTCTGGGAGAGGGTCGGGCCGGACACCTGCGGCTGGCTGGCGCCCGGATCCATCTCGAGCACCTTCCCGGCCACGACCGCCACCAGGTAGGAAACCCCCCGTTCGTCTTCGAAGCGCGCTACCCGCAGCACGCCGCTGGGCGAATTGCCCATGTAGGTCACTTCCCGAAAGCCGATCGCGCTTGGTATCCCGGAGGGGACAAGGCGCGTCGGATCCTGCAGGAAACTGCGGATTGCCTCGACCGCCTCGGCCTGGGAGATCTCGGTCTGCACCCCATCTTCCGAGTCGAAGCAGAGCGTCGGCTTCGCAGCGATCTCCGGCAGACTCATCGCTCCCAGCTCGGCGCGGGTGAAGCACGGGAGCGGGGTCGCTGGGGGTGGAAGAGTGGTTGGCAGCGCGGTGGTGACGCCCAGCTCCGTCGGGACGGCAGAGGGCGTAAGTGCGGAGGAATGCGGTGCCTGGCTGGTGCAGGCTCCGAGAGTCAGCAGCGCGAGTGTGAGCGCGCATCGGCTCAATCCGCGGTGGATAGGCATGATTCGGTCCTCCGGCTCAGACCTTCGGGGGGCAATGCTAACAGAAGCAGTCTTCCCCCCATGGGGGGAGAAGGTTCCACCCCGCGAGTGATTGCGTCAACCCCAGTTCTAGGCTATGAATAGAACAAATGTTCTCCCACGACCTTGGCCGAGCTCAGCATGCCTGAGAACCTGCCTTCCCCCTTCCTTCCCTCAAGCCTATCCGCCTCAACGGATCTCCCTGGCCTCTCGAACGCCGGCGCCGAAATCCCCTCCGGGATGCGAAGCGCTATCCTGGAAGCGCTCCTCCAGCCGCGCATCTCTCTCTTCTGGGGCGCCCAAGCGCCGACCCGCA
>CAZMVJ010000169.1:0-5818 GCA_964569445.1 uncultured Anaerolineaceae bacterium | reverse complement strand
ACATCTTCAACAAGGAACGCCTGTCCCAGCCGGCGTCGTACTACGCCTCGATCCGCCCGCGCAACAACGCGGCGGAGGAGGCCGCCCGGACCGCCAAAGAAGCCGCCAAGGAAGCCGCGAAAGAAGCCAGGGCGGAGTCCGCCTGAGGCCCGGTGTACCACTCCGATACGGAAATCCTCTTCCCGATGCGTGTGGCTCCCGGCCTGCGCGACCTGCGCGGCAAGAAGTGGGGCCGCCTGGTCGAGGGCGCCCTGGAGTCGGCGGACGGCGAGCAGCCGCAGCTGGCCTTCGGGCTGCTGCTGATCCGCCTGGCGGGCTGCCTGACCTGTCATCCGGATTCGTACCGGGCCCTGCGCGGCTGCACCGCCTGCGCCACGCACGTCATCCGTCGCCACCGCGGCGACGACGACGATCTGGTCGATCTCTATCAACGCGCCCTGTCGGATATCGAGCTGCATCTTGCGGAGCTCGACCGGGGCCGCTCCAGCGTCCCGCAAACGGTCCTGGGCGAGGTGGGAGAAGCATGAGCGCCGCCCCTGACGATCAGGCGGTGCTGGCGGCCCTGTCGCGGGTACAGGAACCTGAGCTGCATCGCGACCTGGTCAGCCTGGGGATGATCAAAGACCTGACCCTCGACGCCGGACGCGTCGGGTTCACCATCGAGTTGACGACCCCGGCCTGCCCGTTGCGCGAACAGATCGTGCGCGAGGCGCGTCAGGCAGTCGAAGCAGTGCCGGGCGTGCAGCAGGTGGAAGTCCGCACGACGTCCAACGTCCGCAACGACGGGCGCACGCGCGGCCTGATCACCGCCCCCATCCGCAACGCCGTGGCGGTGGCCTCCGGCAAAGGAGGCGTCGGCAAGACGACGATCGCCGTCAACCTGGCGGTGGCGCTGGCCGAAGCCGGGGCGCGTGTCGGTCTGCTGGACGCCGACGTCTACGGGCCGAATGTGCCGACGATGATGGGCTTGAAGACGATGCCCCCGCCGCGTGACGGCAAGATGGTCCCGGCCGAGGCCTTCGGCGTGAAGGTCGTCTCGATGGCGTTTCTGATCCCGCCCGACCAGCCGTTGATCTGGCGCGGCCCGATGCTGCACTCGGCCATCCGGCAGTTCATCGCCGACGTCGCCTGGGGCGAGCTCGACTACCTGATCGTCGACCTGCCGCCGGGAACAGGCGACGCACCGCTCAGCCTGGCGCAGTCCCTCCCGCTCAGCGGCGGACTGATCGTAACCCTGCCGCAGCAGGTGTCGCTGGACGACGCCCGGCGCGGCCTGGAGATGTTCCGCACGATGGACGTCCCGATCCTCGGCGTCGTCGAGAACATGAGCTACCTCGAGCTCCCGGATGGGAGCCGCATGGACGTTTTCGGCACCGGCGGGGGCGAGAAGCTGGCGGCCGCCGCCGGGGTGCCGTTCCTGGGGAGCGTACCGATGGACGCCCGGGTCCGCATTGGCAGCGACGGCGGCCGGCCGGTGGTCCTTTCCGACCCCGAATCGGCGGTGGGGATAGCTCTTCAGGTGTTAGCCCGTTCGCTGGCGGCGACGCTCAGCGTGCGTTCGTTCCAGCAGGCGAACGTGATCCCGGTGTCGTTGATCGAGTGAGGCCATGGAAACCGTGACTCCCTCCCGCATCGCCGGCATTCGCTTCCAGGAATTGGGGAAACTTTACCATTTCGAGGCCGCCGGCATCCCCGATTTGAAAGTCGGCGACCAGGTGCTGGTCTCGACCAGTCGCGGTCGGGAGTTGGGCGAGGTGGCCGGGTTTGTCGAGAAGCCGCCGGCGCCGCCGGAAGGGGCCTGGAAGGCCGTCGAGCGCCGGGCCACGGCGCAGGAGCTGGTGGAGCGGCGGCTGTGGCAGCGCCGCGAGCTCGAAGCGATGATCGAATGCCGCGCCAAGGCGTCCGAACTGGGGATGCGGCTCGTCAAGATCGCCAAGGCCGAGTTCTCCTACGATGGGTCGCGGCTGACCTTCCTCTTCAGCGGCGAAGGCGAAGAGAAGGTCGATGTGCGCGATCTGCGGCGGGAGATGAACAAGATCTACCAACCGGCCGAGATCGAGTTTCGCCAGGTCGGCCCGCGCGACGTGGCGAAGATTCTCGGCGGCATGGGCGCCTGCGGGCTGGAGGAACGCTGCTGCTCGAAATTCCTGACCGAGTTCAGCCCGATCTCGATCAAGATGGCCAAGGCCCAAGGGATCTCGCTCAACCCGCAGGAGATCACCGGGATGTGCGGCCGCTTGCGCTGCTGCCTGGTGTACGAATACGAGCAGTACGTCGAAGCCCGCAAGACGATGCCCAAGCGCAACAAGCGCGTCATCACGCCTGCCGGGGAAGGGCGGGTGGCGGAAGTGCTGGCGCTGAAGCAGTCGGTGATCGTCGCGCTCGATGACGGCAAGCGCGCCGAGTTCTACCTGCACGAGCTCCAGCCGTACGACGAGCTGAAGGCGCTGCAGGCCAAGGCCATGGCGCCCTGCGGACGCCACGAAGCCGGGCAGTGTACCTGCGGCAAGGATCGCGGGACGGACGAGGACGAGTGATCGCGCGCCGTTCATTGGAATCTCTTGAAGGCAGCGCGGGGTGATCGCGCTGAGCAACCTGAAGAAGATCCCGGAAGGGAAGCAGGGGTCCAGTCCGGCCCTGCTCAAGCGCCTGACTTCCCCGCTTTCGCGGGAATGATAGGGCCCTTGTTGTCACCCCCGCGCAAGCGGGGGTCCAGTCCGCTCCTGCTCATGATCCTGGATCCCCCCGCCGCGGAAGCGGGGATCCGGTCCGGTTCAAGAGCCTGGATTCCCGCTTTCGCGGGAATGACATTGCCGCTGAATGCCCGCTCTCATCCTGTTTGCGGGATCTCCGCGGGAAGCCCCCGCGGTTTTCCATTGGACAACCCGGAGGCGTAAGGCGATGACTCCCACAAGCGGCAACGGCCGCGCGCGGGTGCTGGTCGTCCTGGCCCACCCCGACGATCCCGAGTACTTCTGCGGCGCAACCGTCGCCCGCTGGGCGGCGGAGGGCCTGGACGTCACCTACTGTCTCGTGACGAGCGGGGACAAGGGCGCCGACGGCCAGGGGGTCGACCCTCATGAACTGGCCCTGAGGCGAGAAGGGGAACAGCAGGCGGCAGCCGAGGTCCTGGGAGTCCGGCGGGTCCTCTTTCTGCGCCGCGAAGACGGCACGCTCGAGCCCGATCTCGACCTGCGGCGCGACATCGTGCGGGTCATCCGCCAGGTTTCTCCCGACATTCTCGTCACCTGTGATCCGACGACCATCTTCCCACGCCGCACCCGCATCAACCACGCCGACCATCGCGCCGTCGGGATGGCGACGATCGATGCCGTCTATCCGGCCGCCGGCTCGGCGCTGTTCTTTCCCGAGTTGCTGGCGGAAGGGTTGCAGCCTCACAAGGTCCGCCAGGTCTATCTGGCCGGATCCCAGAACCCGGACACGGCGGTCGACGTGACCGACTTTGTCGAGCGCAAGCTGGAAGCCCTGCGCTGTCACCGTTCCCAGATCGCCGATTTCGAAGAAGTCGCCCTGGGGGTCCGCGAGCGCATGCGCGATCCCGAGGCGCCGGCCGAGACGCCGCGCTACCTCGAGCATTTCATGCGGCTCGAGCCCTTCGACTGATCTTCCCCTTCGGAGCACAAGTCTCCTGGCCCCCGCTTCCCCTTCGGGATGCGAAGCGCGATACGCGAGGGTGACCCAAAGCGCACGTCATTCCCGCGCATGCGGGAATCCAGGAGTCGGGGGTCCCTTTCGGATTACAGGACTCCTGGACCCCCGCTTCCCCTCCGGGATGCTAGGCGCGATTCGCGGGGGTGACCGGGGGTGCGGTCACTCGGTCACGCCCACGCGAGGCGAACTCTGGATGGTCCTCGGCTCCCCTCTGACAGAATGGCTCATCTGAGGTAACCTCACGCCTGTGTCCCGTTCCGTAAATCGCCTGAGTGTATCTGTCCGGGGTGCTAAGGGGCCGAGCCTTTCGGGTGGGATGCCACTCCCGAGGTCGATCCCTGACAAGTTCGAACGCCTTTGCCAAGCCATATCCGGAACGGGACACTAAGATGAGCGGGCCCGAGCAGGTTTTCCGGAGGATCCCCGGGGAAGGCTGGCTGGTGCTGGCCGGTTCGAACCCGGAGCTGGGCGGCGAGACGGCCGATCTGATGGAACGGCTGCTCGAGCGTCTCGATCTGGCGCGCCCGATCGCCGCCATCGCCGCGCCCGACTGCGACCCGGATCAGGTCAACGCGTTGCTCGAGTCCCTGGAGGAGTGGCTCGGCGTCGAGACCGGCTACCTCGAGCTCGACACTGACCTGGAGGTCGAGGGCTGGGAAGAGTCGGGTCTGCTGTTGTTGGAGGGAGACGACCCCGAATTGTGGGTCGAAGCCCTGCAGGGCGAAACCCAGCGGCGACTGCGGCGGGCGATGGAGCAGGGGGGCCTGATTCTGGCCATCGGCGGCGCGGCGGCTGCGTTCGGATCGCACTGCCTTTCGCCGATCCGGCCGGATAGGCTGCTTCCGGCGCTCGACTGGATTTCCGAGTCGGTCGTCGTCCTCCAGCCGGAGGATGCGCACGGCGAAGTGGTCCGCGACTGGATCCAGCAGGAAGAGCGCCGATTGGTGCTGCGGTTGGAACCCGGGTCGATCCTGGCGTTGGGACCGGTCGAGAAGGTCGAACGGTGGGGCGCAGCGGCGCCCGAGATCATCCTCGGAAAAGGATGGGCTGAAGAGTGACCGGGGGGAACGGCCACACCTCGCTCTTGTCGTTTACCCAGGCGCCGCAGCGGGTCGTCAGCCTGGTCCCGTCGATGACGGAGAGCTTGTTCGACCTGGGGGCGGGCGAGGCGGTCGTTGGGGTGACCGAGTTCTGCCGGCCGCCGGCGACCGAGCTGAGTCGTCTGGCGGTGGTCGGGGGGACGAAGTCGGTCGACCCGCAGGCGGTCATCGACCTCAAGCCGGAGTTGGTGCTGGCCAACCAGGAAGAGAATACGCGCGAAGTCGTCGAGGCATTGGAGGCCGCCGGCCTCAAGGTCTGGGTGACCTTCCCGCGTTCGGTCGAAGAAGCGATCCAGGTCCTGTGGGCGGTCGTGCGTGTCTTCCGCTTGACGGAGGCGCAGGCCAAAGTGCAGACTCTCGAATTGACGATGGCCTGGACGGCCCGCGCCGCGGCGGCGGAAGCGGCCGTCCCGACGTTCGTGCCGATCTGGGAGGGGGAGGCAGGCAGCGCCGGGCACTGGTGGATGACGATCAACCGCGGGACGTACGTCCACGACTTGCTGGCGATCTGCGGGGCCGGCAACATCTTCGCCGATCGTGATCGCCGCTATCCCCTGGCGGCCGATATCGAGGGGGCGCCGTCGGAGGAGCAGCCGGGGCGGGACACGCGCTACCCGCGTGTGACGCGCCAGGAAGTGCTCGAGCGAGCACCGGAGCTGATCCTGCTTCCCAGCGAGCCGTATGCCTTCGACGATACCGACGTTCTGCGGATGGCCGAGACGCTGCGGGGAACGCCGGCCGCCGACCATGGACGCATCCAGACGGTCGATGGGAGCTTGCTTACCTGGCACGGGACACGCCTGGGGCGGGCCCTGACCGAGCTCCCCGGGTTGATTCGGCCGGCCCAGGACCGTTCGGCCGGCGACGGCCCGGCCTGGTCGCAGCCCTAGCAGGGTGCGGAAAAACGGCGACCGCCATCCAACCCCCTCCCCTGACCCTCGCGGAGCAGCCCGTAGCGGAGCGGAGGGCCTCCCCCTGCGCCCGCGTGGGCTCGCATCCCCAGCTTTCGTGCAGGGGGAGGGGAGGGTATTTCTGGGGGGTAGGGG
>CAZMVJ010000168.1:0-5879 GCA_964569445.1 uncultured Anaerolineaceae bacterium | reverse complement strand
GCTTGCCCTGAGCGAAGCGAGCGCCAGCGAGCGAAGTCGAAGGGCCCGCGGTCCAATCGCCCTCGGTTCCGATCACGCCGGTTTCACCCTCAAGGAAGATCTCAAGGCCTACCTGGCGGAGCTGGGCTACGCCGTCGTCGATTGCGGCGCCTCCGGAACGGAACCCGTCGACTATCCGGATTTCGCCCTGGCCGTCGGCGAGCTTGTCGCCGGTCGGCGCGCGGAGCGCGGCATCCTGATCGATGGGGCCGGGATTGGATCGAGCGTGGCGGCCAACAAGGTGCCCGGCGTGAGGGCGGCCCTGTGCTACGACCTGGCGACGGCGGTCAACAGCCGCGAACACAACGACGCCAACGTGCTGACCCTGGGCGCCGGGCAGATCGGGACGGCCCTGGCGCGACAAATCGTGCGCGCCTGGCTCGAAACGCGTTTCGCCGGCGGCCGGCACGCCCGCCGGGTGGGCAAGATCCTCGAGATCGAACGCCGTTACCTTCGGCGGAGCTGACGGAACACGATTCGATGCGAACCCTCGACGACGCCACCCTCGACCGCCTCATCGAGCAGATCACCCGCAACGTGCTGGTGCTGCTCGAAGAGGATTCGACGGCGCCGCCCAACCCGGCCCCGGCCCTGTCGCCCCACAATTTCGCCGAACACCTGCGGCCGGTAGTCCACGCCGGCGCCGACCGCATCGGGACGACCCTGGGCGTGGCGCCGACCGACGGCCAGCTTGGCCACATGATCGACCACACCCTGCTCAAGCCGGACGCCACCCAGGACCAGATCGCCCAGCTGTGTTTCGAGGCGCGCAAGTTCAGCTTCGCTTCCGTCTGCGTCAACCCGAGCTACGTGCGACTTTGCGCCGAGCTCTTGAAGGGGAGCCCGGTCGTGGTGTGCACTGTCGTCGGATTCCCGCTGGGGGCCACGCCGACCGAGGTCAAAGTTTACGAGGCCCAGCAGGCGATTCGCGACGGCGCCACCGAAATCGATATGGTGATCAACGTCGGCGCCGTCAAGAGCCGCGACTACGAGCTGGCCGAGCGCGACATCGCCTCGGTCGCCCGCGCCTGCCGCGCCGGCAACGCCCTGCTCAAGGTCATCCTCGAAGCGGCCTTGCTGACCGACGAGGAGAAAGTCATCGCCTGTCAGCTGGCCAAGGTCGCCGGCGCCGATTACGTCAAGACCTCGACCGGGTTCGGTCCCGGCGGAGCGACGGCGGCCGATGTCGCCCTGATGCGGCGCGTCGTCGGCCCGACGATCGGGGTCAAGGCGGCCGGGGGGATTCGCACTCTGGCCGACGCGCAGGAGATGATCGCCGCCGGCGCCTCCCGCCTGGGCGCCAGCGCCAGCGTCAAGATCATGCAAGAGGCGGGGTCATAGCATGCAGATGGCGCGTCGCTCTCCAACAAAGGTGGATTCCGCGGATGCGGGTATTGGCGTTGCCCTCACCCCCCTTGCCCCCCTCTCCGCCTCGAGAAACCTCCGAGGCTGTGGGGGAGCTGCGGAGAGGGGGGAAGTAGGTTTCAGGGGGGAAGGGGGAAGCCTTGCTTCCCCCTTCCCCCCTGAAAAACCCTCCCCTCCCCCTGGCTCTCTATTCCGGGGGAGAAACCAAGACGGACCAGGGGGAGGGGCAGGGGTGGGGGTCGACGAACAGCCCGCGCCGCCCAAGGAGGCACGATGACGGTCGATCTTCGGACATACGTCTTTCTGGACAGCCTGCAGTTGCAGCATGCCGGTTTCCTCGGCACGGTGGCGCAGGGGTTCCTGCCGCTGCCGAACGACGCCTCGCTGTGGGTCGAGATTTCGCCGGGCATCGAGATCAATCGCATCACCGACATCGCCCTCAAGTCGACCCGCGTGCGGCCCGGGATGCAGATCGTCGAGCGGCTCTTCGGCCTGCTGGAGGTCCATCACGAGGACCAGGCCGAGGTACGCGCCGCCGGTCAGGCGATTCTGGACGCGCTCGAGCTGCAGGAGTCGGATCGGCTCAAGCCGAAAGTCGTCTCGAGCCAGATCATCCGCCATATCGATGCCCACCAGGTGCAGCTGATCAACCGTCTGCGCCACGGGCACATGCTGCTGGCCGGGCAGACCCTGTACGTGCTGGAGGTCGAGCCCGCCGGCTACGCCGCCCTGGCCGCCAACGAAGCCGAAAAGGCGGCCCACATCAACATTCTCGAGGTGCGCGCCTTCGGCAGTTTCGGGCGCGTTTACCTGGGGGGTGAGGAGCGCGACATCATGGCCGGCTATGGCGCCGCCGTCGGCGCCATCGAGTCGATCACCGGCCGCGAAGTCGAGACCGGACGGCGGGCGTAGCTCGCCGAGCAGGAACGACGATGAAGCGACAACCCACACGAGCCGCACCGCAGCCACGCAAGGCCGCCGGGGCGGGCCAACAGGAGGATGTCATGTCGGATCAGGGAATGGGCAGCACCGAAGCGCTGGGGATGATTGAGACCAAGAGCTACGCGGCCATGGTCGAAGCCGCCGATGCCATGGTCAAGGCGGCCAAGGTCGAGCTGGTGGCCTACGAGAAGACCGGCGGCGGTTTCGTCACGGCTGTCGTGCGCGGCGACGTCGCCGCGGTCAAGGCCGCCGTCGAAGCCGGCGCCCGAGGCGCCGAGAAAATCGGCGAAGTGGTGGCGATCCACGTCATCCCGCGGCCGCACTCGAACGTCGACCGCACGCTGCCGCTCGGCCGCCAATCCGGCTAACCCTTCGACTTCGCTCGTCCTTCGGCTCTGCCGAAGGACGAGCTCCGCTCAGGGAGGCCAGAGGGCGGGGCTGAAGGACGAGCACACGCGGAAAGGAGAGCCTGGATGCTCCTGGGAAAAGTCGTCGGTACCTTGGTGGCCACGCGCAAGGAGCCGAGCCTGGAGGGGATCAAGTTCCTCGTCCTGCGCCAGCTCGACATTGACGCCTCCGAGACGCGCGGCTATCGCGTGGCGGCCGACGCCGTCGGCGCCGGCCTGGGGGAGGTCGTGCTGTATGCCACCGGCAGCTCGGCGCGCATGACGCGCGTGACCGATCAACGCCCGTGCGACGGGGTGATCATGGCGATCGTCGACCAGCTCGAGGTCGACGGCGAGATCAAGTACGACAAGGCGAAGGCGGGCTGATGGTCGCCAAGCTCCCGTCTGCCCCCGACCGGGCGCGGCCGCAGCCCCTGGACGACGCCCGCATCGACGCCATCGTAGCGCAGGTGATGAGCGAGCTGCGCCAGGGTGAGCGCGTCCGGCACGGCACTCCGCCCGAGGCAGCGGCGGTCAGCGCACCGCCGACCACGCCCGTCCTGAGGCATGCCGATAACTTGTACGCCACGGTCGACCAAGCCGTGGCCGCCGCGCGCCAGGCGTTCGTGCAGCTTAGGGAGATGCCCCTCGGGATCCGCGAGCAAATGGTCTCCCACATGCGCCGGGCGGGTCGCGAGCATGCCCAGGTGCTAGCGCTCGAAGCGGTCCAGGAAACCGGGATGGGCCGCTACGAAGACAAGATCCAGAAGAACCTGCTCAACGCCAACAAGACCGCCGGCACGGAGATGCTTGCGCCGACGGCCTGGACCGGCGACGGCGGCATGACTCTGGTGGAGTACGCGCCCTACGGCGTGATCGGGGCGATCGTCCCCAGCACCAATCCAACGGCGACGGTCATCTGCAATGCCATTGCCATGGTCTCAGCCGGCAACGCCGTCGTCTTCAACGCGCATCCCGGGGCCAAACGCTGCAGTAATTTGACCGCCCAGGTCCTTCACGACGCCATCGTCGAGGCGGGGGGCCCGGCCAATCTGGTCGTAGGGCTGGCCGATCCGACGATCGAGACGGCGCAGGAGATCATGCGCCACAACGACGTTCGGCTGCTGACCGTCACCGGCGGCATCGGGGTCGTGCGGGAAGCGATGAAGAGCGGCAAGCGCGCCATCTGCGCCGGGCCGGGTAATCCGCCGGTGGTCGTCGATGAGACGGCCGACCTGGAGCAGGCCGGGCGCGACGTCGTCTTTGGCGCCTCCTTCGACAACAACATCACTTGCACCGACGAGAAGGAGCTCTTCGCCGTGGCCTCCATCGCCGACGAGTTGAAGCGGCAGATGGGGCTGCACGGCGCCTACGCCATCGACGGGGCGCAGCTCGAACGGCTGATGAAGGTGATCTTCGCCGAAGCCCCGCCGCGCGGGCAGCACGGGACGATGAACAAAGCCTTCATCGGCAAGAATGCCAATGTCATCCTGCGCGAGATCGGGATCGAAGTCGGGGACGAGGTTCGACTGGTGCTGGCGGAGGTCGAAGCCGACCACCCCTTGGTGCTCTCAGAGCAGATGATGCCGGTCTTCCCTCTGGTGCGCGTCCGCGATGCCGACGAGGGCATCGATCTGGCCAAGAAGGTCGAACACGGCTTCCGTCACACGGCGGTGATGCACTCCAAGAATCTGGATCACCTCAGCCGCATGGCGCGGGTGATGGACTGCAGCATCTTCGTCAAGAACGGGCCGTCGCTGGCCGGATTGGGGTACGGCGGGGAAGGGTTCTGCTCGTACACCATCGCCAGCCCGACCGGGGAAGGACTGACGAACCCCGTGAGCTTCAGTCGCCTCCGCCGCTGCACGCTCAAGGATGCGTTCCGCATTGTTTAGAGGGCCGATGGCTTTGTCGCGGCGACCAACCATGAGAAGCAGTCTCATCTTCGCCGATATCTTGGCCGGGCCACGCCCGGACCTCACCCCCCTGACCCCCCTCTCCGCTACACACTTGACAGACGGGGGATCTCCCTTTGGCGGAGAGGGGGGACAAGAGGTCCTGGGGAGATGGGGGGAGCTTCGGTCCCCCCATCTCCCAGACCCTCTGCTCCCCTGCGAGCAAGGCACAACGGGCCTATCTGCCTCCGGGAATTCGGGGGAGGGCATCAACCGGGGGTGGGGGCGGAGCCCCCATCCCCTTGAACCCCACCCCCTCCCCCTGGGCGGCGCATCGAAGGTCACAGCACCCATTACAGGGGGAGGGGGCAGGGGGTGGGGGTGGGTTGGACGGCCCAGGGGAGGAATATGATCGAGCCGGCGTTGGCCCTCATCGAGTACAGCAGCATCGCCGCCGGGCTGCAGGCCGCCGACGCCGTCGTCAAGAAGGCGCAGATCCGGGTCCTCAAGGTCGGGACGATCCAGCCCGGCAAGTTCCTCGTGCTCTTCGGGGGCGAAGTTGGTGACGTGGAGGAGTCGCTCGCGGCGGGGCGGCAGTTGGGGGGCGAGGCGGTCATCGATTACGTCTACCTGCCGGTCGTCCATCCGGAAGTCGTCGAAGCGGTAACGGGGTCACGTCGCCCGCAGCCGATCGACGCGCTGGGCGTCATCGAGACGACCAGCGTCGCCTCGACGATCCTGGCGGCCGACGCCGGCGTCAAGGGCGCCGAGGTCCACCTGGTCGAGATCCGGCTGGGCGACGGGCTCGGGGGGAAAGGCATCGTGTTGTATTCGGGCCTGGTGGCGGATGTCGAGGCGGCGGTTGCCATCGGCGTCGGTGTACTGCGCCGACCGGAGCACCTGGTGCGACAGGTCGTCATCCCGCAGCTCCACGCCGAGATGTGGGCAAACGTCTCGGATTCGACGCGCTTCCGCCAGCGGGTCACGGAGTCGAAATGAAATTCGCCCGTGTGATCGGGACGGTCGTCGCCACCCAAAAGGCCGAGGGGCTGGAGGGCGTCAAGTTCCTCGTCGTTCAGCTGCTCGACGAGCAGCGCCAACCGAAAGGGGAGCCGCAGATCGCCGCCGACGCCACGGCCCAGGCCGGGCCGGGCGAGTTGGTCTTCGTCGTCGGCAGCCGGGAGGCGGCGCAGGCCTTGCCGGTTGTCTTCGTCCCGGCCGATCTGGCGATCACCGGGATCATCGACGAGGT
>CAZMVJ010000167.1:0-5891 GCA_964569445.1 uncultured Anaerolineaceae bacterium | reverse complement strand
GGGGCGGGAGAGGGGTTTCGAGTCTTGCGCGAAAAGGCAGATGAAATCTGGGCGCTGCTGGACGGCGCGGCCGAGTTTCTGCTCGAGGACATGCGCCCGACCTCTCCGACACTCGGTGTGAATCAGGCCGTTCGAATGGACTCTCCAGCGAGGCTCCTCGTGCCCTTCGGCGTCCAGCTTGAAGTGAGACCTGATCCAAAGGCGTCTCTGCTGCGGATCATGTCGCACTCCGAACGCGAAGATCCCTCGCTGCCGGAGAACGCCTGATGCCAAGCTGGCGCCAGGTCCGGCTGTTCCTGCTCCTTTCGCGCCCGTGGTTCCTCGTGGGCGCGGCGCTGCTCTACGCCCTGGGGCTGGCGATGGCACATTACCTCGGGGAGTCGGTCAATGTCCCGCTGGCGGCAGAAGGTCTGGCTTTCGTTATGGCCCTGCAGTTGACGGTCCACTACCTCAACGAGTACTTCGACGCCAATGCGGACGCCGCCAACCCCAACCGGACACCGTTCAACGGAGGCAGCGGGGTTGTCGGGAAGGACCGGTTGTCGCGTTTGACCGCCCTCCAGGCCGCCGTCATCGCCGTGGCCTTCATCGCGCTGCTTCTCACCGCCCTGTTGATCCGCGGCGAGACGTCGATCCTGGCCTGGGCCGTCATCGCCCTGATGCTGCCGGCCTCCCTCTTCTACAGCGCCCCGCCCTTGCGATTGGTGTCGTCCGGCTACGGTGAGTTCATCGCCGCCCTGATCGTCTCGGCCATGGTCCCGACGCTGGCCTACACGCTGCAGACCGGCACGATGCATCGCATGCTTTTCCTGGCGACGGCGCCGTTAGTGCTGCTCAACTTCGCCATGATCATGGCCTTCGAGGTTCCGGATTATGGGACCGATCTCCAGTCGGGCAAGCGCACGCTCATGGTCCGCCTGGGGTGGGAAAACGGGATGCGACTGCACGATGCCGCCATCATCGGCGCCGTCGTCGTCCTGCTGGCGGGCGTGATGCTCGGTATGCCGGCGCATGTCTCCGTCGGTCTGCTGATCGTGCTGCCGCTGGCGGCGGCGCAAGCATGGCAGATGGGACGCGTCCGGCGCGGGGCCAAGCCCAACTGGATTCTGCTCACCGGCGGCGCCGTGGCCTTGTATTCCCTGGCGGCCTACCTCACGTTCGCCGGCTTCGCCACGAGCTAGCGTCCCGTTCCGTAAGGTTGCATTAAGATTGCCACGGTTCTTCGATAGAGTTGGCCAGAGGCGGGGTGTCATTTCAAGGAATCGGAGCGGCGCGGGTCCGGCCAGGGACCAGGCGCGATGACCGGGAGTGAAGCATGGCAGACAAGGTGAGTCCGCATATCTCCGGAACGGGACACTAGCATGCCGGAATTCCTGCGCCTCGTCTCGCCCGCTGAAGCCCTCGCCCGCTGGTTGAAGGCTCTTCCCGAAAGCCGGCGCGGCGAGGTCGAGAGCCAGGACACGCCCGGCTCGCTCGGGCGCGTCCTGGCAGAAGACGTCATCGCGCCACACCCCCTCCCACCGTTCGCCCGCTCAACCGTCGACGGCTACGCCGTCCGCGCCGAGGATACCTTTGGCGCCGGACCGAGCGCCCCTTCCTATTTGCGGCTGGTCGGCGAAGTGCCGATGGGCCGAATCTCCGATATCCAGATTCATGTCGGCGAGGCGGCTTTGGTCCACACCGGAGGCGCAATTCCGGAAGGGGCCAGCGCCGTCGTCATGCTCGAGGACACCCAGACCGTCCCCGGCGGCGAGATCGAGGTCCTCAGCGCCCTGGGCATCGGCAAGAACGTTATCCGCCTCGGCGAGGACATCCAGCAGGGGGAGAGGGTCCTGGAGATCGGCCAGCGGCTGCGGGTGCAGGAGATCGGCGGGCTGATGGCTCTCGGCCGAACGCGCGTATCCGTCTTTCGCCGCCCGCGCGTCGCCATTCTCTCGACTGGCGACGAAGTCGTCCCGGCCGAGGCCGAGCCTCAACCGGGACAGGTGCGCGACGTCAACAGCCACACGCTGGCCGCCCTGGTGCTGCGCAGCGGCGGACAGCCGGTTCCATTCGGGATCGTGCCGGATGATCCCGAAACGTTGTTTCAGGCGGCGCAGCGAGCGAAGGCCTCGTCGGACCTGATCATCATCACCGCCGGTTCCTCCGCCAGCGCACGCGACAACACCGCTGAAGTCGTCCGGCGCCTCGGAGCACCGGGGGTCCTCGTCCACGGGCTGTCGATCAAGCCCGGCAAGCCGGCGATCTTGGGCATGGTGGATGGGGTCCCGGTGATCGGGCTGCCGGGAAATCCGGTGAGCGCCCTGGTGGTGGCCGGGCTGCTGGTGACTCCGATGCTGCGGCGCCTCGGCGGCGACAACCGGCCGACGATCACGGCGGCGGTGCCCGCCCGTCTGGCGGTGAACGTCCCATCGGAGGCAGGTCGAGAAGACTACATCCCGGCCCGCCTGGAAGGCTCACCCGAGGGTTGGATCGCCGATCCTGTTTTCGGCAAGTCCAATTTGATCTTCACCCTGGTGCGGGCGGACGGTCTGATCCGCATCCCGGCCGATACGACCGGCCTGCCTGAGGGCAGCCGAGTCGATGTGATCCCTTTTGACTAGCGAAGCCGCGCCCAACGCCGGAATGTACCTCTCCGACATCCCGCTGGACGAGGCCTGGCGCCGGCTTGTCGAGGCCCTCGAAAGGGAAGGTCGTTGGCAGCCGCTCGAGTCGGAATCGATCTCGGTGGACCGCGGGCTGGGCCGCGTCACGGCCGAGCCGATGTGGGCCCGGCGCTCAGTCCCTCACTATCACGCCTCGGCCATGGACGGATACGCCGTGCGCGGCCGGCAAACCGACCGCGCCAGCGAGCGCACTCCGATCGATTTGCGGCTGGGCGAGGAGGCGGCCTACGTCGATACCGGCGACGCCCTGCCCGGATGGGCGGACGCCGTCGTCCCGATCGAGAATGTCGAGCCCCTTGAGTCTCCACAAGGGAATGCCATTCGATTGCGGACGCCGGTGCCTCCGTGGAGCCACGTCCGTCCTCTCGGAGAGGACATCGTTGCCACGGAGCTGGTCGTCCCCTCCGGTCACCCATTGCGGCCCGCCGACCTCGGGGCTCTGGCAGCCGCCGGCTACGCGCATCTCCTCGTTTGGCGTCGCCCGCGGGTCGCCATCATCCCCACCGGGACAGAGCTGGTGCCGGCCGACCAAGTCGCCGAGCCCGGGCGCATTCCGGAGTTCAACACGATCATGCTGGCGGCTCAGGTCGAGGCCTGGGGCGGAGAACCGCGGCGATTGGCGATCGTCCCGGACGACTTCGACCGCCTGCGCGCCGCGGCGGCGTCCGTTGCCGACTACGACCTGGTGCTTCTCAATGCCGGCTCGTCCGCCGGTTCGGAGGACTACACCGCCCGCGTCATCGGATCGTTGGGCGAAATTCTGGTGCACGGCATCGCCGTCCGGCCGGGTCATCCGGTGGTCATCGGGATGATCGATCCGCCCGGCGAGGGCGGGCCTGCGCGGCGGACGCCGATCATCGGCGTGCCCGGCTACCCGGTTTCGGCGGCGCTGACCGGGGAGATCCTGGTCGAACCGCTCCTGCGTCGCTGGACGGGTTTGCCGGCGACCCAGCCCGAGACCGTCGAAGCGTTGCTGACCCGCAAGGTCCACTCGTCCGCCGGCGATCTGGAAATGCTGCGCGTCACGGTCGGCCGCGTCGGCGAGCGCATCGTCGCCGCGCCGCTGTCGCGCGGCGCCGGCGTCATCTCATCGCTGGTGCGGGCGGACGGTCTGGTGTTCATCCCACCAGGGGTGCAGGGGCTGGAGGCCGGCGAGCGAGTGTCGGTCCGCCTGTATCGTCCGGCGAGCGAGATCGAACGCACGCTGGTGACGCTCGGCTCGCACGATCTGACCCTCGACCTCATGGCGCAGTTCCTCAGCCAGCGCGGGCTGCGGCTGGCGTCCGGCAACCTCGGCAGCCAGGGCGGGTTGGTGGCGCTGGCGCGTGGCGAGGCTCATTTTTCCGGCTCTCATCTGCTCGACCCGGAGACCGGCGAATTCAACGTCAGCTACGTGCAGCGCTACCTCTCGCAGATCCCGACCACGGTCGTGGCCCTCGTCGGGCGCGAGCAAGGTCTGATCACCGCCGCCGGCAATCCGCTTCACCTGGACCGTCTGGAGCAGCTCGCCGGGGGAAAGTCCGTCTTCGTCAATCGGCAGCGGGGTTCCGGGACGCGCATCCTGCTGGACTATCACCTGGGGCGCCTGGGCATCCCGGCGTCGTCGATCGACGGCTACGACCGCGAGGAGTACACGCACCTCAGCGTCGCCGCCGCCGTCGCCTCGGGCCGGGCCGACGCCGGGCTGGGCATTCGCGCGGCGGCGGCCGCCCTCGACCTCGGCTTCGTCCCTCTCTTCCACGAACGGTACGACCTCGTCATCCCCAACGAGTATTACAGCTCCCAGATTCTCCGCCCGCTGCTCGAGCTCCTTGCGGACGGCGAGTTCCGAAGAGCCGTAGCCGCCCTCCCCGGCTACGATGTAAGCCCGATGGGGAAGGTCATCTGGTCGTCGGGCTAAGGCGAAGCCTCGCCAGGCGCGACAGCGGAGTGCCCTTCGACTACGCTCAGGACACTCCGCTGTGATTCCAGGTCAGTGAATCGCTGTCAGGCAGCCGGAAGCGACGCCATCCCCTCGCGGTAAGCCTGTCCGTAGAGGTGCGCGCCGACGGCGCTGGCATAGGCCCCCAATGGGTAGATCCCGATCACACACAAGATAGTCCCGATCAGGGACCCCGCCACGCCGACGATCCCGGACACCAACCAGGCCGTCAGGAAACCGTTGAGGTTGGCTCGCGCCAGGCGCCAGGCCTTCGCCGGATTGACCGCTTCGGCGAACTTGCCCTGCATGGCGTAGATGCCCAGCATCGGAGGAACCAGGAACGACACCACCAGAGCATAAGGGAGCGTGATGAAGGCCAGGCAGATGTTCAAGAAGACGCCGAACCCGCCTCCACTGTTGTCCCCTTGGAGGCCGGAGAGGACCCCCGTCAGCCCGCTCAGGCAGGCGCTCAAGACGATGATCGGAAGCGTCCAGATGAACCCGATCACACATACCTTCAGCCCATCGACGAAGTACTTGCCCAGGTTCGTCCACGGCGGCAGCAGCTCGGCATCGCCGCGCACGACGCGTCGCAGGAGCTCGAGCATCCAGCCGACGACGGCCAGCCAGCCGATGACGGTGAAGATCAGCACCGCCGCAATGGCGATTTTCTCGATCCACTTCTTGTCTTCCGTGGTGAAACGCAGCGCCGCGCCGATGTTCATGGTCAGTCTCCTTAGGATGGCCCTTCCATTCTATTCCCTCCTCGCCCCCGGCGGGGCCCAGGTTCGGCCCCCGGCCCCGGCCGGACCCGTGCCATAATTGCGGGCAGGGTGGCGCGGCAGCGCCGCCGATCCCGTCGGAGGTTGCCCCATGGCCAAGTCGTACCTGGAAAGCCTGCTGGCCCACAACGAGAAGATCGAAGTCGTCGCCCGCCAGCACTGGTTCGTGCTCCTGCGGTGGATCCTTCTCGAGATCGTTCTGATCCTCGTGATCGGTATCGTGGCGACGTTTGCCACCGTCGCCTTCTTCCCGGTGGCGGCGCTGCTCTACATCTTGCTGATCATCCCCGTGATCACCCTGATCCGGGATGTCCTGATCTGGTGGAACCGGCAGTACGTCATCACCAGCCGCCGGGTCATCCAGGTGTCGGGCACATTCAACAAGCGGGTGACCGACTCGTCGCTGGAGAAAGTCAACGACGTCAAGATGGTGCAGTCCTTCTTCGGCCGCCTGTTCAACTTCGGCGACCTGGAGATCCTGACCGCCAGCGAGGCCGGCATCGACAAGCTCTCCTGGCTGGC
>CAZMVJ010000166.1:0-5896 GCA_964569445.1 uncultured Anaerolineaceae bacterium | reverse complement strand
TCCCATCGAGCTCGAAGGTCACGCCCTTGCGCAAGTCGTTGACGTCGATCACCGCGGTTTCATCCTGACGGAGAGATGGGCTCGGATTATAACGCCGCGGGGCGCGCCCGTTCCACGCCGGACCGAAAGCCTTGGCGCGGCGAAGCCTTCGGCCTCACCCCCTACCCCCTCTCCGCGGCGAAGGTGCCCTCGCTACGAGGGATCCGTGCGGAGAGGGGGTGGAGATACTCAAGGAGGCGGGGGGCCGAAGGCCCCCCGCCTCCTTGAAAACCTTACCCCTCCCCCGGCCACTTCCCTCAGTCTCCATGCACTTACTTGCCGGGGGAGGGGAAGGGGAGGGGGCCGAAAACGGCCCCTTCTTTCCGCGATTCGTCAGACTCCCAGCCAGCGCGCGACATCGCGCGGCGCCTCGCGCAGGGGACCCTGCCGCTGGGTGCAGGTCGGCAGCGATTTGAGGAAGAGCGGGCCGTAGCGTTTGGTCAGAATGCGGCGGTCGAGGATCACCACCGCGCCGCGATCGCTCTTGGTGCGGATCAGGCGGCCGAACCCCTGGCGGAAGCGGAGGATCGCCTCGGGCAGCGAATACTGATCGAACGGCGAGTCGTACGTCTCCGCCCGGGCCGAGACGATCGGATCCGTCGGGACGTCGAAGGGCAGGCGGACCATGACCACCACCGACAGGGCCTCGCCGGGGACGTCGACGCCCTCCCAGAAGGAACGCGTGCCGAGCAGGACGGCCTGCGGGTCCGCCCGAAACGACTCGAGCAGCGCGTGGCGCGAAACGCCTTCGTCTTGCTCGTAGAGAGTGATGCCGATCTGGGCCAAGGGGTCGCTCATGGCGCGGGCGGTGCGGCGCAACTGGTCGTTGGAAGTGAAGAGCACCAGCATCCGACCATGCGTGGCGCGCGCTATGCCAATCAGCCCGCGCTCGACTCCCTGCTGGTAAGCCAGCCGGTCGGCCGGCTCGGGGATGTCGTTGACCAGGTAGAGCAGGGTCGACGTTTCGTAGTCGAAAGGCGAACCCAGGGCGACCTCGTCGGCGCTCTGAGCATGCAGCCGCGCCTTGAGGTAGTCGAATTCCCCGGCCGTCGTGAGGGTGGCCGAGGTCAGGACGATCGAGTCTTTCTCGTTCCACAAGTGGCGTTCGACCAGAGGTCCGATCGCCAGCGGGGCGGCATGGACCGAAACGCGGCGCCGGTCGGAATGGAGGTCGGCCCAGTAGATCGTGCCGGAGTCGGGCTTGAAAACGAAGCGCTCGAAGAGCTCGGTCGTCTCGCGCAAGGACCGCAGCGACGTCCGCAGCGCGCCGGCGACGTCCACAGCCGAAGTCGATCCGCCGTCGCCGAAACCAGCCAGGGTGTCGGCCAGATCCGCCAGGCCGTCGGCGATGCCCGTCAGAAGCGGGCGCGTCTCGTCCCAGGCGACCTCGACCGCCGACCAGGCTGGCAGCGTGCGCAGCGCCGGGACGATGCGGATCTGCAGGTTGTAGTTGGTGGCCGCCTCTTCGCCGTGCAGTCCGGCCAGGAACTCGGCCAGGTGGATGAAGACCGCGCTCCACGCTTGCGACGACTCGCGGCACAGTGCCTCGAGCGCCTGGGTCGATTTCGCCAGTCGACGCGCCTCGGCGGCGCCCATCGAGCGGCGGGCGAGGGCCGACGCTTCCGGGAGCAGCGCATTGGGAGCACCGACCAGGTCGCGCAACGTCCGCGCCAGATCGCCCTCGTAGACGCGGACCGACATCCCGGAGGTGGTGGCGGCCTCGAGATGATGACCTTCGTCGATGATCAGGTGCCGAAACTCGGGCAGAACGCGATTGCCGGACTGAATGTCGGCCATCAGCAGGGCGTGATTGACGATCAGAACGTGCGACGCCTCGGCCTGCGTGCGGGCGGCGTAAAAGGCGCACGCTCCTCCGGTGCGCTCGAGGCAGGCATCCAGGCTGCATTCTTCGCTCTCGGCCGAGATGCGGTTCCAGGCCATCATCTCCCCCGGGCCCCCCAGGCTGAGATCGATGCGTTCCCCGGTGCCGCCGCGGGCGAGCCAGACCATCACCTTGGCCAGCACGCGCATCTCCTCCGTCGTGCGCGGCCGCAGCCGTCGCAGCGCCTCGAAACGCGCCGGACACAGGTAATTGCTGCGGCCCTTGAGGACGGCCGCGCGCAGTTCGCCGCCCATCAGCTGCTGGAGCCGCGGGATGTCCTTGTGGATGAGTTGGTCCTGCAAGTTGATGGTATTGGTGGAAACGACCACCCGCCGGCCGTTGCGCGCCGCCCACAGGAACGCCGGGATCAAGTAGGCCATCGACTTCCCAGTGCCGGTACCGGCTTCCACCAGCAGGTGCTTGCCGGTCGACAGCGCCTCGGCGACGGCCCGCGTCATTCGGACCTGCTGCGAACGATGCTCGTAGCCGGGCTGAAGGCGGGCCAGGCCGCCCCCCGGTTCGAGGAAGTCGGCTGCCTCATCGGCAGAGACGGCGACGGGAATGTCGCGGGGTTCGAGCGCGGCGAGGGCGGCGGGGCGCGACTTCTTTGGCTCCGCGGGCAGGACCGCCGGAGACGCCTGTTCGGGCAGCCCGGCCATTTCGGCTGCCATCTCGAAAGCCGGACCCGCGCCCCAATCGAGATTGGCGCCGATCTCGACGATCTCGCCCAACACCTGCGCAGGCAGGTCGGCGGCGCGCTCGAGCAGACGGACGAAGATCTGCTGGGTGGTTCGCGCGTCCTCCAGGCCGCGATGGGCGGCGCGCGGGACCACCCCCAGCGATTGGGCCAGCGTCGATAGGCGGTAACGGCCGGTCGGCAAGATGACCGAAGCCAGATCGTACGTGTCCAGCGCCTGGTTCTGGCGGAACGGAGTGTGGCGCTCCAGGAAGCGCAGGTCGAAGGCCAGGTTGTGACCGAGCAAAGGCAGATCACCAACGAAGTCGATCAGCTCCGGCAGGACGCGCGACAGGCGCGGCGCCCCGGCCAGCATGGCATCACTGATTCCGGTGAGCTGGGTGATGTAGGGTGGCAGCGGACGACCTGGATTGACCAGGGTCGACCACTCGGCCTCCACCCGAGGACCTCGAAACCGCACCGCCCCGATCTCGATGACCGCGTCCTGCGCCGGATCCAGGCCGGTCGTTTCGAGATCGATGGAGACGATGGACTTCATGGGCGGCGCGGATTATAGCACTGGACTAGACCAAACGTGCTAATTCGGCCTGCGGCGCGGGCGGCGCGCCTCGCGCGGCGGTGGTAGCATGGCTTGGCTTCTTTTTCCCGATGCGCCAAGAACCCAATCCCGTCGAAGGTGTTGTGTATGGCTGAAAGGCCTCGCCGCGACCGACCGGTTCGTCCGGCCGATCACGGCGAAGAGCTCAGCCTGGTCGCGCGCGCCGGGTCGGACGCGGACGCCTTCGGGGTTCTCTACGAGCGCCATGTCCGCCGCATTTACAACTACATCTTCTATCGGACCGGCAATCACCACGATGCCGAGGACCTGACGGCGCGGGTCTTCCAGCGGGCCCTGCGGCACGTGGGGAAGTTCGAAGACAAGGGCGTTCCGTTTTCGGCCTGGCTGTACCGGATCGCCCACAATCTCGTGGCCAACTGGCACCGCGACCGAAGCCGCCGGCCGACGGTGCCCTTGGAAGACAATCTGCTGCCCTCCGGGGCGGGGCCGCATCCGGAGGCGGTGGCGGTGGCCTCGGAAGAGCAGCGGATGCTGATCGAGGCGGTCCGGCGTTTGCCGGGGGATCGACAGGAACTACTGATCCTTAAGTTCGTAGAAAGGCTGTCGAACGCCGAGATCGGTGTCATCATGGGGCGGACGGAAGGCGCCATCAAGAGCCTGTACCACCGGACGCTGAATACGTTGCGGGATGAACTGGCCGGCGCCGACGATCGGGCCCACGCCGGTTGGGATGACCGTGGAGAGAGTTCCGGGTTGGCGGACCCGCAGGGTTTGTTATGAGCATCGGATACGGAACGCGGAAGATGGAGCCTTCAGAGCTGGAGGCCTGGTTGGGCCGAGTGCTCGTCCCGGTGGAACCCGGCGAGCGCTTCGTCACGCGCCTGCGCGCCCGGCTGATCGAGCTGCGCGGGGCGCGGCCGACGCGCGGCTGGATCGCCATCGTGGCCGTGATCGGCACGGGGCTGGCGCTGGCGATGTGGCTGGGACTGGCGCTGCGCCTGATGCTGCTCGGCCTGGCGTTTGTGGGGATTCTCGCCGGCCGCCAACGACGGGCCAAGTCTCCCAAGAAGGTCTGAAATCTAGCGGTCGAAGATTGGCAACGGCCGGGCGCTTCGCCCGGCCGTCTTGGTTCATGCGAAACAAGTGGTGTAGGGGCGAAGCACGCTTCGCCCCCATAGACCCGTCACATTGTGAGTCTCCCCTAGTACAGCCCCCAGGCAGCGCCGGCGCCTTCCTCCATCAGACTGGGGTCCCACATATCCATTCCGAGCTCGATCCGCGCCGGTAGGCCGGCCGCCTCTTCCGCCTTGGAGCGGGTCATCTCGAGCAGCGCCGGCCCATAGGGGCAGAAGGGGGTCGTCAGGATCATCCGCACGAAGACCTCACCCTCGCTCTTACGCACCTCGCGGATCAGCCCGAGCTCGATGACGTTCAAACCGATCTCGGGATCGACGACCTGGCGCAAAGCTTCGCGCACACTCTCGGCCGCTTTGGGCTCGAGCGAGTCGATTTCCCAGATCGTGCGCGGGACGCTTTCCGTTTCAGCCATGGACAGTCTCCTCCGACACCGGCGCCACCGAGAACGTACAGTGGATGTCGCCGTCGAGCAGGCAGGTGACCCGCTCCACCGGCAGGGAGAGGGCCGTGGCAATGAACGACTGGTCGATCATACAGACTTCGGGATGCTGCTGGCCCATGCGGAAGTAGGGGCAGCTCAGCTCGCGAATCAACACCGTGTCTCCGTCGCGCTGGATGTCGGCGTCGAACCCCTCTTCATTGAGGAGTTGGACCAGGCGGTCGAGGCGTTGCGGCAGCGGCAGGGGATCCAGCTCGGAGGCGTAGGTGTGGGCCATCGCTTGCGCCACGCCGGAGAGCAGGGTGCTGACCTGGCCTGCGGGCATGTTCTCTTTGATTTCAGCCAGCAGCCGCTGGGTCAGGTGGTAGTAGCGGGAAGGAAACTGGTCGAGGCCATTGTCGGAGAGGGTGAAGACCAGCCGCGGCCGGCCGACGCCGTGCCGAACCTCTTCCGCCTGGATCAGTCCATTCGCCTGGAGGTTCGCCAGGTGATGCCGGACTGAGACGGGGGAGACACCGGAAGCCTCCGCCAGGTCGTTGACCGTGCATCGCCCTCGGCTCCGCAAGGTCCGAAGGATGGTGTCGCGTGTCGCAGTCGCCATTTGCTGTGAGAAGTATAGCATTCGATCGGCATCCTTGTCAAGATATTTCAGATATATATGAGAAATATCTTGACACTTGTGAACCAGCGTGCTATAATGCCCCCGTCTTACCCCTGAAATCGCCATTCCCGGCACCTTTCTTCGGGTTCGGAGGCAGAAGGTATGACGGCAGTGCTTGAGATCCGCGGGCTGCACGCGGGTATCGATGGCAAAGAGATTCTGACGGGCGTCGATCTGACGGTTCGCCAGGGAGAAACCCACGCCTTGATGGGGCCGAACGGCACCGGCAAGTCGACTCTCGCTAACGTTCTGATGGGCCACCCGGCCTACCAGGTCACCCAGGGCGAGATCCTCTTCGAAGGCGTCAACCTGGTCAACCTCCAGCCGGATGTCCGGGCCCGCCTGGGTCTGTTCCTGGCGTTCCAGTATCCGGTGGCGATCTCCGGCCTGTCGGTGGCCAACTTCCTGCGGGCGGCGGTGAACGCCAAACGGCGCGGCCAGGATCCCGACGACAAGGGTATTGCCGTCCCCGAGTTCCGCAA
>CAZMVJ010000165.1:0-5923 GCA_964569445.1 uncultured Anaerolineaceae bacterium | reverse complement strand
CGCTGCGCGAAGCTCGAGGCGCAGATGCCCTCTTGGACGCCGGCCGGTTCGCAGATTACCCGAGCAAGGGGAGGGCTTGCCCCTCGGCGGGCTGGCCTCAGCCCGAACGCGCGCCTCACACATGGGCCTGCACGTCGCCGACCTCTTGCACGTCGACCGGGACGCCCTCGATCTCCGACGGGATGCGATCCTGCGGCGCCAACTCGGAGGCGGGGACCTTGCGGCGCACGAGGACGACAACCGCCACTTCCGTGCTGCTCTTCCCGGAATGCTGACGCACCCCCACACCCACACCGAGCACGTTGGCTTTGGCCAACAGCGCCGGCTCGTGGTGCTGCTTGACGCGCACCGCCCGAAGCGTACGTTCCTGCTCTTCACTCACGGGAGAACCACGGCCAGCGCTTGCAACACGTCGCCGATCGGATTGTAGATCGTCACCTGGGACGACCCGGCAAACAGCAGGCCGATCGCCTGCAGCGAACTCGCGGCGACGAGCAGCGAGCCCGAGTCTCCCGGCTGCGACATCGGCCCGGACAGGATCTGTCCCTCGAAGCGGGCCGTCTTGCCGCCGTAGTCGACGTCGACCGTCGTTTCGATGACCGTCACCTGGCCGGTCGTCAACCCGGTGGTCCGCCCCGACTTGCGCACGGTCATCCCCAGTGCGGCGGCGGCCGTCCCCGAGATGCGGCCGATCTCGAGGATCTCGTCGCTGATGTCTCCGTCGATCAGCGGGCGGGCGACGGCGGCGTCGACGCGGTTGGTCGCCTGGGAATCCTCCCGGTACGAGGCCAGACGATGCTTCGACCCGATGGCGCCGGCGATGAGGTTGCCCGCTGCGACGACGAACCGCGCCACGGAGCAGGTCGCCGGCTCGTGGTTGTAGGCCAGCGGCGCGAATCGCTCCAGCAGCGCCAGCGTGTCGCTCTCCTCGCGACCGCCGTCGGCCGCACCGGGCTGTAGGATCGGATCCTCGGGCGAGGCCTCGTTTCCATTGGCCAGCACGTGATTGTTCGAGAGAAGCAGGCGCGCTCCGCTGGCTTGATCGCGCACGACGCAGCCGAAGGTCCCGGCGGTGATCTGATAATGCCCGAGGCTGACCCCGCCCGGCGCCGGCCGCAGCCGAGCCTTGCGATCGACCTGGGCCCGCAGGTCGCCGACTTCGAGGACATCCACTGGAACGCCATCGATCTCACTCGGAACCAGCGCCTCCGGCCCCAGGGCGGTCGGCGGCCGCTTGCGCCGGACGAGAGCCACGACGCACACTTCATCTTGCATGCGGCCGCCGCGCTGGCGCAGGCCGACGCCTACTCCGACCACGTTTGGCCGCGTGAGCAGACTCGGCAGGTGAAGTTCTTTGGCGCGCGCTGCCTGGCGAAACCCTTCCATGATCACCCCTCCGGCGCCGTGCGCGCCTCCAGCGGCACCCAGGCGCGTCCCAGCGGCCCGATATACGCTTCCAGCGGCCTGATCAGCCGCCCGTCGAAGCGCTGCTCCAGAATGTGCGCCGTCCACCCCGCCGCGCGGGCGACGGCGAACGTCGGCGTGAAGAGATCGGGCGGCAACCCGATGCACTGCAGAAGCAGGGCGGTATAGAACTCGACGTTCGTTCTGAGGTTTCGTCCCGGCTTGAGTTCCTCCAGGACTCTCAGCGTCACGCGTTCGATCGCCTTGGCCCGGTCCAGGAAACCGGCCCGCTGGGGATCCGACGCCAGCCGCTCGGCCGCCTGGCCGAGGACGTCGGCGCGGGGGTCGCGCACTTTGTAGACGCGATGACCGAAACCCATCAGGCGCCCGCCGCCGGCGACCGTCTCGCGCACATAGGCTTCCGTCTCGGCCTCCAGGCTGCGCCCCGAGGTCTGCATCCGGCGTTCGATCGTTTCCATCATCGCCAGCGCCGGCCCCGGCGCGCCGCCGTGCAACGGTCCTTTGAGGGCCGCCAATCCTGCGGCGACGGAGGCGACCATGTCGGAATGCGTGCTGGCGACGACGCGGGCGGCAAACGTCGAAGCGTTCAGCCCGTGATCGACGACGGTGTTGAAGTACGTTTCCAGGGCTCGCGTCGCCGCCGCATCCGGCGCCGAGCCGCGCAGCGCATACAGGTAGGCGGCGGCATGGCCCATTTCGGCCGGCGGATCGACCGGCTCGGCGCCGGCGCGCAACCGCGCATAGGCCGCGGCTAGCATCGGCATGCGCGCGACGATACGCAACGCTTGTCCCCGCCAGGCGGCGAGGTCATCGGCGGCCGACGCCAGAGGTTCGAGGGCCTGGCTTTCCACCGCCAGCCGCAGGGCATCCATCGACCCTGCGCCGGACTGGCTCGCCCGTTCCAGTGCCCAACGCGCCTCGGGCGCCAGGCTTCGCTCGCGAGCCATTCCCTCCTGTAAGGAACGGAACTCGTCCGACGTCGGCAGACGGTCGTTCCACAGCAGGAAGACCACTTCCTCGAACGAGGCCTGCGGCGCCAGGTCCTCCAGCCGGAACCCGCCGATGATCAATTCCCCCGCCTGACCGTCGACGCGGCTCAGCCGGGTGCGGATCGGTTCGTGGTCGCTGTCGCCGGACGGGTTCATGCCGCGGGCGGCGGCCGGCCCGCTCAAGTGTGAATCGAGTGACCGGAGACGTCGTGTGCTGCTTCCATCAGCGCCTCCGTCAGGGTCGGGTGGGCGTGGACGTTGCGGGCGATCTCGGCCGGCGTCAATTCCATCATCTGCGCCAGCGTAAGCTCCGGCAGCAGCTCGGTGACCTCCGGGCCAACCATGTGGGCACCGAGGATCTCTCCGTAGGTGGCGTCGGTGACGATCTTGACCCAACCGCCGTAGTCGCCCAGACCGAGGGCTTTGCCGTTGGCCTGGAAGGGGAATCGGCCGACCTTGATCTCATGCCCGCGTTCCTTGGCCTGCGCCTCGCTCAAGCCGAACGCCCCCACCTGCGGCTGGCAATAGAAGGCCCGCGGCATGTTCTCATACGTGAGCTTCACCGTGTCCACACCGGCGATGTTCTCGGCGCAGACGATTCCCATCGCCGAAGCCACGTGGGCCAGCATCAGCTTGCCGGTGACGTCGCCAATGGCCCAGGTGCCCGGCACGTTGGAAGCCATGCGGTCGTCGATTTCGACGAACCCGCGCTCCAGCAGACGAACGCCGGCCGCTTCCAGGCCTAGATCCTTGGTGTTCGGGCGAAAACCGGCGGCGACCAGGGTTTGCTCCGCCTCGATTTCCTGCGGCCCGCCCGCTCCGCTCACCTTCACTTTGACCTTCGTCTTGAGCACCTCGACCGAATCGACGCGCGTCCCGGCCAGGACCTGGATGCCGCGCTTGGTGAAGGCCTTGGCCAGTTCCTTGCTGATCTCTTCGTCCTCGGTCGGGGCGATGCGCGGCAGCATCTCGACCAGCGTCACCTCGGTGCCGTACGAGTTCCAGACGGTGGCGAATTCGAGGCCGATGGCGCCGGCCCCAATGATCACGATCGACTTCGGCAGGCGCTCCTGCAGGATCGCCTCGCGATAGGTGACGACCCGATCGCCGTCGGGCGTCACGCCCGGGATGCTCGACGGGCTGGCGCCCGTCGCCACGACGATGTTTTTCGTCTGCAGGCTGACGGCCCCGTCCTTCCCCTTGACCTCGATGGAATGCGGTCCGGTGAGCCGTGCCGAACCCATGTGGACGTCGATCTTGTTCTTCTTCATCAGGAATCCGACGCCTTTGACCAGGCGGTCGGATACCTGACGGCTGCGGCGGACGGCGGCCCCGTAGTCGAGCGAGAGGCCGTCGATCTTGAAGCCGAAGTCGTCGCCGCGCTCGCGCAGCAGGTGGGCGATCTCGGCATTGCGCAGCAGCGCCTTGGAGGGGACGCAGCCGATGTTGAGGCACACCCCGCCCAACCACTCGCGATCGATGACGGCCGTCTTCAGGCCCAACTGCGCCGCGCGAATGGCGCAGACGTATCCGCCCGGCCCGGCGCCGATCACTGCGACGTCATAGTCCGGCATTGATCACTCCTTCTCCTCTTGGCGGATCGATCTTACCCCCTCCCCTTCCCTCGCGAAGCAGCCCCTAGGGCCTCCCCCGGCAGGTTCCCGGTTCCTCTTCTGTCGACAGGCGCCAGGGGAGGGATTTGGTTCTTCGAAGGGAGGAGGGGGCGAGGGGAGAAAGGAACCACGTCCACTGCTCGAGCCTCTCAACCACCGCGGCCAGGAAGCGATCGGCCAGGGCGGCGTCGAGTCAATGAGCGCCCAAAGCGTCATTCCGTCGACAGCGCACGCCAGGATGCGGATGACGATGATACCGCCCATCGACCGGCGGCGAGGACCGCCGCGATCGCGGCCAGGACAACCACCGGGAACAGGTGCCGGGGGAGGTTGTCCGTATGCCACCCGGCCAAGTCGGCCCCGACATCGCCGATCGACAGGAACACGAAGGTCACCAAGCCGAAAAGAAAGAAGAGCGGAAGCACTTTCTGATCCCTCCTTTTCATGGCCGTTGGCAGGCCGACAAGAAGCAGGAAGAGCGACACCGGCAGGGCCGCCCCCCAGTAGTGGAGGTCTGTCGCTTGGAGCCGCAGATCTTCCAGTAGCGAGGCCGCGTTCTCACGCAGCAACGCCACCCCCGCCCCGGATGCCTGGCCAAGCCTGGCGACGGCCTCTAGCGACGCCGACCCGCTCGCACCGTAGAGTCCGTAGAAGACCAGCCAGGGCAGCTCGATCGTCAGCATGGGAAGCATCAGAAACAGCAGAATCCTGCGCTCTTCCCTGGCGAGGAGAACCCAGAGCGCCAAGAGGCCAATCACCGCCAGACTGTACACCGCGCTCTCGAGTCTCGTCCAAGCCGAGAGCCCCAGCAGCAAGCTCCCCACCAGGACCTGCCCAGTCTGTCTCCGCCGGATGCCGATGAGACAGAATAGGCAACCCAAGACCAGGTACGTCATCATGGGTAGATTGGGGTAGCCGAGGGTGGCGTGCTCAACCAGGATCGGAACCGTCGCCAGGAACAGGACGCCCAGGGAGGCGATCAACTTCCCCACTCCCGAATCCCGCCAGAAGAGATAGGCTCCGAGGAGCAGGCTGGCGAAGGAGAGCGTGAATGTCAGTTTCGAAGCCGGAAAAAGGTCCCCCTCTACCAGTCGAAAGAAGGCGATCTGAAGCGGGACGTTTTGTGGATACTCGAGCGTGTGGCCGCCCCAGACATTTCCGCCTAAGATCGAGCGCTCTTCGGCGATGCCGTACCCCTTGAGCGCCCAGTTGGCGATGTCATCGAATTGAGAATACCCCCTTCCGATTGACACTCCCCCCGCCGCCAGAAGCACTCCGCCACACAGCACGATCGCTAACCCGGCTCCGGAGACTCTGAGTCTGAAACCACGGGTCGGGACCCTCCAACTGCGCACTGCGCTTAGCGCGGCCTGCAGCCGCCCGGTCTTCACGCCGTAGCCTGCGGCCAGGGCGAGCGGGATGAGGGCGCCCGCCAGGTAGGTTGTGGCCGAGAGCTTCAATCCCGCCCACCCAAGAAGGAAGACGGTCCACGTCACGATCCCAGCCCCCAGCGGGAATGCGGCCGGGAGCGCCCAGGCACGGGAGCGCTCCTCAAGGAGCACGATCGCCAGCATTCCGCCCACACCCAGGAGGAGCGCCAGCGCCAGGAGGTCAAGCAGGAGAGGGCCGGCCGGAAAAACACTGAAGGCCCACGAGACCTGCGCCGGCCCAGGCTCCGGAAGGAGAGGGGCGTAAACCCCCCGGTAGAACGCGTATTTCGACTCGAAGGGAACGAATACTTTGACCCCGTCCATGATCGAATCCGGCGGGAACTCCCCGATCGCTGGAACATAGTGGCTCGGGGCTAGCAAGCACCGGACGCACGCCTTGGGCAAGGTCTCTTGCGATTCGCAGGGGCAGCCCACCGCTGCCCGAGGCATGAGATAGAACTGAAGA
>CAZMVJ010000164.1:0-5959 GCA_964569445.1 uncultured Anaerolineaceae bacterium | reverse complement strand
TAGAAGCGCTCGAGCCACGGGGCCAGGATCATTCCGGTGGCCATGCCCACCAGCCCCGACAGCGCGGCGAACCCGATCGGGCTGACCGGAGAAGGCGAGGCGCTGATCAACATGCCGTCCGTCCCGGAAGGCGCCATCGCCGCCGGCACGGCCGGGGTCGGTGTCGGGCGATCCGGATGCACTTCGGACGGATCGTGCATCTGATAGGCATGGCAGGCGTTGCAGGTCGTCAGCCGGACGCTGAAGCTGTGGTCCCGCGTGGCGTGACCTTCGCCGGTCTGCGAGTCAGTCGGGCCGAGATGGCAGTCGGCGCAACCCAAGCCGACCTGGCTGTGGGCCGAGTGGGCGAAATTCGACGCCCGCTCGCGATGACACGAGGCGCATAGCGCCGAGGAATCCCCGTCCTGGGCTGGGCTCTTGAGCGCGGTGGCATGCGGGTCGTGGCAGGCGACGCAGGCCAGGTTGACTTGGCGGTGCTTGCTGACCTGCCACTCAAAGAGGGTCTCGGTATGACAGGTGCCGCACAGTTTGCCGGAGCGATCAGACGGCATCGGCTCCGTCGGGTGGTCGGCGGGAACCGGGCTGTGGCATGCTTCGCAGGTGACGCCCTCGGCGAGGTACGTGTCGGCAACGGGATCGTAGCCGGTGGTATGGCAGGCCAGGCATTCGCGCGGGTTGCCGCGGCTCTCCCAGTCGGCCTGGAAGGCCTCCGACACGGAGGCTTTGCCGTGGGAACCGTCGGCCCAGGAACCATGCGTGTCCTGATGGCAGGCACGACAGGTCAGATCGCCCGAAGGTGGGGGTGTCCCCGAAGGCTGGGCAGTGGCCACCGCCACGGTGAACAGCATGAGGGGCGCGGCGAAGGCCACACCCACCATCAGACGAAGGATCCAGCGTTTCATCGATCGACCTCCTGGCGTTGGCCTGGTCACGACCGGGCGGGCGCGTTCAGAAAGACTCCGCAGCCGAGGCAGCCGCTGGACAGGGTACCGGTTTGCTCACGGAACACCTGCCAGCACGGGACGCTCGGCCGCGCATAAGCCGGGCAGGCTTCGCGCTTGGCCTCGGGGCAGTCGGCCTGCTCCCAGCAGCGGACTTCCGCCGGGGCGGCGCCCACGCCGAGCGGCGCAGGCCGGATATGCTCCAACTGTCGCTGCCAGCGCTGATCCAGCCTTCGCAGGCCCCAGGCCGCCAACCCGGTGAGCAGGATCGGAATCCCAAAGCGGATCAGCAGACCGAGACCGATGGCGAGGAGCGCACTGAGATCTAAATCGTTCATGGCCCTCCCTCACATTCCCGACGAATGCCGGCGTTCGATGTAGGTCCCGATCCCCATCAGGAAGAGGACGGGCAGCACGATCCGGAGTGCGGTCAGAAGGAGAATGGTGGTCATTCCGTTCATGGCGCCCTCCTCGTGTACGTCTGCGGCCTCCAGCTACAGCCTAGGCGAGACGGGCCCTACCGTAAATCGGGCGAGTGCAGTATTCCGGGGAAGGCCGCATGCCCCAGCCTGCGCTGGTTCCACGGGCGGACTCCCGTGGCATGCCCCATGCCACATGGGGTGTTCCACCCACATGGAAAAACGTAGGGGCACGGCATGCCGTGCCCCTACGATGGGCCTCGCCCTACACGATCGTTCGCCGAGTTGTAGCGCGCCTGGAACGCGCGCAGTCTAGGGCTGGATGATGCCCTTGCGAATGGCGTACTTGACGAGTTCGGTGCGGGAGTGCAGGCCGAGTTTGCGCATGATGTTCTCCCGGTGCCGGGCGACGGTCTTGGGGCTGATCGAAAGCGTTTCGGCGATCTCGCCGTTGCTGGCGCCATCGGCCAGGTGGGCCAGTACCTCGCGCTCGCGATCGGTCAGGCCGTCGAGCGCCTCGGCCTGTCGGGCGGCCGAATCCTGGGCCAGGTAGTCCGTCACCAGAAGTTTGGCGAGGGACGGGTACAGGTAGACCTCGCCGGTCGCCGCCGCCCGCAGCGCCGTCAGCAGCTCCTCCGGCGCCGCCCGTTTCGGGACGTAGCCGCTGGCGCCGGCTGCCAGCATCTTGAAGAAGTACTCCTCATCCTCATGGATGGTCAGCGCGACGATGGCCGTCTCCGGGCGCAGGCGCTTGATCTCGGCGGCGGCCTCGATCCCGGAGATGTCCGGCAGACCGATGTCCATCAGGACAATGTCGGGCCGCATCTCGGCGACGGCCTTGAGCGCCTCGCGGCCGCTGCCGGCCTCGCCGACGACCTCGAAATCGGCCTCCGGCTCGAGCAGCATGCGCAGGCCCGAGCGAACGACGGCGTGATCATCCACCAGCAGCAAGCGGCTCGTCATGCGATCCCTGTGATGAATCGGAGTAGGGGACGGAGACCTCGACCTGCGTGCCTTCCCCGGGGCGGGAGTGTATCGAAGCGGCGCCTCCGAGCAGCGTGGCGCGCTCTTCGATCCCGAGCAGGCCCCAGGCCTGCCGCTCGCGCGAACCGATCGGCCGGGGGTCGAAGCCCCGGCCGTCGTCGCTGACTTGCAGGTCGAGCGACTCGTTCCCGAAGCGGACCCGGATGCGCACCGAGGCGGCCCCGGCGTGGCGAACGACGTTGGTCAGGGCTTCCTGGGCGATGCGAAAAAGCGCGGTATTGACCGCCTCCGGCAGAGGGCGGGGATCTCCGAAGACCTCGACGGCGATCTTGAGGGCCGTCCGGCCTTGCACCTCGCCGGCGTACCAACGCAGCGCCGCCGGCAGCCCGAGGTCGTCCAGGTGGGACGGCCGCAGATCGGCGATCAGCCGTTGCAGCTCGTTGAGGGATCGATCGACCAGACCTTCCAACTCGCGCAGCCGCAGCGAGGCCTTCTCGGGGTCGGAGGCGAGTGTGGCCCCGACGCCGTGCATCCCCATACCGATGGCGGTGAGCGATTGCCCGGTCTCGTCGTGCAGTTCGCGGGCGATACGCTGCCGCTCGGCTTCCTGGGCGCCGACGACGCGGCGATAGAGCTCGCCGCGCAGCGCCTCGCGCCGTTCGGCCTCCCGCAGCCGCTGGGCCTGAAGTTCGGCGATCTGGCGATTCTGCTCCACTTCAAAGGCGCGCAGAAAGCGAATGACGAAAGTCGAGGCGACGATCGCCGCCGCCCCGCGCAGCATCTGGACCGGGAACCCGAACAGATCGAGGAACAACTGCTGGTGGACGACGTTCGAAGGAGGCAGCGCGCTGGCCTGGGTGAAAAGCTGGCCGATCAGGCCGTACCAGCCGAAGGCTACCGCCGCCCACAGGCAGTCCCGTCCAAACTGCGCCAAGCCCGCCTGACGAAATCGGCGTTGCTGGGCAACGAGCCCTGCGCTCGCCAGGAGGGAGGCCGGGATCGCCAGGCTGTAGCGCGTCCAGACGTCGGCCACCACCAAAAGGTCGTCATTCGGCCCGTAGCGGCCGCGGATCGCCATGAGCCCGAAGCCCCACACCGCCGCCAGGACCAGCGGAACCAGGAGGCTCAGCCGCCGCAGGCGGACATCCGGCGCCATCAGCGACGCGCCGAAGGCCCCCAGCGACAGGAACGAGAAGGCCAGCACCGCCAGGCGGAACGCCAGCCACGCCATCAAGGCGGAGCCCTGGACGGGGAAATGGCCCATGATGGCGAACATCTCCAGCCACTCGTTGAAGCCGTGCAGGAACCCGAAGGCCGCCAGAGGGCGCAGGGCATGCCGCAGGCGTGCATCCGACGCGCGGCCGCCTTCCAGCAGGATGGCCAGCCCCATGCTGTAGAACGCCAGACCATATAAGAAGAAGACCAGCGCCGTCGTCTTTTCGTTCACGGCCGGACCCGACTCTAGTTTAGCCACCGGCCCCTTCCCCGGAAAGGGGAACGGGGCCGGGGAATCCCGATAGATGTCACCGAATTGGGGAGGCGGGGACCCATCGCCCGGCTCCGACTGGAAGCTCGAGGAAGGTGGGTTTGTCATTGCGAGGAGGGCCGAGCCGCAGGCGAGGCCCGACGTGGCAATCTCTACGATGATGCGATTGCCACGCCCCCTTCGGGGGCTCGCAATGACGTTACGTGCGGGAGCTTGCCCTCACGACACCTTGAGGGAGGCGAGATCCGTGCGAGGGCCGCGCCTACACGCGCAGCGCCGTGCCGCACTGGCGGCAGAAGCGGTCGCTGGCCGTCGCCTGCGTGCCACAGGTGTGACAGAAAACGGGCGAGGCATCGACCCGGTCTTCATTCATGGGCTGGGCCTGGGACCCTCGATGACGCGGGCGCGCCGGACGGTCGTCCGCACGGGTCCGCAGGAAGTAAACCACCCCGGCGGCGATCAGACCCACGCCGGCGATCAGCAAGATCCACGGGAGCAGCCCGCGGATGTCGACCTGGGATCCCAAGGCCGGCGCCGGTGTCGCCAGCCCGCTGGAGGGCGCGACGGCATCCGCCGAGAGCAGCGAGGTGCTGTTGTTGTAGCTGAATGAGACCTCGGGCTGGTCGTCGGCGGTCAGCGCCCCTAGCGCAATCAGATGATAAGTCAGCCCGAGTCCGTCGGTCGTCCGGCTGGTGGCGTCCGGGTCCACTTGCATGCTCTCCGCCCCGAGTGGTTGCTGGACCTCGTAGACGAAATCCTCCGTCGCCAGGCCTCCGGGCCAGACGTAGGAGAATTGACGGAGATCGCCGGTCACTTCGAGCGGGAGGTAGAACTCGATCTGAACCTCCGTCCCGTCGGCCTCGACTTCAACCACGTCCGCCTGCTCGCCATCGGCCTGGGTGAACGGCGCATTGAGCAGTTCGCCGTCGGCGGCGCGGAAGGCGGCCGCCGTCAGGTCCGGCGTGTCAGCCGGGACGAGCAAGCGCACCTTGGCCGGCAGGTCGGTCGTGGTCGGGAGCACGACGAGGTAGATGACCAGGACCTGGACGCGGTCATACTCCGGCCACAGGGAGACCTTCACCGAGTCGGCCCGGCTCGGCGCCTGGGCGGCGGCAATCGAGGGGATCGCCAGCAGCAGAAGTGCGCCGAGCAGCAACCAGGATCGGAAGAGGGA
Organism: uncultured Anaerolineaceae bacterium; assembly: GCA_964569445.1. Lineage (GTDB taxonomy): Bacteria > Chloroflexota > Anaerolineae > Anaerolineales > E44-bin32 > DATEVL01. Next base: position 955 of record CAZMVJ010000164.1, on the reverse strand, counting down.
ACGTCGAATGGGAATCATGCGGGCGCGTCCGCCCCTCCCGGGGCGGCGTGTCTGCCCCGGAGATCGGGCAGTGTGGAGTCTACTCGGCCCGAGACCGTCGGAAATAGACGACCAGAACGACGACCACCACAGCCGCGATCCCGGCCAGCAGGAGCAGCGTCGGTGTGCTCCCCATCGGTCCGGCGGATTCCGGGATGGGTGTCGGCGCGGCGGCCGGCTCCAGCGTCAGAACGAAGGCCGCTACGTCGGCGATCTCCTCGTCCGTCAGCGGACCGCCGTTGGCCTGGGACCAGGCCGGCATCGTCGAACCGTCGATCCCCTGACTCGCAACTTGTCGGATGTACGCCGAGGGATCGGTCACCGGCCAGGCCTTCGCCAGCACCACGCCAAACCGCCCCTGACCCTGGTCCCCATGGCACATCACGCAGTTGGCCTGAAACACCACGGCGCCGGCCGACGGATCACCGTCGACCTCCGGCAGCGCCGGGATAGCCGGGGCTTCGTACGACGGCAGCGGTGCGATCGGCTGCGTTCCGCCGAAGGCGCCCAGCACATAAGCGGCGATATCGCGAATGTCCTGCTCGGAAAGCGGTCCGCCGCTGGCCAGCCCCCAGGCGGGCATCACCGAACCGGGCACACCGGATGCGATGACGGCTTCCATGGCCGCGCCGGCGTCGATCCCCGGGAAGGCCTCCAGGCTGGCGCCGATGCGTCCTTGCCCGTCGACCCCGTGGCAGACGGCGCAGTTTTGGACGTACAGCTCGCCGCCGCGCGCGGGGTCGCCCGGGTCGTCCTGGGCGAACGCCACCTGCACCGAGACCAGGAGGGTGAAGACCGTGATGAACGGGAGGAGGGCTCGAGGGCGCATCAATCTCATTCCGAACTCGTAGGGGCACGGCATGCCGTGCCCCTACTTGAACGTCAGCATATACGCGATCAGGTCGGCGGCATCCTG
>CAZMVJ010000163.1:0-5970 GCA_964569445.1 uncultured Anaerolineaceae bacterium | reverse complement strand
TTCATGAAGGTGGGGTTCACCGCCCAGCAAGCGACGGGCTGGGAGCTGGACTTCGGCCTGCTCAGCGCCGCCCTGGCCCTGGTGTTCGCAGGCGCCGGCGCTCTCGCCCTCGATCCGCTTGTGGGGTTCTAGGCCGGGGGATTCCCGGAAGGCGTGAGAAAATGGAAACACAGGCCGAGGTCCTTATGCCGAACGCCACCTCGATCCACCCGCAGACTCGGCTGGGGCCGGTCGAACTGACCGTTGCCAGCCTGGACCGCCAGATCCCTTTCTATCAGGATTTCCTCGGACTGCGGCTGCACCGGCGAGAAGAGGGACGCGCCGACCTCGGCGCCGGCGGCGAAAACCTGCTGCGGTTGATCGAGCTGCCGGCGGCCCGCCGCGTGCGCGGCACGACCGGCCTGTATCACTTCGCCGTGCTCGTCCCTTCGCGGCGGGATTTGGCGCGGGTCATCGCCCGCTTGCTCTCCCGGCAGTACCCGAACTACCCCACCGACCACCTCATGACCGAAACCACCTATCTCGACGATCTGGAGGGGAACGGCATCGAGGTCTACACCGACACGCCCGAGGACGGCACCTTCAGCTTCGCCGGCGGCCGCTTCGAGGCGCGTGACGCGCAGGGCAACCTCCGCTCCGGGCGTGATCCGCTCGACCTCGACCAGCTCTTCCGCCATCTGTCGCCGTCGGACGATCTGAACGAGCCGCTGCCGGCCGGGACGGTAATCGGCCACGTCCACCTGCACGTGGCCGACCTGGCCGAAGCCGTCCGCTTCTATCACGACGGGTTGGGCTTCGACAGGATGGGGCTGGCCCCCGCGTTCCAGGCGGCATTTCTCTCGGCCGGGGGCTACCACCATCACGTGGGCGTGAATACCTGGCAGGGCGAGGGCGCTCCGCCGCCACCCGCCGGCGGCCTCGGCTTACGCCATTTCACCGTGATCGTTCCGGACCAGGCGGAAGTGGACCGGCTCCGAGAGAGGCTGAGCCTACAGGGCGCCGAGACCGCCGCGCAGGACGGTGGCTTTCTTTCTCACGACCCGTCGGGAAACGGCGTTCTGGTGGTGTCCCAAGGCGCGTAGGGGCACGGCCCCTTCGACTGCGCTCAGGGCGTCCTGGGCGCAGTCGAAGGGTGCCTTGCGCCTACGGATTTCTCTTGAGCCTCTCCGGCCGGGCGTCCTCTTCCCAACCATGGGAGCCCAACAGGGGGACGAAACAGACCGGCGCCGCGCGGTCGCACGTGAAATCATCCCCGTCGCGGGTCCAGCGCTCGAGGATCTGACCCTCGATCGTCCCTACCGGCACGACCAGACGGCCCCTCTGCGCCAGCTGATCGAGCAGCGGGCGGGGGGCTTTGGGGGCGGCCGCCGCCACCAGGATCGCATCGAAAGGCGCAGCCTCAGGAAGCCCGCCCGAGCCGTCGGCGACGTGCACTTCGACATTGTCCAGCCCGAGGTCGCTCAGGACCCGCCGCGCCGACTGGGCCAGCTCAGGAATCCGCTCGACGGTGTGCACCCGCCGCGCCAGCCGGCCGAGTACCGCCGCCTGATAGCCCGACCCCGTTCCGACCTCCAGGACGACCTCATCGCCGCGCAGGCGCAGCAATTGGGTCATCAGCGCCACGATGTAGGGCTGCGAGATCGTTTGGCGAAAGCCGATGGGGAGCGGGGCATCGACATAGGCCAGCTCCGCCGCATCCTGCGGCACGAAGCGATGCCGCGGAACGAAACGCATCGCCTCGAGCACGCGTCGGTCGCTGATGTCGCGGCCGCCCAATTGCTCGTCGACCATGCGCTCGCGCAACTGCCAATAGGCGTCGATCTGGACCATGCGCGCCCACCTTCATTATAAGAAGAAAGCGGCCGGCGCTCCCGCCGGCCCTTGCACCTCGGACGGACGTGAATCTAGGCTTCCCCCGGGTTCCTGGCCGGCGCCGGTCGTCTGCGGTTGAGGACAAGGACATTCCCCGCCGCCACCAGCGCCACACCGACCAGGCCGACGGCGCCCAGATTCAGCCCTTCGAACAACATCGAAAGCAGAAGCGCTACCAGCGGAAAGATGACGCCGATGTAGGCCGCCCGATCGACGCCCATCCGGCCGATCAAGGTCAGGTACGTTCCGAAAGCGATCACCGAGCCGAAGACGGCCAGGTAGAGCAAGGACAAGATGTAGCTGGGGCTGGGATCGAAAGTGAACGGCACGCCGCGCACGACGGCGATGACCAGGGTCACGGCCGCGCCGTACGCCATGCCGTAAGCGTTGGTCTGCACCACCGGCAGGCCGGCGCGCTGATTGCGGGCGGAGAGGATATTGCCGACCGAAGCCGAGAGCACGGCGGCGGCCGCCAGCAGCAATCCCAGGCGCCATCCACCGCCCTGTGCGAATCCGGCAAGCTCGGGGCCGAACACCAGGGCCAATCCGGCCACGCCAATCACGCCTCCCAGCACGACCCGCGGGCGGATCGGATTGCGCAGGAAGACCGCCCCCAGCACGACGTTGCTGAGGATCAACATCGAAAAGACGATCGCCACCAGTCCGCTCGTCAGGTTCTGCTCGGCCAGATAGACCAGGATGTAATTCAGGCTGAACAGGAAAGTCCCCTGCAGCGCGATGAAGGCATGCTGCCGTGGCGTGAAACGCATCGGCAGCCGCCGCGCCAGCGTGTAAACCATCAGCAGCAGCGCCGCCAGCGCGAAGCGATAGACGATGGAAGCCTCGGCCGCCACCACGCCCAGCTGGAAGGTGATCACCAGCCAGGTCGATCCCCAGATCAAGCAGGTGACGGTATAGAAGAGTGCGTTCTGCATTTGCTACCGCATACTCCGTCCAGGCCAGGGTCAGTGGTCAGTGGCGAGTGGTCAGTGCTCGGTGTCCATGGTCTTTCCGTCACTGACCACTGACCACGGGCCACTGACCACTGCCCTCACCACATCCGCGTGACGCGCTGTTCTTTCCAGATGTCGGCTTCGTTGTGGTAGCCGGCCTGCTCCCAGAATCCGAGCCGGTCTTGCCCCATGAATTCCAGCGCCCGCACCCACTTGCCGCCCTTCCAGAAGTAGGGGGTTTTCAGATCGGCGCCGGGGATGTTGCCGACGATACCACGCACCGGGTAGCCGTGGTCGGGCGTGATCGGTTCGCCTTCGAAGTGGGTCGCCAGCAGGAAGTTGTCGGCCAGGGCGATCTCGAGCGGGATATTGACGGTGAAGCCGTACTCGCAGTGCTGCATCACGTGCTGCGCTGTCGGCTTCAACCGGATCAGCCCGCCGTCGATCAGGTCGCGCACCGAAACGCCTTCCCAATGGGTGTCGAACTTGCTCCAGCGGGTGACGCAGTGGATGTCCATGCGCAGGCTGCGCCGCGGCAGGGCCAGGAACTCGTCCCAGCTCCAGCGCCGCTCCTGCTCGACTTCCCCCCAGATTCGGAAATCCCATGTCGCCGGGTTGAAGCGCGGCACCGGACCGTAGTGCAGGACGGGGAACTTCTGTGTCAGGGACTGCCCGGGCGGAAGCCGCCCTTCCTTGCGGACCCGGCCCTCTTCCTCCCGCCGCTTGAGGACATCGTTCAGCATGGTTCCCTCACCCACGCGTGAGATTCTATCAGACCCCTTCTCGAAAACCGCCGCGGCCCTGGCGGTCCTCCCGTGAGTCCCATCCCACTTCCCCCATCTATGGAACTTCCCCCGGCTGGCGGGCGTCCTCTGGTCACACGACGGAGGTCGACATGCGCCGAATTCCCTTTCGCGGAGTTGTGTTACCCACCCTGGCGGTCCTGGCGCTGGGGATCGCCTGCACGTCCCTGGGCCTCGGGAACGGCACCCCCGGGCCGCGCCGCAGCTCGACCGTTGAGGCCGCCGAAGGCGGCCTGGCCCTGACGGTCTACAACCAGGGAACCGCCTTAGTGCGCGACCGGCGTCAGTTCGACTTCGAGCAGGGGGTCAATGAACTTCGTTTCGGCGATGTCGCCGCCTCGATCGACCCGACCAGCGTTCTGTTTGCCTCGCTGACCGATCCGCGGGGCACATCGGTCCTCGAACAGAATTACGAGTTCGACCTGGTAGGCGCGGCGACGCTGCTCGAGAAGTACATCGACCAGGAGATCCGCGTCGTCACCCAGGACGGTACGCTCTACACCGGCAAGCTGCTCAGCGGCCGCGGCGACGTCATCCTGCAGGACGATGACGGAAAGGTCACCGTCGTCGGCGCCGACGACGTTCAGGAGTTCTCCTTCCCCCAACTGCCCGAAGGCTTGATCACCAAGCCGACCCTGGTCTGGCGGCTGCTGTCGTCGCTCGACGGTCCGCAGGACGTCGAGATCACCTACCTGACCGGCGGCGTCAGCTGGCAGGCGGATTACGTGGTGCGCCTCGGCACCGATGACCGGGCGATCGATCTCGACGGCTGGGTGACGGTCAGCAACACCAGCGGCGCAACGTTCCAGGATGCGCTGCTCAAGCTCGTCGCCGGCGACCTGCAGCGCCTGCCGCAAGGCAGACTGAGCGCCGACGAGATTCAATTCATGGCGCAGCCGACGGCCGCCGCCGAGGCGATCCAGCAGCGCGAGTTCTTCGAATACCACCTCTATGAAGTGCCCCGGCCGGTGACGGTGCGCGACAACGAGACCAAGCAGATCGAGTTCGTGCGCGCCCCCGGCGTCGCCGCCGAGAAGTTCTTCGTCTACGACGGCGTGCAGTGCCAGTCGAACTACTGGTACTGTAGCTTCTCCGGCTACCCCCAGACCGATCCCTCGTACGGCGTCGTCTCCAATCCCAAGGTGATGGTGATGGTCGAATTCGATACGGACGATGTCGACGCCGATCTCCCGGCCGGCCGGGTGCGGGTCTACCAAGAAGACATCGACGGCGCGGCGCTGCTCATCGGCGAAGACGCCATCGACCACACCCCCAAGGGCGAAACGGTCCGGCTCTACGTCGGCGACGCCTTCGACATCATCGGCGAGCGCATCCAAACCGACTTCTCGCTGCCCAGCCCGAAGAGCGTCGAAGAGACCTACCGCATCACCCTGCGCAATCACAAGGACGAAGCCGTCGAGGTGCGCGTCGTCGAACACCTCTTCCGCTGGAGCAACTGGCGGCTCCTGCGCGCCTCGCACGATTACGAAGAAATGGACAGCTCGAACATCGAGTTTCGGGTGCGTGTCCCGGCCGAGGGCGAGACCGAAATCACGTACACGGTGCTCTACACTTGGCCGTGACCCTCACCCCAACCCCCTCTCCCGGCCCACAGGCCGGGAGAGGCGCCGAGGATGACGGATGCAGATGAAACCCTATGCGCTTCCCCTTGCACTCGCGATCCTCCTTTCCGGGAGCCTTGCCGCCTGCTCGCCCGCACCCGAGGCGCCGGCCGCGACGTACCGAGGGACGATGACCTCCGGCTGCGCCCCCCATGATGCTCCCTCAACTGAACTCCAGCTTGAATCGATCGACGGCGCCTCGAGCGTGTGGTTCAACCTGTGGCCGACCGACGGCATCGTTCCACCGTCGACGGTCGAGTTCGACGCGCAGCACGCGATCGGTCAGGGCGCCTACTGCACCTCGCCCGAGGACTGTGAGCCCGCCGCCTGGGGAAGGGTCACGCTCGAAAGCCCGGGAGGGTCGGGGATGATCGAGGGGGAGTGGACGCTCGGCCTGGCGGACGGCCAGATCTACCGCGGCCGCTTCAGCGCCGATTGGCTGGCGATCCAGGCGCTGTGCGGCTAGCGTTCAGAAGACCGGTGCCATCAGAAACCCGTCCCGATGGTGGGACGAGTTTCTTGAGTCCTCAATCCACCAGCGGGCCGACCCGCCGCACACACGGGCGGTCGAAGACCTCAGCCTCGTGAGGCGCCTCGGGCAGCTCGCTGGTCAGGTCCTGGCCGGCAAAGTGCAGCTGCTCGTGCATCCCGGTGCGCCACTTGGGACAGTCGGTGACATCGTAGACGTAGCCGTCGAAGGCGACGAAGCAGCGCGTGCCG
>CAZMVJ010000162.1:2604-6055 GCA_964569445.1 uncultured Anaerolineaceae bacterium | reverse complement strand
AATCCGATCCGTCGCCTCCTCGTCAAGCGCGCCTTGGGGATTCCTCGTCGGCCGTCCCGGCCTTCTCGGAATGACAGTAGTGAGCGGGACACCCCTCTCACCATGTCATTCCGAGGGAGCCCTGAGTCCACACCCTGTCAGCGGAAGCAACACAGGGCGACCGAGGAATCCCTATGATCGCCTCCGATTCGCATATCTCGGGCGACGAAGGTAGGGCACGGCATGCCGTGCCCCTACGTCTCCTCTGGAATCCCGCGGCTCAGGGATTCCTGGTTTGCGCCTCGACCATCGGCCTGAAGTGGGCTCCCCGCTGCCGCCGGCGACTGACCACTGACCACTGATCACTGATCACTGTTTCGGCGCTGCCACCGTCTCCGTTTTCGTCAACGTCGTTGTGAAGCCGCGCTGCGCCAACTCGGCGAAGAATGGCTCCGGCTCGATCACCAGCTCGGGCGGCTGGACTCCCGGGCGGGAGAGGCGGTTCGATCCCAGCCAGCGGGCGATCACGGCCGGCGGCACACCCACGAGCAGCGTCCCGCCCGAGATTCCCCACTCCGGATAGGGGCCGCCGAAGGTATCGGCCCGCAGGGTTACGGCCGCGCCGCCCTGACTGCCTTCGACGACGGTGGCCACGTCCTTGTAGCCCTTGCTCTTCGGCTTCTCCTTCGTCTGCGGCACCTTGCGCAACTGCGCCAGCAGCACGTCGCGCGGCCGCACCGATCCGCCATCGACCGTCACGCGTTCGGTCTCGGCCAGGCCCAACTGTGCCACGAAGGCCATCTTGCGAAGGGCGGCCTCCGAATACCCGAAAAAGGTGATCTTGAAGAAGCACTCCTCGATCCCTTTCGTCGACAAGCTGAGCGGGATCGTGGCCACCTCCGAGTGCAGGCTCAGGTGGGTCTTGGCCCAGCCGATCGGCTCGGGGAAGAGGAAGTGTTCCTCCTCGCTCAACGGCGGCGCTTCGATGAACGTCCCGCCGCGGAACACCATCGCCGGCTTGCTGATCTCGTCGAGAATCGTCTCGATGGCGTACGGCCAGGCGAGCGACTCGCCTTCGTCCAGCGTGGCCCCGTTGTAGATCCGGACCGAGCGCACGCGATCGAGCATCCCGCCGAGCCAGCCGGCCTGCACGTTGGCCACCCCGGGGCACGACCCCAGACCGAGCACGGCGGTCAGGCCGCCGTCGCGAAAATCCCGGTCGAGCTCGAGCTGCTGGCGCGTGACGTGGAACAGACCCCCCAGGTCGAGGTAGTGCACCTTGGCCTTCAGGCAGGCGCGCATGACATCGAGGTTGTAGTAGTACAGCGTGCTGTTGACGCAGACCGCCGCCCCGCGCAACACCTTCGCCAGGGCCTCGACGTCGGTCACGTCGATCTGGACGGCCCGGGCTCGTTTCCCGACCTGCTGCGCCGTGCGCTCGGCGCCGGCCAAGTCGCGGTCGCCAATCACGATTTCGATGTCGTCCCGCGCCAGGTCGAGCGCGATGACCCGGCCGATGATGCCGGCCCCGCCTAAGACAACGATCTGCATGGAAGTCCTCCCGTGGTTGCGATGAAAGTTGGGGTGGGAGAGGGATCCGTCAGGTCTCGAGTTGGTCCGCCACCCAGGCCAAACCGAGCTCGTCGAGTTTGGCGCGCGTCGGTGTCCCGGTCGACACGTCCCAGCCCGCCATGGCGTAATAGACGTCCTTGGCCTGTTCGAGCTCCTCGGAGGTCACCAGAATGCCGTCGCTCTTGCCCCCGACGAGCGCTTTCTGCAACTTCTTGGGGAGCGTGTCGGCTGCGCGGTCGATGCCCTCGCGGGCGTTGTAGGCCCGCAGCATATTGAGGCGGCGCTCCCCGACGCGCATCAGCTCCTCCACCGTCACCGGCCAACCGGTGACGGCCTGGACGACTTCCGCCAGCTGCCCCATGCCGAACAGGTGCCAGGCCGGGCCGAAGACAAACTGGCAGACGTTGACCGAGTCCAGGCAGGAGTAGGCGTACTGCGTCTGCAGCGCATAGCGAACCTTGGCCTCGTTGAGCACCTTGTTCGGCTGCGGTTCGTCCGTCACGCCGATTTCGGCCATGCGAGCCGGATAATCCTTCCAGGAGGGGTCATGCTCGTGGGACTGGTGGTCGGCGCCGAAGGGGTTGACGGCATAGATCAACGCCATGCTGCGCTTGACCTGGGGCATATGCGCCGGAAGTTCCTGGCCCTTCACCGCCACCACCAGGTCCTCGCTCCCCCGCCCGACGCGGGCGGCGGCGCGCGCCGAACCCTCGGCCAAGATATCGCCGAATCCTTCCCGCTTGGCGATCATCTCGGTCAGCTTCACCATGACCGCCGCATCGCCGAAGCGCAGCGCCAGGCCTCCGGTGTCGGCCTCCGTCAGCATGCCGTGCTCGAAGGCATCCATCGCCCAGGCGATGGTCGCCCCGCAGGAGATGGTGTCCATGCCGTATTGATTGCAGAGCTGATTGGCCGTCGCCACGGCCTTGATGTCATCGATGCCGCAGTAGGAGCCGAAGGTCGCCAGCGTCTCGTATTCCGGGCCGCCGTAGCGCGGATCGGCGCGGTAGGGTCCGTCGGTGACTTCGACGACGCGCTTGCACTTCACGGTACAGGCATAGCACGTGTCGCGTTCCTTGAGGATCGTCTCGGACATCGTCTTGCCGTCGAGGGCGAGGTAGTTGTCAAAGGCGCCGCTGGCCCAGTTGCGCGTCGGCAGACCCCCGACCTTGTTCTGTCCGGCCAACACTTCGGCGGTGCCGAACAACCCCAGGCCATAGACATCCGATTCCTCGAAGTGCGCCGCCCCCCAGCGAGCCACCTCGATGACCTTGGCGCGGTCGGCCAGGGATGGCTTGGTCGTGCCGCGGACAACGATCGCCTTGAGGTTCTTGCTCCCCATGACGGCGCCCATCCCGGTGCGGCCGTTGGCGCGGTTGGCCATGTTCATCAGGGCGGCGAAGCGCACGCCGCGCTCGCCGGCCGGCCCGGTCTGCAGCACTTCGATCTTGTCATCGCCGAGCTCGACGCGCAGGATGTCTTCCACCTCGCCGGTGATCTTGCCCCACAGATGCGCCGCCGGACGAAGCTCGGGCGTCCCCTCGCGAATCCAGAGGTAGAGCGGTTCGTCGGCGCGACCGCGCAGGACGACGGCGTCGAAGCCGGCGAATTTCATCTCGGCCGGGAAGAAACCGCCGCACTGGGAGTCGCCGATCGCCCCCGTCAGCGGCGACCGGGCCACCGCCGTCATGCGGCTCTGCCCCGAAACCGGCGCGCCCGTCAGCACTCCCAGGGCCAATACCAGCACGTTGTCCGGGCCGAGCGGGTCGACGCCGGGGGCCGTCTCCCGCAGCAGATAGTGCGCGCCGACGGCGCTCCCACCCAGGTAGGTTCGATAGAACGACTCAGGCGGCTGCTCGATCTCGAGCGTCCGCTGCGTCAGGTCGACGTGCAGGATGCG
>CAZMVJ010000162.1:0-2504 GCA_964569445.1 uncultured Anaerolineaceae bacterium | reverse complement strand
CTAACCCTTGGCCTCTTTCACGGCCTCTTCGAACATCTGCAGCGTGTCGGCGATGTCCTTCTCGCTGTGGCTGTAGGACAGGAACCACGGCTCGCGGCCGTCGAGGTCCGGCATGGCGCCGCGCGGCACCAGGGCGGTCATGATTCGTTCGTAGAGGGCCATATCGGACTCAGTATAGCCGCGGTAGTCGGTCGGCTTGGCCTTGACCCCCAGGGCTAACCCGAACATCGAAGGGTGGCCCAGGACATGGTTGGCGATCCCGGCATCGGACAGGATCTCCCCCAAGCCGCTCATCAGAATCTTGCCGCGGGCCTGGATCGTCTCCAAGACGGGTTCCTTCTCCAAGACTTCAAGCGTCGCCAGTGCCGCCGAAACCCCCACCAGGTTTCCGGTGTACGTGCCGCCGTGCGCCACCGAACCGGGCTCGAGGGTCTGCATGAATTCGTCCCGACCGGCGATGGCGGCGATCGGGTAGCCGTTGGCCATCGCCTTGGCGTAGGTCGCCAGATCGGCGCGGATCTTGAAGAGCTCCTGGGCGCCGCCGCGCGCCAGGCGGAAACCGGTCTTGACCTCGTCCATGATCATGACGATGCCGTACTCATCGCACAGGCGTCGGATCGTGCCCAGCCATCCCTCTTCGGGGAGGATGCCGCCCGAGTTTCCCATTGTGGGTTCGACGATGATCGCCGCCAGGTCGCCCCACTTGGCGCGCACCGTCGCCTCCAGGATCTCCGGGCGGTTGTAGGGCAAGTTGATGACGTACTCGGCGATCCCCTTGGGGATCCCCGACGAAGCCTGGGCGTTGATCGGATTGGTCGGCGCGCCCAGGCCACTGCGCGGCGAGGAGGCCGTCGAGTAGAGAAAGTAATCGCTCAATCCGTGATATTGGCCTTCGAACTTGATGAACTTCTCACGGCCGGTGTGGGCCCGCGCCAGGCGCAGGGCGTGCATCGTCGCCTCGGTGCCGCTGTTCGCCAGGCGCACCTTGTCCATCCCGGTCATGCGGGTGAACCGTTCCGCCAGCTCGATTTCCATCACGGTCGTGAAGGCGAAAACCGTCCCGGTGTTGCGGATCGTCTCCGCCACTCGATCGGCCACCGCCGGATAGCCATGGCCGAGCATGACCGGGCCGAACCCCATGCGATAGTCGATGTAGCGCTGGCCGTCGCCGTCCCACAGGTAGGCGCCTTGGCCCCGCGTGACGACCATCGTATCGTCCGGGCCCCAGTAGCGAAAATTGGAGTTGACCCCGTACGGCATGACCTTCAGGGCCCGCTGGTAAAGCTCGCTCGTCTTCGGTTTCTGCAGTGGCATCGTTCTCTCCTGTTGGGTCGACGCAGTGTCCGGTGGTCGGATCGAACGCCATCGTGCTCGATTCTTACGACGATGACCTTGTGGCCCGTCAGGCGGAGAAGGCGGCCCGTGGCGGCAAGGTCCCTAGTTGAAGTTGCTCGGCTCCCCGCTTTCCTCTTCCAGCCGAATGCCGCGTCGCGCCAGGGCCTCAAAGAAAGGTTGCTGGGGAAAGGCCAGTTCTGGGGGAAGGACCCCCCGCCCAAGAACCTGGCTTCGGGCGATCATCACGGCGCCGATGGAAAGCGGGATCCCGACATTCTTGAAGTAGGCGGCTTCGCCTCCCCAGTCGCTCATCCGCGGATGACGGGTCCGCGCCCGATAGGCAACCGAGCCACCGTCGCGCGTTCCCCGGACCGTTACGCTCAAGCCGTAGCCCCAGGTATCGTTCTCGCGCGAGGCCGGGCTCGCCATCAGGAGAGCGTGGACCGCCTCAAGGGAAGTCATCTCGGCCTGCCCCACGCGCACGGGGCGCGCCGAAAGGGTCCCCGCCTCCGCCAGCGCCGACATGACGCGCATCACTTGCGGCGCGAAACATCCCCGCACGGCCACCCGCCGCAAGCTGGGATACGAGAGCGGCAGGGTGGTCGTCTCCGGATGCGGCACCAGGTAGGCCGTCTGGCGTCCAATTTCGCCGCCGAAATCTACCATTTGGCCCCCGCTGAGAGGAGGCGCCGGCCGGAGCGCACCGTCCTCGAAGTACACCCTTTGGCGGGCCGGCTCTTCCGGGTTGAATTCCCACAGGGTCGTGGTTAACAGTCCTGGCGCCGGAGCCAAGCAGCGGAACGCGGCGAAGGCGATGTCCACTTCCTCGATCTGGTCGATCCCTTCGCTCGCCCTTTGCACCATCAGGTTGGTAACGCCGGGCGTTGCCCCCATTCCCGGTACGAAGACGATTCCTTTTTCCTGGGCCCCGTCGTGGAAGTCGAACTGCTCTTCGGTCGTCGACAGGTCGAGCCCGCTCACACCGGCTTCGACGCAGGCCTTCGTCACCGCCATGTCGTAGCGGTAAGGAAGCCCGTTGACGACCACATCGAAACCCCGCACGAGCTGTTCCAGGGACGGGGCGTCGTCGGCATTCAAGGAGACAGGCCGCAGACGACGGTCGCCCAGCTCGGCCAGCAGGCGTTCCGCCGCGGCCAGGTCGCCTTCGG
>CAZMVJ010000161.1:0-6111 GCA_964569445.1 uncultured Anaerolineaceae bacterium | reverse complement strand
TCACCCACCCCGACCATCGCCGGCGCGGCTACGCCGGACGCGTCAGCGCCGCCGTGGTCGAGGCGCTTCTCGCCCAGGGCCTCGACACGATCGTCCTGAACGTGGCCATGGCCAACGATTCGGCCCTCGGTCTGTACCGCGGTCTAGGCTTTTGGCCTTTCTGCGGTTACCATGAGGGAGTCGGGGAAGTGACGGCCGGGTGAATGCGCGAACGAAATGTCAGTGCGTGCCTTCCCATCAGGCCCACGTCGTTGGTGAAGGTCCGCATAGCCTTCGTCATTGCGAGGCGTCCTGAACGAAGCGAAGGACGCCGTGGCAATCGCATCAGGCGCAGGCCGCGCCAAGCCCTGGCGATTGCCACGCCGCCGTACACGGCGGCTCGCAATGACATCCAAACAGGCGGCGCCGCCGCAAACGACGGCCCGGCATGACACACGGCCGCTGATATCGCGGTGGTCATCCTGCGTAGGAGCCGATGATGTCCGATCGTTACGATGTCCGAGATCCGAATCTGGCCGAGCCCGGCCGCCGGCGCATCGATTGGGCCGACCAGGAAATGCCGGTGCTCGATCACATCCGGCAGCGTTTCGCCAAGGAACGACCGCTGGCCGGCACCCGCATCGCCGCCTGCCTGCACGTGACGGCCGAGACGGCCAACCTGATGCGCACGCTGCAACTCGGCGGGGCGGATGTCGTCTTATGCGCTTCCAACCCGTTGTCCACGCAGGACGACGTGGCGGCCTCGCTGGTGAACCACTTCGAGATCCCGGTCTTCGCCATCAAGGGCGAGGACAGCGCCACCTACTACAAGCACATCCATGCCGCGCTCGACCATAAGCCGCAGGTGACGATGGACGACGGCGCCGACCTGGTGAGCACGCTGCACAAGGACCGGCGCGAGCGTCTGGAAGACGTGCGTGGCGGGACGGAAGAGACGACGACCGGGGTCATCCGCCTGCGGGCGATGGCGGCCGACGGTGCGCTGAGCTATCCGGTCATCGCCGTCAACGACGCCATGACCAAGCACTTCTTCGACAACCGCTACGGCACCGGTCAGTCGACGCTTGACGGCATCGTGCGCGCCACGAACATCCTGCTGGCGGGAAAGAACTTCGTCGTCTCGGGCTACGGCTGGTGCGGCCGCGGCTTGGCCTCGCGCGCGCGCGGCATGGGGGCCAACGTCATCATCACCGAAATCGATCCGCTTCCGGCGCTCGAAGCCGTGATGGACGGGTTCCGGGTGATGCCGATGGCCGAGGCGGCGCCGCTGGGCGACATCTTCTGCACCGTGACCGGCGACGTCAACGTCCTCGACCGGGCGCACTTCGAGGCGATGAAGGATGGGGCGATCGTTTCCAACTCCGGCCACTTCAACGTCGAGGTCAACATCCCGGCCCTGGAGGCGCTCTCCAACGGCAAGCGGCGGGCGCGCGAGTTCGTGGAGCAGTACACGCTGAAGGACGGCCGCCACATCAACTTGCTCGGCGAAGGCCGGCTGATCAACCTGGCGGCGGCTGAGGGACATCCGGCCAGCGTCATGGATATGTCCTTCGCCAATCAGGCACTCTCGCTCGAGTACCTGCTGAAGAACGTCGACCGCCTTGAGAACAAGGTCTACACCATCCCCGAGGAAATCGACCGCGAGATCGCCCGTCTCAAGCTGGAAGCGATGGGCATTCACATCGACCGGCTGACGGCGGAACAGAAGAAGTATCTGTCTTCGTGGGAGGAAGGGACCTAGGAGAATGCGGAAGAAATCGTCTCCCGCCTCACCCCCTTCCCCCTCTCCGCCTGGAACCTGGCTTCGAGACGCCGGAGCGTGGCGGAGAGGGGGTGGAGATCCTCAAGGAGGCGGGGGGCCTTCGGCCCCCCGCCTCCTTGAAAACCTAACCCCTCCCCCGGCCTGACGCCCTCGCAATCTCACCCCAACTGGCCGGAGAAGGAGCAAGGGAGAGGGGTTTGAGGGGGACGGGCCTTTTACCGCCGCCTGGGTAGAAGGCCGAGCTTCCTCAACTACGTTTGCACTTGCGGGTGTACGCCGGCTTCGCCGATGGCGTCGGACGGATCGATCGTCGCCGGGGCGTCAGCGCGCCAGGAGGATCTCCACGGCTGCCGCCAGGCCCGGATCGTTCGCCTCGCTGAACTCGTCCCAGGTCCCGGCGACGAACACCTCCGGGATGATTCCGGTATCCTCCCAAATCCCGGCCGGCAGCCCGATCGGCTCGAACGTCGCTGATGCGATCCAGGCGTGCGAGCCATCCTCCAGATCGTAGCGCCTGAGTTGTTCGACATTCCCCAGGGTCGCTTGCCCGACGACCGTCGCACGTCCGGAATGCTGCAAGATTCCGCTGACGATTTCACCGTAGGAGACGGTGTCTGAACCGACGAGAACGACCAGAGGCACCGCCTGCGACCCGCCGATGTCCTCGGCCTCGATGACGATCTCTTCTCGAGTTGTGCGGGTAATGTAGGCGCCTTGCGGACCCTCGAGAAACATCGCCAGACTCGCCTCTGCGACAGAGCCCAACCCACCTAAGTTCATCCGGTCGTCCAGGATCAGGCCATCGAGAGGACCGTCGGCCGTCATTGCCGTCAGCGCCTCCCGCAGTCGGTCGTCGATTGTTTCGTCCAGGAAGGTCGGCAGCATGACGTACCCAAGTCGCGTGCCCGGGACCAGGCACGGTTCGATCGGCAGCGCGCCGGCGACACGGCGCCTGGTCATCGTCATCTCGCGAGGAGCCTCGCCGGGGGACCGCACGGTGAGGCTGACCGTGGTGCCTTCCGGCCCGAGCGTCCGGCTCACGCCGTTCTCTTCTCGAACTGGTCCTCCGTCGACGGAGATGATCGTATCGTGGGGCAGCAGGCCGGCCTCGGCCGCGGGACTGTCGGGGAATACAAGGATGACCACGGCGTTACCATCGGACGTGTTCTGCGCATACATGCCGATCCCGACAAAATCCAGTTGACCGAGAGGGGAACGCTCTTCCTCCGCCACCTCGGCCGGGCTCTGGATGTAGGAGTGCTGGTCTCCGAGCTCGTTGATCATCTCCTGAAGGAGCGCGTAGAAGACTTGGTCGGAAAGCCCGCCTTCGATCAACGCCTGGTATCGGTCGCCAATGGCGGCCCAGTCCCGGCCGTTGAATCCCGGATCGACGTAGTGCTCGTTGACCGCATTCCACACCCCGTTGAACACTTCGAGCTGGCGGGTCGTATCCTGAGGGTCAACCGCGGATCTGCCGGGGGGCGTCGAGGTGGGATACGGCGTAGGGGTACCCGGAGTGCTGGCGATCGCAGGCGCGGCTTGGGGCGCGGCCGGGTCATACAGGCAATAGCGCACGCCGAACTCGTTGGCCACCGGCCAGGAGGTCGCGGCGGCCGTGGGCGCAGGCACGGACGTCGTGGACGGGACCGTCGGGGCGCTGGAGACGCCACCACAGGCCAGCCCGGCGCCAGCCAAGGCACAGAGAACCGGGAAGAACGGACGGTTGCTGCGCATGCGGACTTCTTTCTGCCCGCCGGCTTCGCGGCGGGGAAACCCTGTACCTGGTGGACCTGATAATCTACCGAACAACTCCCAATTCTAGCCCGACTCGGAGCACGGAATCCAGAGCGGTGGATCGGGCCGGCGAAGGTGCGCAGACAAGACGGTGAATCCAGGCCTATGGGGATGTGGCGCGGCGGTGCTCTACGGGGTCGGCGTCAAGGTCGGCGTGGCCGTCGGCTCAGGCTCTGCGACGATGATTAGAACGAAGACCTCGTCCCCGAAGAGCGTGCCATCTGGCGCGCGCGCCTGCCAGCGGCCGAGGTACTCTCCCGGCGCCGACGGCGCCACCAAGGCGACTTCCCATACGGCGGTCGATCCGGCGCTGGCGGGGAACAGCGCTTCTTCCGCCGGACCCTGGATTTCACTCGTCCCCACCTGCACCAGACGATAGTCCGGCCCCCAATCGCACGAACCGGAGTTACTCACCGACCAGCGCTTGTCAAGCGCTTCTCCGGGCAGCACCTGGGTTCCATCCGGTATCGTCAGGTCTTCGATGAATGAGGCGTTGTTCTGACAGAGCGACGTGGCGGGCGGGCGAGGAGGAGGCGTTGGCGTTGCGAGGGCAAGCGGGGTTGGAAGAACCGTTGCCGATGACAAGGCGGACGGCTGAGGAGCGAAAATCGCCGAGGGGGTCTGCGTCGCGGCGGGCGTGGGAGCGGCGCAGCCGGCCGCGAGCAGGAGGACGAATCCTGCAAAGAGCCGCCATCGGCGATGTCTCACGCAGAGGATTATAGCGGCGCGGGAATTCGCCTAGGTGTGCCTGCACAACATGCCGGCCAGGCAACTCCTGGCCGGCCCGAAAAACGGTCTACTTGGGAGTTTCTATCGGCTGCGGAGGTGACTCGGTATCCTTTGGCTTCTCCGTCGATGGCGGTTCCTTCGTGTCCGTCGGCGGCGGTGGTATGGGCGTCTTCGTGGCAGTCGGCGGGCTGGTCGCCGTGAAGGCGATGATCGTGATCTCGGGCCCGCCGATGAGCGTGGGCGTGGCTGTCGGTGTCCGGGTCGCGGTCGGACGCGGCGTCCGCGTAACAGTGGGGACGATTGTCCCCGTGGCCAGGCAGGTTTCGCCGTCGATCATCACGCAGGTGGGCGCATCCAACGACCCCACGTCCTCGGATGGGCCGGTCCAGGTAAAGGACCACCAATCGGACCATGGCCCGGCGCACAGACCTTCAGCACGACTGGCTCGAACGCGCCAATAGACGGTCCCCCCCGTGCCGAGCGAGACCGGGAAGTGCGCCTCCGCCAATCGGTCCCGATCGGCGACGCGCAAACTCGGGGATTGCGGGCGGTTATAGACCCAGTACGCTTGCTGGTGCTGGGCGGGATTGGTTGTGATCTCGACCTCGTAAACGAGCGGTTCTGCAGGATAGAGCGGGTGCGACCATTCCAGTCGGCCCGAGTTTACCGAGGCCCCGTTGGCCGGAGAGCGCAGGACGGGGGGCTGAGGCACGACTTCGGGGATGCGAAAAGTCCAACTGTTCGACCACGGGCTGCGCGCGGCGGTTAGATCTGCGCCGCTCCCGGCGGCCGAGGCCAGCGCGGAGAAACCTGCCAGCGGAGGGTGCAGCAGAGAACCGCGCAACGCTCGCACCCGCCAGGGGTAGACCGCGCCGCAGTCCACGCCGACGGACAAGGTATCCTCGGTGAAGCTCCCGGGGTTGACCCGGGAACCGCGCCCGTCGTCCAGGGCAACTCTCAGAACTTCCCGCGGCCGCGTGCCTTCGCTCAGCCGCCCGGCCATGTGGGATCCATCCGAAAACAACATCTCGAACTCGGAGTGATCGTCGGGCCCCGGCACGCCGCGCGGACCCCACGAGAATCCGACATTGTCGGTCCTGGCCGTCTCGCCGTCGCCCAAGGTCGATGTGTCCCGCACCTCAGGGAGCGGCGCCGCCGGGAGCGTGTTCTCGACCACCCGGAACAACCGCGGCGTCGCCGCCGGGCCAGGTCCGATAGCGTTGCGCGGCTCGACGGTCCATGAGTAGTCGGCGCCCACTTCCAGGGCGACGCCCGAAATGAAGCGCGTCGTGGAGGTGGTGTTGCTTGTCGCCGCCCCGCCGCCGGCCGGCGTGATCGAGATGACGTAGCTCGTAGCGCCGGCGACTTCGCGCCAGGTGAACTCCGGATACAGCGTTTGGACGTCTGCGTTGACCGCCGGCGTGAGGAGGCGCGGCGAGGTGGCCGGGGCCGAGACCCGCGGCGCGCCGGTGCAGCCGGCGAGCAGGATGAAGAGCAAGCAAACACCTTCTGTTGTTCGATGGAGTCTGCGGAACATTCTCTGCCTCCGTCACAACGGCGTCGTCATGGTCATCGCGTTTCCGTCAAGCCCATGCGGGGAGGCGGGGCGAAGGTGCCCGGTTGAAGCCGGGAGGTTCGCACGATATCGCCTCCTCGAGCGCAATCTTGGCGTCGGTAGCACCGGCGGCCCTCTTCCGGCCTTGGGGGCCAGATGGAGCCGACGGTTTCGCCTGATCCGAATGCCGGGATTGTAGGTCGGAATTGTCGGGTGCGAAATGGGCGATTCGTGGGAGTGCCTGCCGCGGGCGACGACCCTCCGCGCGGGC
>CAZMVJ010000160.1:0-6190 GCA_964569445.1 uncultured Anaerolineaceae bacterium | reverse complement strand
TCGCCCACCGCGCCTCGATCGACCCCCGCAGCGGCAAGTCAGCCCGGCATCATTCCTGTCCCCGTGGACTTCAATAGGACGTGGCTCGCGCCGCCCTCGAGTCGCACATCGGCAAGCGCATCAGCTGCCACAGCTCCCGCCATAGTGCTGAGCCTGTCGAAGCGACACGCCTTGCTCGAGGGCGGCTACGACACCCAGCACCCACCTGCACCGCACCTGCAGTGCGCTGCAGGTGCAGGTGTGCGGTCTGGGCAGGTGTACGGACGGTGCAGGACATGCTCGGCCACAAGGCCTGCCCTGAGCCTGCCGAAGGGACCTCAAGACCTGCCGATTTCCGCTACAAACCGCGTGAGGTTGTGAGGACGTGGTCAGGCTAGTGTCCGCAAGTGCCCCATGCGAGTCCTTATCCCGCCGTAGCCTCTAGGCACCTGCAGACAGCGACTACCAACAACGCGGTATCTAGCCCGCTTGCACGTTTCGACCCTTCTCCCTGATCCGGATTCATCCGAACCGAACCGATGCCCCGCGACAGATTGCTCCTGGCAGAACGCCCGAGTAGATCGTCACATCGTCTCAGCACAGTCTCTGCAATTGCCCTGAAGGATTGTCTAAGCAGCCATACATGCAACGATTCCGCCCAGCCGTCTCATATCTTCGACATACGGCGGCTGGGTGGATGATCTCCCAGCTCACTCTACATAAGCCTCTTCCCCGAACAGTCCCTCGTCCAGGCCTCCAATCTCGATTTCTTCAGTCACACGCACGGGCGTGATCAGATTGACCAACCGCAGGAGGATGTAGGTCAGCACAAATGAATAGGCAATCGCAACTCCTGCTCCTAGTAGTTGGATCAGCAATTGGTGAACGTTGCCGTCGACCACTCCGCTGACGCTATTCACAGCTGCCGCGGCGAAGACGCCGACCAGGATCGTGCCGAGCGCACCGCCCACGCCGTGTACACCCCAGACATCCAACGCATCATCCCAACCCATTCTGCCCCGCAGCTTGATCGCGCCGTAACAGACCAAGGCGCAGATGATGCCGATCACAGCCGCGGCCCAAGGCTGAACGTAGCCGGCAGCCGGTGTAATCGTCACCAGACCGGCGACCGCTCCGGTCATGGCCCCGACCATATTGGGCTTTCCCTCACGGGCCCAGTCAAGGATCATCCAGGTGATCATCGCCAGCGATGCAGCAATGTCGGTGTTGACAAAAGCCAAAGCCGCCAATCCGTTGGATCCCAGCGCGCTACCGCCATTGAAGCCGAACCAGCCAAACCACAACAAAGCCGCACCGAGCGCGACGTACGTGACATTGTGCGGCGCGAGTTTTTCGCCCTTCTTAATCTTACGTTTGCCAATGACAAGGATGGACGCCAGCGCGGCGAAGCCAGCGCTGGTATGCACCACGATTCCCCCGGCGAAATCGGCGAAACCCATCTGCGCCAGAAAGCCGCCGCCCCATGCCCAGTGAGCCATGGGCGTGTAGACAAGAATGCTCCACAAGACCAGGAAGATTAAGTAGCTCTTGAAGCTGACCCGGTCAGCGAAAGCGCCCGTAATCAAGGCCGGAGTAATGATCGCAAACATCTCCTGGAAGACAAAATACGCCATGAGCGGTATCGTCTGCGTAGAACCGGGAACCTGGATGGACGCCGAAGCCACGCCCTGCAAGCCGAAGTATTGGAATGGATTCCCGATGAAACCTGCGATATCTTTACCGAACATCAGGCTGAATCCGCCAAAAACCCAGATAATCGTGACGATACCCATCGAAACAAAACTCTGCATCATGATGGTCAGGACGTTCTTGCGGCGGACAAGCCCCCCATAGAAGAAAGCCAATCCCGGCGTCATAAGCATGACGAGTGCTGCGCTAATCAGCACCAGGGCGGTAGCTCCGGTATCTATATTGTCCATTTTGATTCCTCCCGATCATGTTGGAGCATTGGTGAGAACGAATTGCCCCATTCTAACGAAGACAACTTCTTGGGGCTCTCACCAGCACTTTGTTGAAGTGAGTTCGGGATCTCGATTCTGCAATCGAGATTCACTGCAGCAATGCCCAAGTCACTCGCACCTTGATATTTCGTACGGGGCCGATTATATGCCGTTTCATTCAAGGGCAAGGATGTATGCCCCTGTTTGCTCCCCAGTCAACGGTGTAATTTGGTGTGTGCTTTCACGATTGCAGCGAGTCGCGATTTCAAGTTTCAATGAACAGGCGCCAAGAGAAACGGCACCGGCTCAGCAACTAGCAACGGCTTCTACTCGCCCTGCGGCCTGGCCCTACGATTCCGCAGCCAGTCGAGTGTTCGTGTCGCACTTCTCCAATGGCCGCGTCCTCGCCTTCGCTGGTGAGCATGCTGACCCAGTTGTTTGACCCCTTTGAGGGCGAGGCGGTGCACCCCCTCCCCCTGGCCCTCGCACGGCAACTGTCGCCGGGGTGTCCAAGGCGGGAGAAACGCGGCACGATAGGAGTTGGCAAGCAATTGCCTCATGTCTGTTGCATGGCCCCAGAAGACGTCAAGCGTTTCGGTCCGCCAGGCGCCTGAAGACACGCAGACCCTTACACGGAATCCGGCCGAAGGTGAGCAACGGTCTGAATCGCCTGGGTCAGGTGCTGAAAGAACCTTGTGCGCCGGCACTCTTCCCCCTTCCTTACTTGTGAGGCAAATCACCTCATCCCCAGGTCAGTTGTGTGGCACGAGACACGAAAAGACAACGATGATTTACACGTGCATCCTGAGCGTAGTCGAAGGACACGTCCTGCACCGCGGCGGCCTGGCAGTGCGCAGTCCCCTCGACTAAGTTGACCCGTCTATAATCATCCCGGAGACCCGATGGCGAAACGCACGCTGCTCAAGGGCGGTACGCTCGTCACCGACACCGAAACCCGCCAGGTCGATCTCCTGATCGATGGGGAGACCATCGCCGCCATCGACGGGCCGCCCCCGACCGACGCCGATATCGTCGACGTCTCCGGCAAGTTCGTCCTCCCCGGCGGGATCGATCCCCACACCCATTTTGACCTGCCAATGTTCGACACGGTCTCCTCCGACGACCACTACACCGGCCACAAAGCCGCCGCCTTCGGCGGGACGACGACCGTCATGGACTTCGTTCCCACTCCCGAAAGCGGCCCTCTTCGCGCTGGCCTGGACAAGTGGCACGCCAAGGCCGATCCAAAGGCGGCGGTCGACTTCTCCTTCCATATGAATGTCACCCGGCTGGACAAGGCCGTCCTCGACGAGATCGGCCGCCTGCCGTCCGAAGGAGTCACGACGCTCAAGGTCTTCACCGCCTACAACGGCCGCCTGCGCCTGCAGGACGGTGAGATCTTCCAGGTCATGCGCCGCGGCGCCGAGCACGGACTCCTCACCATGGTCCACGCCGAAAACGGCGATGTCATCGATGTCCTCGTCCCCGAGGCCCTCGCCGCCGGCCATACCGCCCCCGAATGGCATGCCCTCACGCGGCCGGGATGGGGCGCCGTCGAAGCGACGTTGAGGGCCATCGCCCTGGCGACCCAGGCGGGCTCTCCTGTCTACATCGTCCACATGAACATGGCTGGGGAAGTCGATCAGGTGCGCTACGCCCGCGAGCGCGGATTGCCGGTCATGGGTGAGACGTGCCCGCCGTACCTCTTCTTCACGATCGACGATCTGCGGCGGCCGGACGGGGCGAAATGGATCTGCTCGCCTCCGATGCGCGCCGAAGCCGATCAGGCCGGCCTCTGGCAAGGGCTGTCGGCCGGGATCATCCAGACGATCGGTACCGATCATTGCCCATTCTTCTTCGACGGGCGCAAGCCCATTCAGTACGAAGGCAAACCGGTCGCCATCCCCGGCAAGGAGCTCGGGGCGAACGACTTCACCAAGATTCCCAACGGCCTCCCCGGCGTCGGCGACCGCCTTCCCATTCTCTGGACTCACGCAGTGGGCGAAGGGCGGATGACGCCCAGCCAGTTCGTCGCTCTCACGTCGACCAACGCCGCCAAGATCTTCGGTCTGTACCCGAAGAAGGGCGCCCTGCTGCCAGGCTCCGATGCCGATGTCGTCGTATGGGATCCTGAACGCATCGTCCCATACGGGGTCGACGCGGCGCAGCACCGAACCGACTACAACTTGTATGAAGGCTGGGAGCTCAAGGGGTTTCCGGTAAAGGTCTACCTCCGCGGGACCTTGATCGTCGACGACGGCCGGTGGCTCGGCCGCGCGGGAATGGGGCGCTTTCTCCGCCGACAAGCCGGTGCCTCCGCCATTTGATAGCCCCTGCCAGGGACGGCACTTATAAGGAAGCGATATGACGCCCGATCAGGACCTTCCCCCAGACCAAATCGCCCCGCTGGCGCTGCGTCACAACTTCTGGACGTGGTCGGCGCAGGCCGAGGTCAGTCCCATCCCGGTCGTCCGCGCCGACGGGGTCCGCTTTTGGGATGCGTCTGGCAAGTCCTATCTCGACTTCAATTCGATGATGATGTGCTCGAACATCGGCCACGGCAACACGCACGTCATCGAGGCAATCGTTCGACAGGCTCGCGAGCTTCCCTTCGCCGCCCCGGCGATGGCCACCAAGCCGCGCGCCATCCTGGGTCAGATGCTGGCCGAGATCTGCCCCGGCGACATGGGGCGGTTCCTCTACACCCTGGGCGGGGCCGAAGCGACGGAGAACGCCATCAAGCTCGCCCGCGCCGCCACCGGCCGGCACAAGATCCTGGCGCGCTATCGCTCGTACCACGGCGCCACGCACGGCGCCATCGCCGCCACCGGCGACCCGCGGCGCTGGGCCTGGGAGCCGTTGGTCATGCCGGGCGTCGTCCACTTTTTCGACCCATATCGCTATCGCTCCGCCCTGCATCGGGACGGGCCGGACGTCGACGAGGCGACCTTCACCCAGGATTACTTGCATCAGCTCGAGGAGACGATCCAGCTCGAAGGCCCGCAGACGATCGCCGCCATCCTGGTCGAGACCGTCACCGGGACGAACGGCGTCATCATTCCTCCGGAGGGCTACCTGCCGGGGGTGCGCGAGCTGTGCGACCGCTACGGCATTCTGCTCATTTGTGACGAGGTCATGAGCGGCTTTGGCCGAACCGGCGCCTGGTTCGCCGTCGATCATTGGAAGGTCAAGCCGGACCTGATGACGATGGCCAAGGGGTTGACCTCGGCCTACGCCCCCCTGGGCGCCGTCGCCATGACCCCCGCCGTCGCCGCGACCTTCGACCATCGGGTTTACCAGGGTGGCCTGACCTTCAACGGTCATCCGATTTCGATGGCGGCCGCCATCGCCAACATCGAAGTCATGCGCGATCTCCATCTGCCGGAGAGGTCGAAGGAGATGGGGAAGTCTCTGGCGCTCCGATTGCGCGAACTCGGTGAAAGCCACCCTTCGGTGGGCGACGTGCGATCGATCGGCCTGTTTGCCGCCGTCGAGCTCGTGCGCGATCGGAAAACGCGCGAGCCGATGGCTCCCTTCGACGGCACCAGCCCGGAGATGATCGCCCTGCGCCGCTTCCTGCTCGAGCGCGGCTTGTACGTCTACATCCACTGGAATAACGTCCTGATCGTGCCTCCGCTGATCATCAGCGAGGATGAACTGGCCGAGGGCTTGGCGATCCTGGACGAAGGTCTGCGTCTCACGGATCAGTCCGTCGGCTGAGACCGGCAAGACACCGTCGCGCCCGCGTATCGCGCTTCGTCGCGCTTCGCATCGCGCCTCGCATCCCGTAGGGGACCCCGAAGGGGGCATCGCGCTTAGCATCCCGAAGGGGATCCCCGAAGGAGGAGGCGGGCGCCCAAAGTACTCCGCCTGGACCCCCGCCTCCGCGGGGGTGACAAAGGCGGGTACCCACAGGTGCCTCCGCCTGGACCCCCGCCTCCGCGGGGGTGACAAAGGCGGGTACCCACATGTGCCTCCGCCCAGACCCCCTTCGCGGGTGACCGTTCCTGCGCGATCCGTCGCGCCCGCGTATCGCGCTTCGCATCGCGCTTAGCATCCCGAAGGGGATCCCCGAAGGAGGAGGCGGGCGCCCAAAGTACTCCGCCTGGACCCCCGCCTCCGCGGCGGTGGCAAAGGCGGGTACCCACAGGTGCCTCCGCCTGGACCCCTTCGCGGGTGACCGTTCTGCGCGATCCGTCGCGCCCGCGTATCGCGCTTCGTCGCGCTTCGCATCGCGCCTCGCATCCCGT
>CAZMVJ010000159.1:0-6191 GCA_964569445.1 uncultured Anaerolineaceae bacterium | reverse complement strand
TACTTCGGCGGGTGGAGCCCGCTGGGAGCGTTGGCCGGATCGCTTCTTTTCAGCACCGTCAACGCGCTGCAGAGCTGGATTCAAGTCTTGGGGATCCCCATCGCCCCGGACTTCGCCTTGATGCTGCCTTACGTCTTGACGATCGTGATGCTGGCCGTTCCCTTCCGAAAGGCGCGCCAGCCGGCGGCTCTCACCAAACCCTTCGAGCGAGGCGAGGGGTAGGCTGAGGCCGCCGGCCGACGTCCTGAGTCTGTGTCGATCCGCGTACGTCCCATCACTCTCCAAGGAGGGAGAAAGATGAGAAAGCTCTACCTGATGACAGCCGTCCTGGTCATCGGCGCCCTGTTCCTGGGCGCGTGCGGGACGGCGACGCCGACGGAAGCGCCGGCGCCGGAAACCCCGCCGACCGCAGCACCCGCCGCCCCTGAAGCGACGGCCGTGCCGGCGGAGCCGTTCCGCGTAGCGGTGGTGATGCCGAGCGCCACCAACGACCTGGCCTTCAGCCAGAGCATGTACGACGCTCTGCTGGTTGTTCAGGAGCAGATGGGCGGCCCCGAGAGCTTCGAGATCGCCTACTCGGAAAGCATGTTCGTCATCGAAGACGCTGCCGCCGCCATCCGCGACTACGCCAGCCAGGGCTTCGACCTGATCATCGCCCACGGCTCGCAGTACGGATCATCGCTGCAGGAGATCGCCCCGGACTTCCCCACGACAAGCTTCGCCTGGGGGACGACCCTCGATACCTTCGGCATGCCGAACGTCTTCGCCTACGAAGCCCGCTCGGAGCAGGGTGGCTATGTCAACGGTGTGGTCGCCGCCTCGCTATCTGAGAGCGGCGTGATCGGCGTTATCGGCCCGATCGAGACCGGCGATGCCAAGCTCTATGTCAACGGCTTCGCCGCCGGCGTGGCCGCCACCGACGCCGCCGCCACCGTTCCCACGGTGTGGACCGGCTCCTTCAGCGACACCGCCCTCGCCTCCCAGGCCGCCCAGACGCACATCGATGCCGGGGCGGACGTCCTCACCGGGACGGCTCAGATGGTAGCCGGCGCCATCGGCGTCGCTCAGGAATCCGATGTGCTCTGGTTCGGCACGCAGTCGAATCAGGCCGTCCTGGCGCCCGGCATCGTGGTTGCCAGCCAGGTCTACCACTGGGAGGTCGTCCTGACCCAGATGATCGAGCTGATCCAGGGTGGGACCTACGGTGGAGAGTCCTTCAGCATCGACCTCGCCAACGGTGGTGAGGTCGTCGAGTTCAACCCGGACTACTCGGTCCCGGCCGATGTTCAGGCCCTGGCCGACGAGACGATCCAGGGGATCATCGACGGGTCGATCGTGATCCCGCTGGCGGACTAGGTTCTGAGGTCCAACCGGCCGGGGCAGGCCGTAACGGCCTGCCCCGGCCATCGAAACCGGACGCCATGCCCGACCCTTCCCGCCCGTCAATCCGGAGCATCGAGCTGCGGGGAATCGTCAAACGGTTCCCCGGCGTGGTTGCCAACGATCACGTCAGCTTGAAAGTGCAAGCCGGCGAAGTCCATGCTCTGCTGGGCGAAAATGGCGCCGGCAAGACGACCCTGATGCGGATCCTGTACGGGCTGTACCAGCCGGACGAGGGCGAGATTCTGCTCGACGATCGTGCGGTGCGGCTGCGCTCTCCGGCCGACTCGATCCGCCACGGGATCGGCATGATCCACCAGCATTTCATGCTGGTCCCGACGTTGACCGTGGCCGAGAACGTCGCGCTGGGGCTGCCGTCCGGCCGCGGCGTGCTGCTCGATACCGACCGGGTGGCGCAGCGCATCCGCCAGCTCGCCACGAGTTATGGGCTTCAGGTCGATCCGTCGGCGTATGTCTGGCAGCTCTCGGTCGGAGAGCAGCAGCGGGTGGAAATCCTCAAGGCGCTCTACCGCGGTGCGCAGGTACTGATCCTGGACGAACCGACGGCGGTCCTGACCCCCCAGGAAGTGCAGGAGCTGTTCGTCACACTGCGGCGCATGGTGGCCGAGGGCCATCTGCTCATCTTCATCAGCCACAAGTTGCACGAAGTGCTGACGATCAGCGACCGTGTCACGGTGCTGCGCGGCGGGCGAGTCGTCCAGAGTCTGTTCACGGCCGAAACGGACCGCCGGGAACTGGCGCGCCTGATGGTCGGGCGCGAGGTGCTGCTGCGCGTCGATCGACCTCCCGTCGACAAGGGGCAGGTGCGGCTGCGCCTGGACGACGTTTGGGCCCAGGGCGACCGCGGCCTGCCGGCCGTCCGAGGGATCAGCCTGGAAGTGCGGGCGGGGGAGATCCTGGGGGTCGCCGGGGTTTCCGGCAACGGTCAGCGCGAGCTGGCCGAACTCATCGCCGGTCTGCGCCGCGCCACCAGCGGCCGGTTGAGGCTCGACGAGCACGACATCACCGCCTGGGAGCCGGACCGGCGGTTGGCTCACGGGTTGGCCTACATCCCGGAAGAGCGGATGCGCGACGGCGTCATCCGCGAGCTCAGCGTGGAAGAGAACCTGATCATCGAAGACCACGGGCGCCCGCCCTTCGCCCGCGGCATCTTCCTCAACTTCGCCCGTATCGCCCAGCACGTCGATCGTCTGATCGACGAGTTCGAGATCAAGACACCTTCCCGCTCGACCCCGCTGCGCAACCTGTCCGGCGGCAACATCCAGAAGCTGATCCTGGCGCGTGAGCTGGCCAAACGGCCGAGCGTGCTGGTGGCGGCCCAGCCGACGCGCGGCGTCGATATCGGCAGCACTGAGTACATCCACCGCCGGCTGATCGAGCAGCGCGCCGCCGGGACGGCCACCCTGCTCATCTCGGAAGACCTCGACGAAGTCCTCAATCTTTCCGATCGTCTGGCGGTGCTGTACGAGGGCCGGGTCATGGGAATCCTCGACCGGGAAGGGGCCACCGTCGAACGCCTGGGCTTGATGATGGCCGGCGTCCCGCTGGCCGAGGCCCTGGCCGCTCGTTCCTGATTCCGATCGTCAAGAGAACTTCCGGAACTGCGCGCCCGCCGCGTGTCTTCCTGCGTCGCATCATGGGGATTCCTCGCGCCGCTCCCGCTCCCCTTCGCTTCGGGGACCATGGTTCGCGGCGCTCGGAATGACATATGGTGGGGGACGCCCGGCGGGCGAAGCCCTCCCGTTGATGTCATTCCGAGGCCCCTGAGGGCAGCCGAAGGGGCCGAGGAATCCCCAGGGCGTTGAGAGGGGAGGGCACCCGCGGGCGGGAAGCCGGGGGGCCCCCCGTGGGCGCGGGAACTGAGAAAAGCACTGGCCCGGCCCTTCGACTTCGCTCAGGGCCGGGCCAGCGGATCAACCGACGGGGCTTTTGGGGATCAGGCAGGCGCCGGCGCGGAGGCCGTCGCCATGGCGGGGGCCGGTGCGGCGATCACCTGGGGCTGCGTGAACAGATAGTGGTCGTGGAAGTAGTGCATCCACAGGAAGCTCAGCACGGCGATGTAGTAGGCGCGGTCGAAGGCGAAGTCGAACGTCGTGCCGATGATGTAGTACATGAAGGCGAAGACGACCACCGCCAGCCCCCCGTCAGCAATCGTCAGCCCGATGTTGAATCCGTAGTAGGCACGCGTTGAGCCATCCTTCGACAGCCGCTGGACGAACGACGAATGGGCCAACTCACCGCGCTGCCAGCGCAGGTGAATGATCATCCACGTCAGCGCCAAGTATTGCAGCGAGTGCCATACATTCATCCCCTGGAAGGCGGTATCCAGGTTTCCCAGCACCGGCACGAAGAACGAGACGGCGGCCGTCAGGCCCAGGAAGAGCGTCTTCGGGCCATGCAGGATTCCCTGGCGGTGCTCGACCACCGACTTGCCGATCCACACCGCCAGCGCCGTCAGGAAGGCCAGCGAGGCCAACCAAATCATCCACGGCCCGAGCGGCAGGAAGGCTCCGATGAAACCGCTGATGTCGGTCGTGCCGATGACGAACGTGCCGCTGGCGATGCGCCACGCCGCCAGCGGATACAGACAGGTCAGGACCAGCGCGTAGTCCGACAGGCGGCTGAAGCGCGTCAGGCGGCTGATCTGCCGTTGACTGTACAGGTCGGTGATGAAGATGATCTGGTGCAGCACGTGGATCGAAGCCCAGAAGAAGAAAACCGTCAGCAGCAGCGACAGGTTGATGACCGCCAGCAGGACGACGATGACCGGGATAAGCAGGGATGAGAGCAGGAAGCCGCGGTGCCGTTTGGCAAAGTCGACGTCCAGCGCCGTGCGGGTGAAGGTCGAGTACATGTGAGGCCCGCCGACGAGCAGCGCCACAAGCAAGTTCACGGCGTTGCGGCTGAGGTCGTCGGGGGTCGTCCCGGCGGCGTCCGCCAGCGGCGTCACCAGGCGCGGAAGCTGCATGAGGACCAGGTATAACAAGTAAGGCGAAGCGACGAGGGTGATGCTGAGAGAAATGAACGTCAGGTCCCAGCGTCGGTCCTTGAGCCAGAGTCCCGTGCCGGATTCCCTCGTGGGAACCGAAACTGCGGCCGCTGTCGCCATGCTTCACCTCCGGAGATGCAACTGAAAGGGCACGAGCTGATCCGGCCGAGCCGCTTACCTCCAGTGCCGGGCTCACCCGAGATCGACCGTCACCGCGTAAAGTGATTATAGCAACACCGAGGATAGAAAAGGGTTCCGGCCGGGAAGACAGAGGTCAGTGGACAGTGGTCAGTGGTCAGTGAGGTCTCCTTGGCCCTAGTGCACACCACTGATCACTGACCACTCACCACTGACCACTGTCAGGCCGCCCGCCGGGCGCGGTACTGCAGCGCCTCGGCCAGGTGCACGGGACCGATCTCCGTCTCGCCGGCCAGGTCGGCGATCGTCCTGGCGACCTTGATGACGCGATGGTAGGCCCGGGCCGTCAATTGGAGTTGGGCCATCGCCGTCCGGAGCAAGGCCCGACAGGGATCCGCCAGGCTACAGAACTGGCGGATCTCGGCC
This sequence comes from uncultured Anaerolineaceae bacterium, assembly GCA_964569445.1. Classification (GTDB taxonomy): domain Bacteria; phylum Chloroflexota; class Anaerolineae; order Anaerolineales; family E44-bin32; genus DATEVL01. Next base: position 1,237 of record CAZMVJ010000159.1, on the reverse strand, counting down.
GGGCCCATTTCGGCGTTGCAGACCATCGACACCGGCTCCAGGCGTGCCCGCTGCCTTCCCCGCGCGTTCTCCACCCGAATGCGGATCGCCTCCGACGGCTCACCCAGGCGGTCATCCCCCAGCTTCTCGACGTCGACGCGCGGCACCTCCAGGTGGATGTCGATCCGATCCAGCAGCGGGCCGGAGATGCGCTTCTGGTAACGCTGGATCGTCGAAAGGGAACAGGTACAGTCGCGCGTCATATCGCCGGCGTAGCCGCAGGGACACGGGTTCATCGCCGCCACCATCATGAAGTTGGCCGGGAAAGTCAGGGAACCTCGGGCCCGGCTGATCGTGACGACGTGATCCTCCAACGGTTGGCGCAGCACTTCCAGGACCCGCGTGCCGAACTCGGGAAGCTCGTCGAGGAAGAGCACGCCGCGGTGAGCGAGTGAGATCTCCCCCGGGCGCGGCCACGATCCGCCGCCCACCAGTCCGGCGTGGGAGATGGTGTGGTGTGGCGCGCGAAACGGACGCGCCCGCAGTAAGGGAATCTCCGGCGGGAGCAAGTCGGCGACGGAGTAGATGCGAGTCACATCCAGAGCTTCGGCCAGCGTCATCGTCGGCAGAATCGAGGGCAGCGAGCGTGCCAGGAGTGTTTTGCCCGCCCCGGGCGGACCGACCATCAGCGCGTTGTGTCCGCCGCCGGCGGCCACCTCGAGCGCGCGCTTGACATGCTCCTGGCCGCGTACCTCCCGGAAATCGCCGCCTCCCGATTGGGGAGTCATCTCCAGGCGCAGCGCAGGCACCGGTTTCAGCCGGCGGACTCCCGACAGGTGATTGACCAGCGCCGTGAGCGAGTCGACCGCGACGACTTCCAACCCCTCGACCAGCGCCGCTTCGGCAGCGTCGGCGGCCGGGAGGAGGATCTGGCGAAATCCCTTCTTGGCGGCCAGCGCCTCCATCGGCAGGATCCCCGCCACATGGCGGACCGACCCGTCCAACGACAGCTCGCCGACGACGAGCGCTCCGTCAAGCCATTCCGGCCGCAGCTGGCCGGAGGCCGCCAGAGCGCCCAAGGCGATCGGGAGATCGTAGGCCGGGCCTTCCTTGCGCAGCGAGGCCGGCGCCAGGTTGACCGTCACCCGTCCATGGGGAAAGGTCATCCCGGCGTTCTTGACCGCCGCCTGGACGCGTTCCCGACTCTCTTGGACCGCCGTGTCGGGGAGGCCGACAATCGCGAAGTGAGGAAGACCGC
>CAZMVJ010000158.1:0-6420 GCA_964569445.1 uncultured Anaerolineaceae bacterium | reverse complement strand
GGCCAAGTTTTTCTTCGGCCTCCGGCGCCATGCGAACGATCTCCGGGGCGCTCGTATCAACGACAGCCTGCAGCCGCTGCGTCGGCTCCTCGCGGACCCAGACGCGCAACGCTTCGACGAAGGGCAGGTAGGGCGTGGTAGCCTCGTACTCGTAGCATCCGCCGCTCAACACCGTCGCACCACTCAGCCTGGCGGCGGCAACGACCTCGCGTGCCAACCGCGTCTTCCCCACCCCTGGCTCGCCGGAGACCAGGGCCAGCACACACTGCCCGGACTGGGCCTCCGACCACAGCCCACGGAGTCGGTCCAGCTCGCTGCGGCGGCCAATCAGGCGGCCTCGAGCCAGCTGGTCGATGTGGACTTCGTCGGCCGCCGCGGCCTCGCCCGAGAGCGCTCCTTGTTGGATGTCCGCCAACGCCTTGTCGACTGCAAAGGCATCGGCTGGTCGGTCCTCAGGCTGCTTGGCCATCAAAGCCAGAATCAGCCGGTCCATCGATAGCGGTAGGTCGGGTCGGATCGTGCGCGGCGGAACAACGGGGGCATGCAGATGCTGTGTGATAACCGCCAGGGGGTCGTCGGCGGTGAACGGAAGCCGCTTGGTCGACAACTCGTAGAGCATCACCCCGAGGGAATACAGATCGGCTCGCACGTCGACCGACTTGCCCATCGCCAGTTCCGGCGCCAGGTAGAAGACGGTGCCACTGATCCCGCCTTCGATCGAGAGACGGGAAGCGATTGGCCGGGCCAAGCCAAAATCGAGGAGCTTGACGCGGCCGTCGACGGTGACGATGACGTTCTCGGGCTTCAGGTCGCGGTGGACGATCCCGTGGGCGTGCGCGTGCGCCAACGCCTGGCACACCTGCCGGGCGACGTCGATCACGCCTTCGAGCGAGTCGGGCTGCGCCTCATGAAGCGATCGCCCTTCGACCAGCTCCATGACGATGTAGGCGGTTCCGTTCGACTGGCCGGCGTCGAACAGGGATACGATGTTGGGGTGGTTGAGGCGGGCCGCCGCCCGGGCCTCGTCCAGCAGATGTTGGCGAGCCTCGTCTTCCAGGGCATCCGCGGCCAGGGTCTTGATGGCGACCTGGCGGTCGAGGAGGGTATCGTAGGCACGCCGCACCGTGCCCATGCCGCCGCGGCCGATCTCGTCTTCGAGGCGATAGCGCTCTGCCAGGAGCTCCAAGCGGAAGGCCTCACCATCCAGCGAAGAAGCGTACCGCTCCCGCCGAGCGTCGCTCTCGCCCTACCCACCCCATTATAGCCAGCGGCCTTCTTCAGGGCTTCTCGAAAAACGCCGTGCACGTTGCGGGCTGTGTCCCCAAGTGATCCCCACGGGCTAAGCCGGGGGGATCAACGCTTCGATCAAGCGCACGGTCAATTCTTTCACCTCACCCCCGCCCGGCCCGACAGGGCCGACACAGGCCGGGCAGCCGTCGAGGCATTCGCAGCCGCGCACGAGCTCGAGGGCGCCCTGCAGCAGTTCCGGGCCCAGTTCGTAGATGCGCTCGGCCAAACCCATCCCTTCCGGGATGCGATCGTACAGGGTGATCGTCGGCGTCTTCGTGGTGCGTCCGCGCGTCTCGGCCAGCACGCCCAGGTCACGCGGATCGCACATCAAAAACAGAGGGGCCAGGTTGCCCAGGGCGTAGGCCAAGCCTCCCAGGGCACTGCGGGCGCCGCGCGCCGCCTCGGCACGGTGATGGCAGGTGGTGCACAGGGTCACGAGGTTGTCGAGGGCGTTGGCCTGCCGGTCGTTGCGGTTCTCGCCCGGCAGGAAGCCGAACTCGCGGAACGGGCGCAGATGGTGGACGTCGTGAGCGCGGCCTTCGCGTTCCGGCGCGCCGCACTGCCGACAGCGATGGCCGTCTCGGGTGCGGGCGGCGCGGCTGGCGTCCGGCCAGCTCGGGCCGTAATCGTTCGGCGCCAGCAGAATCCCTTCCTCCTCCAGCCGCCGCGCCGTGGCCGGGGCGATCCACATCCAGCACCCGGTGGTCTCGTACTGTCGCGGCGGCAGGTCGATGGCACCGTAGCCGAGCGTTTCGTGCGTGTAGCGCTTGATCATGCGGAAGGAGGTCGGCTGCGCCGTCAGGCGCACCCGCCCGTGGGCTCGGCGCAGTTCGGCGCTCTCGTCCGCGTCGAAGGCCTCCAGCACCTCCAGCTCGACCGATTCGGCGGCGTCGGTGTAGTAGTCGACTTCGCTGGCAGTCACTTCGGCCAGCCCGTTCTCCCAGTCGAGGCGCGCCACGAGGAAAGTACGCCCTTCGTGGATGTAAACGGCGCCCTCGTGCACCAGCACCGGCGCCGTCTGGCGATCGACTTCGCCGATGACCGTCGGCTTCCCGTCGGCTTGCTCTTGAATCACAACCGGCTGGTCGCCGCTCGAACGCAGCGAAACCCCCTCGGCCGGGTAGACATCGGCTACCCAGCGGTAGGCGCCGCCGGAGTGGTGCAGATCGCCCTGCTCCGCCATCAGCTCGAGCAAGGCCTGGGTCTCAGGGTAGGTCCCGAAGGTCTCTTCGTCGCCGAAGGGCAACTCGAAGGCGGCGCAGCGCAAGTGGCGCGCGACGATCGCCAGGTTGTCCGGGTTGATCAGCGCCTGCTCGTGGGGCGTGTCGAACAGGAAGGCCGGGTGCAACGCGATGAATTGGTCCAGCGGCGCGCCGGAGGCGACCAACAGCGCCGCCGAGGCCTCGCTGCGGCGGCCGGCGCGGCCGGCCTGCTGCCAGATGCCGGCGATCGTCCCGGGGTAACCGGCGATCAGCGCTGCGCCCATCTGCCCGATATCGACTCCCAGTTCGAGAGCGTTGGTGGCCACCACCCCGCGCACCGAACCTGCACGCAATCCTTGTTCGATCTGTCTGCGCTCCAGCGGCAGATACCCGCCGCGGTAGCCGCGCACCGCCGCCGGGTCGCCACCGTCCTGGCGGACGGCGTCCCGCAAGTACCCCAAGATGACCTCCGTCGTCAGGCGCGCCCGGGCGAAGACGACCGTCTGGACGCCGCCGGCCAGGAAACGCTCGGCCAGACGCGTCGTCTCCAGCGTGTAAGCCCGGCGGATGCCCAGGGCGGGATCGATCACCGGCGGGTTGTAGATCAATACGTGCTTCTCCGCCCGCGGCGAGCCATCCAGGTCCGGCGGCACCAGGCGCACCGGCGCCTCGATCAGGCGCTCGGCATGCTCTTTCGGATTGGCGATGGTGGCCGAGGTCAGGATGAAACGCGGCTCGGCGCCGTAGAAGCGGCACAGCCGGCGCAGGCGGCGCAGCAAGTTGGCCACATTCGACCCGAAGACGCCCCGGTAGACGTGCAGTTCGTCGATGACGACCCAGCGCAAGCCTTCGAAGAAGGCGGCCCAGCGCGGATGGTGAGGCAGGATTCCGGCGTGCAGCATGTCCGGGTTGGTGATGAGCAGGCGCGCTTCGTCGCGCGCCGCCCGCCGCTGCGCCGCCGGGGTGTCGCCGTCGTAGAGACGGACGGCGACGGCCGGTTCCGCCCGCAGCGCCTCGAGGAACGACGACAGCTCGGCGGCCTGATCCTGCGCCAGGGCCTTGGTCGGAAAGAGGTAGAGCGCCCGCGCTTCCGGATCGGTCAGCAGGCTTTGCAGGACGGGCAGGTTGTAGCACAACGTCTTGCCGGAAGCCGTCCCGGTGACCACGGTGACGTTGTCGCCGGCGAGCGCCGCCTCGACGGCCGCAACCTGATGCGTATAGAGCGGCAACAGGTCGCGGGCGCGCAACCCCGCCGCCAGCGCCGGATCGAGACCGCCCGGCAGGTCGGCGTAGTGCGCCGGGCGCGCCGGCAGTCGCTCCCAGGCGGCCACGTGTCGCATGAATTCGGCGTCGAAGCGCAGCGACTCGAGGACGGATTCGACGGACATGGTCGCGCGATTATAATGACTGCTCCGAAGCTCCCCGCGAGCTTGAAGCTCGCGGGGAGTTGGCTGTGCTCGAGGGGGAACAATGCCCGGTCGCCGGACGACTTTCCTCGCCGGGGAGTTCTTCCATCTTTACAACCGGGGGATCGACCGCGGCGCGATCTTCTTCAGCGATGACAACTACCGATACTTCATGCGGTTATTGATGGAGAAGGCCGAGCGCCACGCGGTCGAGGTCGTCGCTTTCTGCCTCATGCCGAATCACTACCACGTCCTGATTCGCCCCGGCGTCGACAATACGGTAAGCCCATTCATCAACAGCCTCCTCGGCTCGTATGTCCAGGGCCTGAACGCGGCGCGCCATCGAGTCGGACCCCTCTTTCAGGGTCGGTACAAGTCCGTTCACGTCGACCGCGACGAATACCTGGCGCACCTGGCCCGCTACATTCACCTCAACCCGGTGGCGGCGGGGCTGGCCTCTCGACCAGGCGATTGGCCATACTCGAAGTACGCAAGTGTCTCGGAGGATGGGGTCCTCATCGGCGGGATCTTGCCCGACGCCGACGCCTATCGGCGCTTCGTTGAGGCGCCGCAACCAATCGAGCTTCCCGCGAGCTTGAAGCTCGCGGGAAGCTAGCATTCCTATGCGTCGCGCGTTCGAATACGTCGCCTGGACGTTCGCCTTCGCGCTCTCCTACGCTCAGTCGCCGCTTTACACTTCCAACCAGAATCAGTACTTCCTGCACGGACTGGCCCGCGCCGGCTTGGGCTTTCTGCGGGACGACTGGCTCGTCCACACGGCCGAGCCGACCCCTTTGTTCACATGGATGGTTCAGGGCGTGGCCGCCGTGCTCCCGGCGTGGACGTTCTACCTGCTGTACGCGGCGCTGATGGGCGTGTATCTGTTCAGCCTGTTGGCTATCGCTTCTTCGGTCTTCGACCTTCGCGCGCCGGCGAAGCGGACCCTGACCCTGGCGGCCCTGGTCGTCCTGCATTCGGCCGCGCTGCGCTACATCCTGGCCCGCCTGGTTTCGCCCGAAGCCGAATTCCTGCTCGAAGGAGGGGTGGCCGGTCAGCGACTGCTCGGCGCCGTGCTGCAGCCGAGCACGTTCGGCGTGTTGCTCGTCTTGTCGGTGGCGCTCTTTCTACGCCAACGCAGGATCGCCGCCGTCCTGGCCTTGGGCGCCGCCAGCGCCGTTCACCCGACCTACTTGTTGAGCGCCGGCGTGCTGCTGGCGACTTACGTCGCGCTGACGGCATGGCGGCCGGAGCTGCGGCGGCAGGCGGTGGGGATGGCCCTGTTGGGCGCCGCCGTCCTGGCGCCGGTGGCGGTGTGGGCCTACGTCAGCTTCCGTCCATCGGGTCCCGATCTTTACGCCCGCGCCGTCGACATCCTCGTCCGGCTGCGATTGCCGCATCACGCCATCCCGCTCAAGTGGCTCGACGCCGCCGTCGCAGCCCAGACCCTGATCGTCCTGACCGCCCTTGCGTTCGTCCGCCGCTCGCGCCTGTTCGTCCTTCTTCTGATCGCAACGGTATTCGTCGCCGCCTCGACGGCGGCCCAGATGGCCAGTGGCAATCCGACGCTGGCATTGCTCTTCCCGTGGCGTCTGTCGACGGTGCTGGTCCCGGTCGCGACGACCTGCCTCACCGCCGCCATTGTCACCGCCGGCCTCGACCGGCTGGCCGAACGCCCCGGGATGATCCGAGGGCTCCAGGCGGCAGCGCTGGTCGCGGTCGGCCTGGCTGCCGCAGCCGGCATCTTCCGATTTTCGGCCGAGGTGGAGGCTCAGCGAGAGGACCCGGCGGCGCCGATGATGGCCTTCGTCGCCGACAGCCTGGCGCTGGGCGACGTGTACTTCATCGACCCCAAGCTGCAGGACTTCCGGCTGCGCACCGGGGCCCCGATCGTCGTCGAAGCCAAGGCCATCCCTTACCGCGACGACGAGGTGACGGCCTGGTACGACCGCCTGAAGGTCGCCCGCAGCTTCTTCCTCGGCCGGCCGGAGTGGATCGACTGCGCCGGGGTCGACGTGGCGCGCGACGAATTCGGTGCGACCCACGTTGTGCTCAGTCCGGAGCAGCTTGGGCTGGTGTGCTCTCAGTTGGGCGAATTGTTCAACGACGGGGCCTACGCCGTCTACCGGATTCAGTAAGACCGCCCAGCCTCCCGCGCGACCTTTCGCAGGGTTGGCCGGTATGCCTGAGGAGCGGCCAACCCTGCGGATGCGTCCCTTCCTGCAACGCCTTGCCCTGTCCCTTGTCACCGGCGTCATCTTCGTCTATTGGTCGGAACTCGCCTTCTGGGCGCGCCCGTACGCCGGCACGTCGCTGGCGGAGATGGCGCCGACGACGATCGCCTACTCGGTGGCGGCCTACCTGTTCCTGGCCGTGGTCTCGGCCTTTCAAGCGCGAACCGCCCCGGCGATATTCCTCGCCGGCGCCCTGTTCGGATGGTTCGTGGAGGGCGTCATCGTCCAGACGATGGTCGAGGACCTCCCGCTGAGCATCTCCTTCACCGGGCTGGCCTGGCACGCCTCGAT
>CAZMVJ010000157.1:0-6454 GCA_964569445.1 uncultured Anaerolineaceae bacterium | reverse complement strand
CAGCCCGCTCTCCAGGACGAGCTCCTTGCTGAAGAAACCGTTGGCGATCGGGATCGCCGCCAGTCCCAAGAAACCGATGACGAAGGCCGTCCGAACGAACGGCATGGTGCGGGCCAGGCCACCCATCCGGCTCAGGTCCCGCGTGCCGACGGCATGGATCACAGCGCCGGCAGCCAGGAACAGCAGCGCCTTGAACAGTGCATGGCTGAGTAAGTGGAACTGCGAAGCGAAGATCGCCCCGACGCCGACGGCGTAGACCATGACGCCGAGTTGGCTGATGGTCGAGTAGGCCAGCGAACGCTTGAGGTCGGTGGCGACGAGCGCCATCCACCCCGCCAGCAGCGCCGATAAGAGGCCGACGATGACCACCGTCGTCGACCAGCCGGGGACGCCGGCGAAGGCCGGATAGAAACGGGCCAGCAGGTAGACCCCGGCGTTGACCATCGTGGCGGCGTGGATCAGAGCCGTGACCGGCGACGGGGCCTCCATCGCGTCCGGCAGCCAGGTATGGAACGGGACCTGCGCCGACTTGGCCGCCGCCGCGATCAGGAAGCCGAAGGCGACCACTGCCAGGAGGGTCGGCGTGAGCTCGCCGGAGCGGGCGATGAAGACGTCGACCTCGTAGGTCCCAAAGGAGATGTAGGCGAAAAGCGCGCCCGCCAGCAGACCGATGCCGCCGAGCTGGGTCATCACTAGCGCCTTGATGCCGCCGGCCACCGCCGCCGGGTTGTCGTTGTGAAAGGAAATCAGGGCGTACGAGCAGAAGGCGGTGATCTCCCAGAAGAAGAACATGAAGAGCAGACTGCCCGACAGCACAAGGCCCGCCATCGCCCCAATGAAGAACAGGATCAGCGCGTAGTAGCGGCCGAGCTGCTCCTCGCCGTGCATGTAGTCCACCGAGAAGACGACCGCCAGGCAACCGACGACGGCCGCCACCGCCGCCAGGAATACACCCAGCCCGTTCGGAATGAAGGTCAGATCGCCGAAGACCCCGCCGAACGGGATCTCGACGACGGGCAGCGAGCCGGCCTGAGTCACCAGGACCAGCGACACTACGCCGGCGACGGCGGCGAAAGTGCATGCCAGGATGTGCTGTGCCCGCGCCCGTCGATCGCCGGCAAGCCAGACGAGCGCCGCGCCGAGCCAGGGGATTCCGATCGTCAGGAGGACAAGCCAGGTCGTCATGGGTCAGCCTCGCAGCGTGGAGAGCCGTTTCACGTCCAGGCTCCCCGTCCGGCGGCGCACTTGAACGGCCAGCGCCATCCCGATGACGGCCACGATGGTGTCGGCGACGATCACCGTGACCGCCAGGCTCTGCGCCACTTGCAGCTGGCCATTGGCCGTCCCGGCCAGAACCAGCGCCAGCACGGCGCCCTTGACCAGGAGCTGCAGGCCGATCACCACCTTGATGAGGTTGCGGCTGGCCAACAGGGCGTAGAAGCCCACCGCCAGGAGGCCCAGAACGGCGATCATTCCGATCCCTCCGGGATCCCGAAGGACACGGGGACAGGTGTGCTGAGCGCGATCCCCTCCGGGATGCTAAGCGCGATCGTCGGCGCCGAAAGCGTCATGTCTCCGCCTCCTCGCGGCGGGCGGCCGTCTCCATCGTCAGCAGATCGCGGTCGCGTCTCGCCGCCACTTCACGGGCGGCCGAGTGCTGCAGCGGGCCTTCTTTCTCGGCCAGGAGACCGAGCAGGCCGAGCACGCCGGCATAGATCAAGACGACCTGCACCACCACGTCCAGCGCCCGGTCCTGCCACAGGACGTTGACGAACGTCGCCGCGGCCGGTGGCGCGGCGGAGGGGGGCGAGGGTAGCACCAGCGCGCCGATCCCCTCCGGGATCCCCGCCGGGATGCGCAGCGCGATGCTGAGCGCGATTACCGCCAGCGGCGCCAGGCACAGCAGCCAGGTCAGGCCGCGCGGAATGACCGACGGCAGGCCGATCGATTCATCACCGGCGATGTTGATGGCGAAGACAAAGAGGACGGTCACCAACCCGGCGCCGACGCTCAGTTCGATCACCGCCACTTCAAAGGCCCCCAGGCGATAGAGCAAGACGGCCAGAAACGCGCTGCACACCGCCAGCCACACGGCCGAGGACAGCAGGCGTCGAGCGCGCACGGCCATGACCCCGCAGGCCAGGGTCGCGATGGCGAGACCGGTCATCAGCATCGGGTTCCTCTCCTTGCCCGCCGCCCTCGAACGCCCGGCGGCGGGCTTGCGGAGATTTTTCGCGGCCCTACTAGTGTCCCGTTCCGTTAGGTCCGGTCACCTATCTCCGGAACGGGACGCTATGCCGGGATCTCGCGGGCGAGTTCGGGCTTGCCCTGGCCGCGCAGGTAGCCCTCCAGCGATACGCCGAGGAAGTAAGCCATCGCCGCCGGGTCGCCAGGGTCGACCTTGCCCCAGCGCGCCAGGTCGATGTCGCCGGCCAGGTTGAAGCGGCCGTTGTAAGCGGTCCCATCCGGCATCGTGGCGAAGGACATGCGCTTGGCCTGGGTCAGCTGTTCGTCGGTGACGTTGCGGGCGTCGCTCAGATCGGCCTTGAAGAGGTCGGCGCCGGCGAGGCTGGTCTGGCTCAGATTTGCCCCGCGCAGACATGCCCGCGTAATTTTGGCCGACCCGAGGTCCGCCAGGCTCAGATCCGCGCCTTCCAGGTGGGCCTGGTGCAGATCGACCTCGCGCAGGTTTGCCTTGTACAGGTCCGAACCTTCCAGGTGGGCATGGCACAACATGACGCCCCGCAGGGAACCATCTTCAAGCCAGCCGCGCGCCCTCAGCTCGGCGATGGCTTCCAGGACGAGCTTTATCTCCGGACTGCGCATCTTGCGGATCAGGTCCATTACGCCGGCCATGCTGGCCTCCCTTCGTGTTGATGGCTTCCCTGGCGAGGGCATCCATCATCCGCGCTTGTCTGTCTTGAAGATAAGGAAGCCGGGTCACAGACCCGGTTCGCTGGCGGTCACAGGGCGGTAACAGAGGGCCTGTGCCTGCGGGCGGACCTCGAACCCCTACCCCTGCCCCTCCCCCGGAATGCGGGGCGACGTGGGCATTGTCTAGGTATCCGGGGGAGGGGAGGAAACTCGTGGAGGTAGGGGGGCAGCAGAGCTGCCCCCCTACCTCCACGAAAGCCTCTGGCCCCTCAGCGATTCGGCAAAACCTCCCGTGAGCTGGCATCTTCTGGAAGGAGAGGAGGAACTTGGAGGACGGGGAGCAGGGCTCCCCGTCCTCCAAGAAAGAACCTCCCCTCCCACTGCGTTGTCGGCTTGAAGCAGATCCAGCCCATGCAGGGGGAGGGTAAGGGGTGGGGGTCGGACGATTGGTGGTCTTGTGGGACAGACTCTGACGGCGCGGGCGCTTCTCAGACCTCGAACATATACCCCGCCCCCGAGACGGACTGCAGATAGCGCGGCTGCGACGGATCGGGCTCGACTTTCTGGCGCAGTCGATAGACGAGTTGCTTCAGCATCGCCCGGTCTCCGCCGGCCGGGCCCCACACGGCATCGATCAGCGATTCGCTCGGGACGACCTGGCCGGCGTTCAGCATGAGCGCTTCCAGCAGGCGGCCTTCCAAGCGGGTGAGTTGCGCCACCGCCATCTCGCCGCGACGGACACGGGTGCGCCCGACGTCGAGCGTCAGGTCGGCAGCGGCCAGCGGACCGGGAGCCAGCGCCGCCGAATGCGCCCGGCGCAAGACGGCTTCGGCGCGCGCGACGAGCTGGCGGGGACTGAACGGCTTGACGATGTAGTCGTCGGCCCCCATTTCCAGGCCGCGCACGACGTCGTCGTCTTCGCCTCGGACCGTCAACATGATGATCGGTGTTTTCGACTCCTGGCGGATCTGCTGGCAGACCTTGTTCCCGTCGAGCCGCGGCAGGTTCAGATCGAGCACGATCAGGTCCGGGTCTTCGCTGCGCCAGCGCTCGAGCGCCGTCAAGCCGTCGTGCGCCACGAGCACTTCGAAGCCGGCCCGCCGCATGGTGAAGGACAGGACGTCGGCCAGCGCCAGGTCGTCATCCACGATCAGCGCTTTCACGGCAGGCCTCCCTGGAGCGGCAGGGAAAACCAGAAGGCGGAGCCGCCACCGGGCAAGCTCCAGCGATCTCGTCCCTGAGGTTGACCGCGCGCATGCCCCCCACCCCCTACCCCCTCCCCCCGAAGTGTCTCTTGGTCGCGGGTATGCCCCGTCTGGCGGGGGGAGGGGGTGGGTTTTCTCAAAGGGAGTGGGGGCGGCAAAGCCGCCCCCACTCCCTTTGAAATCCTTTCCCCCCTCTCCGCCGCGTTCCTTCTTTGAACGGCATCTCCACCCCGGAGAGGGGGATAGGGGGTGAGGTCAAGTTCCCGAACCATCAGTCGACAACGCCGTGGGGCTTTCACGGCAGGCCTCCCTGGAGCGGCAGGGAGAACCAGAAGGTGGAGCCGCCACCGGCCCGCGCTTCGACTCCCACCCGGCCGCCATGCTCCTCGACGATCGCCTTGACCACCGAAAGCCCCAGGCCGACGCCGTACTGCCCGGGGTCGACCGGTTCGAGGCGGACGAAGCGGCGGAAGAGATTCTCCCGGTCCGGTTCGGCGATCCCCTCCCCCCGGTCAGCGACGGAGACGCGGACGGTTTCGGCGTCGGGCAAGCTGACGCTCAGGTCGATCGGGCTGCGCACCGGGCTGTACTTGCTGGCATTGGAGAGCAAGTTGACGATGACCTGCGTGATGCGCATCGGGTCCATCCACAATGGCGGCAGCCAGGCGGGCAAGTCGACCTGGAGCGACTGCTCACGGCGATCGAGCAACGGCCGCATGACGCGCACCGACTGGTCGATGGCCTTGTCCAGGGTGGAGGTGTGACGGCGGATGCTGAACCGTCCGGCTTCGATACTCAGGCTCTCCAACAGGTTGTCGATCAGCGTTTGCAGCCCGGTCATGCTCAAGTAGACCGAGTGCAGCAAGGCGGCGACCTCGTCCTTGGAGAGACTTCCCAGATCCTCCAGCAGCAGTTCGACCGAGGCGTGGATGGCCGACAGCGGCGTGCGGAACTCGTGCGAGATGTTGGCCAGGAAGTAGGATCGCAGCTGGCGCACGGCTTCGTCGTCGCTCACGTCGCGCATCACCAGCGCCAGGCGTTCCCCGCCGTTGCTCGGCAGGCGGAAGCGGGCGTCGGTGATCGACAGGGTCAGGGTCCGCCCGCTACGATCGACGACCTGCACCGCCCGGCGCCCACCGGGAGGCGGCAGCTTCTCGAGGAATGCCGAACCATCCGGCGTTCGAAAGACGTTGGCGGCCGCCTGACCAGTCGCTTCGGCTGCCCGCCAGCCGGTCAGCCGCTCGGCGCCGGGGCTGAAAGTGGCGATGCGCCCCGCCCGGTCCACCGTCACGATGCCTTCCACGACCGACCGGATCAGCGACTCAGACCAGGCCTTCTCGCGCAACAGAGTCTCGACCGTGGCGCGCGTGTGAACCCGACCCGCCTCCAGCGTCGACGCCAGCGCTGCGATCTCGGCCGGCCCGTCCGGAATCGGGACGGGCGTGTCCAGGTCACCCTGGCGGATGCGCTGCGCCGATCGGGTCAACCTGTCCAGCGGCCGGGCGAGCTGACGGCTCAACGCGAAACCCAGACCGAAGACGACGGCCGCCGCCACCAGCGTCGCGGCCGCCAGCAGCAGCAGCGCCCGCCGTTCTTCTTGTTGCATTTCAGCGACCGACAGGGCGGACTCCAGCTCGAGGCCGGCGGCTGACGGGCCGAGGTCCGTCGTGATGGCGAAGAAGGGAGCCGCGGCGGCGAGGATCTCTCTCCGGGCCCCCGCCGAATCAGAGGTGACGGCGCCTGTCGTCGCCACAGCCGGATAGCCGGGCAGCGTCGTGGCGATACGTTTCCCGTCCAACAGCAGGCTGTAGTGCAGTCCCGTGATCTGGCCGAGGTCGCTCAGAAATCGTTCGTCCAAGAGGCGGTAGACGCTGACCGTGGGACTTCCTGCGCCGCCGACTGCGGCGCTCGCCGCCAGGGTGGCGCCAGCGCCCGACCCCGGCACAGCGACGATTCTTGGTCCCGTCGTCTCAACCGCGGCCGAGGCGAAACCCGACACGGACGCGCCGGCGATGACGTCCCCGGCCCCGCTCCTCACGACGATGGAGTCGATGGCGGCGCCGGCGCGAAACGTCTCGAGATAAGCCTCGAGCTCAGTTGTTTTTCGGTCGGTGGTCAGGGCGAGCAGCGTCGGACGCTGCGCCGCCAATGTGGCCAGATCCGCCAGCCGGGCGAGTTCCGCCTCCAGCAGCGCCCGACTTGTCCTGGCCCCTTGCTCGACACGTGTCCAAGCCTGATGCTCGAGCTCAGCGTGGATGAGAGCGTACGCCGGAAGGGAGGCGGCGGCGATCGCCAGGACGACCAACACCACCATCCCTGCGATGATCTGCTTCTGGACACCGGCGCGGCGCAATCCGGCCAGGGCCCGGACCCCA
>CAZMVJ010000156.1:0-6456 GCA_964569445.1 uncultured Anaerolineaceae bacterium | reverse complement strand
CTCCGCTCCCACCTCGGCCGCAGCGGCCTCCTGGCGTCGGTAGTTGAAGTAGGCGGCGCACGCCCCTTCCGACGACACCATCGTGGCGCCCAGCGGATGCTCGGGTGTACACATCGAGCCGAAGGCCGCGCAATCGGGCGGACGCTTGCGGCCTTGCAGCACCTCACCGGCGATACAGCTCTTCGATTCTTGTGTCCGAATATCCCCGACGTCGAAGCGTCGTTCGGCGTCGAAGGCAGCGAACGCTTCCCGCAGGCGCCAGCCGCTCATCGGGATGACGCCGATACCGCGCCAGGCGCGGTCGCATTCCTGGAAGACCCGCTGCAGCACGTCCTGAGCCGGCCGATTGCCTTCAAACGTCACCGCCCGGGTGTAGGCGTTCTCGGCTTCCGCCCGGCCGCTCTCGAGCTGGCGCACCGTCGCCAACACTCCACGCAGCAGGTCCACGGGCTCGAAGCCGGTGACGACGACCGGCACATGGTAACGTTCGGCGATCGGCGGATACTCGTGATATCCCATGACGGCGCAGACGTGCCCGGCCGCCAGAAAACCTTCTACGCGGTTGCCGGCCGCACCGAGGATGGCGTGGATCGCCGGCGGCACGCGCACGTGCGACACCAGCAGGCTGAAGTTGGTCAGCCCGAGTCGCTCTGCCTGCAAAACGCTCATGGCATTGGCCGGAGCGGTCGTCTCGAAGCCGATGGCGAAGAAGACAATCTGCCGATCGGGGTTGGCCTGGGCCAGTTGAATGGCATCCAGCGGCGAGTAGACGACGCGCACGTCTCCGCCGGCGGCCCGCACCGAGAACAGATCGCGCCCCGAGCCGGGCACCCGCAGCATATCTCCGTAGGAGGTGAAGGTCACCCCCGGCAGGGCGGCGATCGCCAGCGCTTTGTCCACCTGCTCGAGCGGCGTGACGCACACCGGGCATCCGGGGCCATGGACGAGCTCGATCTCCGGCGGCAGGAGCTGGTCGAGCCCGTAGCGCAGGATGGCGTGGGTCTGACCGCCGCAGATTTCCATCAGGACCCAGGGACGCTTCACCGTCCGGCGGATCTCCGCCAGCAAGGCATGCACCGGGGCGGCCTGGCGATACTCGTCGACGAACTTCATCGAGCGTCATCCTCATCGCATGGGTAGGGGCACGGCATGCCGTGCCCCTACGTCACGCCTCAAGCTTCCGGGAAGCTCGCGATCTCCTCAAGCAGCTCACGCGTCTCGCGGGCCTCGGCCTCCGAGACGATGCTGATGGCGAAGCCGACGTGGACCACGACGAAGTCCCCGACCTTCGCCTCCGGCACGTAGGCCAGACAGACGTCGCGCCGCGTCCCGCCGAAATCGACGGTGGCCATGCTCAGCCCGTCCACCTGACTTATCTCCATTACCTGTCCAGGCACACCGAGGCACATGCTGCGCTCCCTTCAGGACGACTGCGCCTGCCAGGCGGCGACGGCCGCCTGACCGAGCGCCACGCCGCCATCGTTGGCCGGCACCCGACGATGGAGCAGGACGTCGAATTCGGCCTGCTCCAGCCGCGTCACGGTGCGCTCGAGCAGGAACAGGTTCTGCCACACTCCGCCGCTAAGGGCGACTCGATGTACACCGGTCAGTTGGCGCGCTCGCAGACAGACCTCGCCCACCATCGCCGCGACCGCATTGTGGAAGCGCGCGGCGAGGATTGGCGGCGCCACGCCCTGGCGCATCTCGACCACCAGTTCCCGGATGACCGGCGAGGCGTCGAACGTCGAACCGTCGAAGGCGAAGGCGTAGGAACCGTGCTCCGACGGCTCGGCCAACGCCTCGAGTTCCACGGCCGCCTGCGCCTCGTCGCGCACTTCCTGCCGGACGCCAATCAGGGCCGCCACCGCATCGAACAATCGGCCCATGCTCGAGGTCGGCGGGGCCACCAGGCCGGCCGAGAGCGCATCCCTGGCGACCATGCGCCGCACGGCCAGTCGTTCCTGTTCCGTGGCGTGCGCGACACAGGCCAGGTCCTCGCTCCATGGCTCGCCGGCGTGGTCCAGCCAGGCCAGGGCCATGCGCCACGGCGACCGGACGGCCGCATCACCACCCGGCAGCGGAACATAGGCCAGGTGCCAGAGACGTCGCGCCGCTCGTAGGTCCGCCAATAGGACCTCCCCTCCCCACGCGGCGCCGTCATCGCCCCAGCCGGTTCCGTCGAACGCGATTCCGATCACCGGTTCATCCGGCGAGGCGCCCGCCTCGGCCAGGCAGGCGGCGATGTGGGCGTGATGGTGCTGGACGCGCGACAGAACCAGCCCCTCGGCCTCGGCCCGGGCCTCGGCGTAGCGCGTCGCAAGGTAATCCGGGTGGCGGTCGCAGGCGAGTTGCTCGGGTCGCACTCGAAAGAGCCGCTCGAAGTGGGCGATCGATCTCTCGAAGGCGTCCAGGGTGGGGTCGTTGTGCAGGTCGCCGATGTGCGGACCGAGGAAGGCCAGGCCGTCGCGCGCCAGGCAGAACGTGTTCTTCAATTCGGCGCCGACCGCCAGCAGCGGCCGCTGTGCGCCCGGCAGCTCGACCGGATCGGGCACCCGCCCGCGCGCCCGGCGCAGTGGGAGGTCGGCGCCGCGAAAGAGGCGCTGCACCGAGTCGTCGCAGCGCTGGTGGATCGGCCGATCGTGCATCAGGAAGCCGTCGGCGATGTCGGCCAGCCCGAGCCGGGCTTCGTCGAGGTCGGCTGCGATCGGCTCCTCGCTGCGATTGCCGCTGGTCATCACCAGCGCCGTCGGGAAACCATCGGCCCGCTCGAGCAGCAAATGGTGCAGAGGCGTATACGGCAGGAGCGCGCCGATGGTGTGCTGACCCGGGGCCAGCGAGGCGGCCAGCGCCGCACCCGCCCCCCGCTCGACGACCACGATCGGTCGATCGCGCCGTTGCAGGGCTTGTCTCTCGGCCGGCCCGACGATCGCCGAACGCTCGACCTCGGCCAGGTCGGCGAACATCACGGCGAACGGTTTGTCGCCGCGGCCTTTGCGCGCACGCAGCCGGTTCACCGCGGCCTCATCGGCGGCGTCGCAGGCCAGGTGGAACCCTCCCAACCCTCGCACAGCCAGGCTCTGCCCCTGGGTCAATCGCAGGCGCGCCGCCCGAAGGGCTTCGTCCCGCTCGGCGATCCTCTCGCCGCCAACCTCCAGCCAGAGGGTCGGGCCGCAATCCCCGCAGGCGATCGGTTGGGCATGGAAGCGCCGGTCAGCCGGATCGTGATACTCGGCGGCGCAGGCCGGGCACATCGCGAACCCGGCCATCGTCGTCCCAGGGCGGTCGTACGGCATCGACTCGATGATCGTCAGTCGCGGGCCGCAGTGCGTGCAGTTAGTGAAGGGATAGCGGTAGCGCCGGTTGGCCGGATCGAAGACTTCGCTCAAGCAGGCCGGGCAGGTGGCGACGTCGGCCGGCACCAGCTGGAAACCCTCGGCGTCGGCCAGCGAGGGGAGGATGCGGAACCCTGCCTCCCCGGCGACATGACACGGCTCGACCTCGATCTGGTCGATCCGTGCCAACGGCGGCGTCTCCTGCCCCAGCCGATCGCGGAAGAGCTCCAGCGCCGAGGCCGGACCGCTGACCTCGATCTCGACCCCGGACGAAGTGTTGCGCACCCAGCCATCCAACTCCAACCGCAGCGCCAGGTTGTAGATGAAGGGACGAAAGCCAACGCCCTGGACGAGGCCGCGCACGCGCAAGCGGCGGCCGGTCCGCAGCCCGGCTTCTGGGGCGAAGGTCAGGCTCACCGCACAACCTCCGCCCGCATGCCGGCAACTTCGCGGCGCAGCCACGCGAACCACGCTTGCAGGCCCTCGCCCGTTTGGCACGAGACCAGGAACGACTGCAGCGATGGGTTGAGCACTTCCACGCCGTGGAGAAATCGCTTCACATCGAAGGCAACGTAGGGCAGCAGGTCCATCTTGTTAAGAAGGACGACGTCAATTGAGTGATACGAGCCCGGATACTTGAAGGGCTTGTCGTCACCCTCGGGGACGGAAGCGATGAGCACGCGAGTGCGGGTCCCCAGGTCGAAGGCGGACGGGCAGACCAGGTTGCCGACGTTTTCGACGAGGAGCAGATCGACCTGAGATAGGTCGAGCTCTTCCAGCCCGCGGAGGACCATGGCGGCGTCGAGATGGCACTGACCCCCGGTATTAATCTGCACCGCCTGGGCGCCGGCGGCAGCTGCCCGGTCGGCGTCGAGGCTGGTCGCCAGGTCGCCATCGATGACTGCCAGGCGCAGCTCCGAACCAAGCCCGGCCGCCGTGCGCTCGATCAGGGACGTCTTGCCGGCGCCGGGCGAGGCCATCAGGTTGACGCTGAAAACGCCGGCCGCCTCCAGGCGCTCCCGGTTCTGCGCCGCCAGATGGTCGTTGGCGCTCAGGATGTCTTCTACGACTTCGACTCGGCGGGTCATAGCGCTTCGTCGCTTCCTAGCACCCCGGAGGGCATCCTGCAGAGGACCGCGCTTCGTCGCTACCTAGCACCCCGGAGGGGCATCCTGGAGAGGATCGAGCAGCGCCCTCCACATCGATCGATTCGAGGAAGCACTCGTCCCCGGAGGTCATCCGCAGACGGGAACTGCCGCACCCCCGACACACCCAGGTCTCATCATGCGCATCGCACGTCGCGCCGCAATCGGCGCAGGCCAACTGCGCCGGGACGCGGCGGACAGTCACGTGCGACCCATCGGCCGGCGTCCCCTTGGTGATCCGTTCCCAGTAGAACTCGAGCGAGGTCGGTTCGAGAGGGGTGAACTCACCCACCACCAGGTGCAATCCGACCACCCGCCCCGCCCCGGCTTCCCGGGCGTGGCGCAACGCCAACTCCAGCGTGCTCTCCGCGAAACTGAGCTCGTGCACGGCGTCCCCTGCCTGAGGATAGGCGGGGTGCGGCCGAGGCCGGGAGTGGAGAACGTCACCCAATAGCCACGAACGCAGTCCGATTTGAGGGGCTGCTTCGAACCCGGACTTGGACGCTCCAGATTCGCCTGAAGGAGAACGGACCCTCACATTGTCATTCCGAGTGCCCCGAGCTGTTGGCGAAGGGGCACGAGGAATCCCTGAGGCCAAGGGCAGCGCGGATACCTCGGCCTCGGATCACCCTCTACGCGCGCCTCCCTATGGTTTCTGGCGCGGGGGATTCCTCTGGCGGCCTCTCGCGTCCGCTCAAGGCCGCCCTCGGAATGACATCTAGCGGGGTTACTCCGCCGGCATTGTAGGTTTCGCCAGCCGGATCGGTCAGGTCGTCCCTTGCCCCGCCCGTCCCCGTCGCCGGGGAATGTAGCGAAAGCAGCCCACCATGTGGTCGTCGACGATGCCGACGGCTTGCATGAAGGCGTAACAGATCGTCGTCCCGACGAAACGAAACCCGCGCTGGCGCAGCGCCAGGGCCATGGCGTCCGACTCCGGGCTGTGGGCGGGGACCTCGTCCCAGCGGCGGGCGGCCTTCCCCAGAAGCGTCTGACCGCCGGTGAACGACCACAGGAAGTCGCTGAACGACTCGCCGACATCCTTCATCGCCAGGAAGGTCCGGGCATTGCTGATGGCCGCTTCCACCTTCTGGCGGTTGCGGACGATCCCCGGGTCGCCCAGCAAGCGGGCGACGTCGCGCGCTCCGTAACGGACGATACGTTCCGGGTCGAATCCGTCGAAGGCGCGCCGGAAGGCTTCTCGTTTGTTGAGGATCGTCCGCCACGAAAGACCCGCCTGGAAGCTGTCGAGGGTGAGGTGCTCGTAGAGCAACCGATCGTCGCGCACCGGCACGCCCCACTCCAGATCGTGGTACGGCTCCATCAGGGGATCGCCGGTCCCCCAGCAACGTTTGGCGCGGTCTTGTCCAACAATCACGGCGTTAATGCTCACAGGACCTCGAAGCGAGTTCGCATCATCGTCTGTCAGCCTCCCTCCCCCTTGTAGGGGGAGGGAAGGGTGGGGATGGAGACCACGCCGCGCGACCCCCACCCACCCTCCCCCTTGCAGGGGGAGGGCAGGATCGGCTACACCGTGCGCGCCTCGGCCTCCGGCAGCGCCAGGCGCGCCGCCGTCTTGCTGTAGCCGATCCACTTGAGAAGCTCGTTAGCCCCCTTGGTGCCGCTGATCATGAAGAGGGCGGTCACTACGACGTCGAAAATGCCGGCCCCGGGATGCCCGAGCGGGGCGAGAATCCCCAGTCCGAGGCCGGCGGTCAGCGCCAGGGCGAGAACCAGCGAGACAAGACTGAGAATCCACTTCTTATGCGGCTGGATGAATCGATCGAGGGCCGGATCGATCAGCTCGAGGAACTGCTGCAGCGCAATGCTGCAGGCGATCACCGGTCCGAGAACGCGCATCAGGTCGTCCATGGTCTCCTCCCTTGTGGTAATCCCGGCGGGACGGCGGGAGGACTCTCCTCCCGTCTGTCAGTCACCCGTCAGATGGCTGGAAGGCGCCGCGGCGCGAGCATGATAGAAAG
>CAZMVJ010000155.1:0-6457 GCA_964569445.1 uncultured Anaerolineaceae bacterium | reverse complement strand
GCTGCCCGTGGCAGGTCTTCCCCGCCACATTGACGTCGAACGTCTCGTGCGGGGTGTGCCTCGAGTGCCTGCGAACTTGCCCGCTCGACAACGTCGCCATCCGTCTGCGGCCGATGGGGGCCGATCTCCGCCCATCGGCGCCCGTCCGCATCGATGAGGCCTTCAAGAGTCTGGTCCTCCTCGGCAGTGCGCTGGTGTACGCGTTCGTCCTGTTGGGACCGTCGAGCGCCCTGCGCGCGGCGGCGGCAGCCGTCGGCAGTCCATCGTGGCTGGCCTATGCCGCCGGCTTCCTGCTGGTGACCGTCGTCCTGGTCCCAGGTCTGTTCCTGGCGGCGACGCGCCTTGGACCCTCGGTGGGGAGAAACCACCTCTCGGCCAAGGAAGGTTTGCAGAGATTCGCACCGGCGCTCGTCCCGCTCGGCCTGGCCGCGTGGGCGGCCTTCAGCCTCGGGTTCGTACTGACCAATGTCTCTTACATCCTGCCTGTCCTCTCCGACCCCATCGGCCTCGGCTGGGATCTCCTCGGCACCACCTCGATGCCGTGGACTCCTGTGGGCGGCATGCTTGCCTCGTGGGCGCTGGCCGCCATCGTGCTCGTCGGGCTGGCCTGGTCCAGTCGTCACGTCCGCGCCGTCGCCGAGGACCTCACCGGCGGGGTCCGGATGGCGATCCCTGTGTGGGGCTTCTCTTTCCTCGTCACAGCTGGGCTGCTATGGGTCTTCGTCGCCTGAGCCCTTCGACGGAGCCTGTCCCGAGAGAAGTCGAGGGGCTCAGGGCAGGCTCCGAGCACCTCGCCCGCATCGCCCTGGCGCTAGTGGCCCTGGCGGTGCCGCTGGCAGTGGCCGTGGCCTGGTGGGGGGCCAACCGTTCCCCGTCAGTAGTGACGATTCACGGTCGGGTCAGTGAAGCCGGCGGCTGGCTTCCGGGCACGCTCCGCGCCGTCGTCGGGTCCCCGCTCCAGTTGCGCCTGGTCTCCGACGACGTCGTCCACGGCTTCGCCGTCGGTCGTAGCGACGCCGCCCCGATCGACATGCCACCGGGCCAGGTTGTGCAAACGACGCTGACCTTCGACCAGCCCGGCACGTACACCTTCTACTGCACCCGCTGGTGCGGCCCAGACCACTGGCGCATGCGCGGCGTCATCGAGGTTTCCGGCGGTCAACCGGCGGCGCCCGAAGTTGTGGAGCCACTTTACGTGACCCTCGGGATCGATATCGACGCGCCGCACCCTGCCTCGGTCTTGCCCAGCGCGAGGCCATCGGCAGAACGGGGAGAGAGTCTGGGTATTGAGCTGCCGGAAGGGTTCCGATCGCGCCAGGAGTTCATCGCTCGCCCGCCGGCCGAAACCTGGCAGTCACTGCGCCTCGACCCGTCGACGCGAGGCGTGAGCGACTCGCAAGTATGGGACCTGGTGGCCCACCTGTGGCGTTCGACGACGACCGGCGTGGCGCTGCAGGAAGGCCAGGCGCTGTTCGCGCAGAACTGCGCCGCCTGTCACGGGGAGAGCGGCGGGGGCGATGGGGTGATGGCGCTTAGCACCCCGGAGGAGGTGGCCGACGCCGTTCCGGCCGCCGCGGCGACTCACCTCGCCGGCGAGCAGCCTCCCTCGCCAGCCGATTTCACCGATCCTTCCACCATGCTCGGGGCCAGTTCGGCTCTGCTGCAGGGGAAGATCCTGCGCGGCGGCATGGGAACCGGGATGCCCTATTGGGGACCGATCCTGACCGATGAGCAGCTGTGGGCGCTGACCGACTATCTGTGGACATTCCAATTCGGAGAGACTTCATGACCAGACCACACAAACGCCGTCCGAAGAAGACCTCCCCCAGCTTCCTTCTGGTGGCGGCCATCGTCGGCGGCCTGCTGCTTTTCCTGGCGGCGTTATCCGTGATCGGCGGCTCCGGCGGAAGGAAGGCGGCGATCGAAGTCACCGGGCAGCCGCGGCTCAAGGTCGACCAGGAGGTCGTCGATCTCGGGGAGATCCAGCTTGGGCAGACGGTCGAGGTCGCCTTTGTTCTGACGAACGTCGGGGATCAACCGCTGCGCGTGACGGAGCCCCCCTACGCCGAAGTCGTGGAGGGGTGTTGACCGCCCGTCCCGACCGTCGGTGCGACGGTCCTTCAGCCGGGCGAGAGCACGCGCTTGGAGATGCAGTTCATGATGCACGGCGACATGGGCGGCCGGCACAACTTCCGCGTGCACGTTTTCACCGATGACCCGACCGAGCCCGAGCGTATGGTGACGGTCCTGTCGGACTGGGTCGAGTAAGAACCAGCCAGGTTGCCCCCCGAGGCCGCAGGAAGACCTCCGGTCGAATCCACGCGACAGGGTGCCTCGCGGCCGGCTGGTCGTTCGGTCTCCCGAGCCCGCCCTTCGCCGGCTGTCGACGTCGGCGGAGCTCGTCCGAGTTTCAGGCAGCGAAACCGCCTATCCGGGGACAGGCCAATACCGCCATTGTCGTCAGCCGGAGTTCTCCTACCATGGACCGGGAAGGATGACCCCATTGCCATCGGCGCAGACCGCAGCGGACCTGGAACGAAGACGACCGGCAACCGGCGCCGAGCGTCGGCTCACGCTGCACCGGCTCGAGGCTCGGCAACGGTTGCGCTGCATCGCAGGCCACCTGCGAGGAATCGGTGGAATGGTCGAGGCCGGGAGCGGCTGGAGGGAGACCGTCACTCAGATTCGGGCCGTGCGCCGGGCCCTGAACGACGTCGTCCTGATCCTTCTCGCGGAGCATCTCGCGGCGATCGTCGCCGGTGCGCAGTCGGACGACGAGGCGATCAACCTGACCTTGCTGGAGACGAAGAACGCACTTCTTGGTGGTCTCGGGATGGGCGACACGGAAAGGCGCAACGTTGATGAGCCCGACCGGCAAGGCGGCCAGGGATGCCTTCACGTCTGAGAGTCCCGCGCATCCGGTTTGGCCTGGGTCTGCTTGCATTCCTGCTCGTGGGAGGCGGGCCGAATCACGTGGCGTGGACCGCCGCTGAAGCTGTGCCGGCCGGCGATCCTGCGGCGGTGACGGCGGCCACCCTGCCCACCTTTTCGCCGCCTAAGGATTCGACGGCGATCCGTCGCGCCGCTGTGCTGCACACCGAGGCGCCGGAGCGGGGCCGCACGGGCGTCCTCACCTACCTCGTCCAGCCCGGCGACACCGCCTCGTCGATCGCCCAGCGCTTCGGCCTGACGCCGGAGACGATCCTGTGGGGGAATGAAAACTTGAGCACGGCCGCCGGCAACCTTCAGGTCGGCCTCGAGCTGAACATCCTGCCGGTCGACGGCGTTCTCCATACCGTCCGGGAAGGCGACACGCTGGCGACTCTGCAAGCCAGGTACGGAATCGCCGCCGAGGTCATCCTGGAATTCCCCGGCAACGGACTCGCGGATCAAGAGAATCCGATGCTCACCGTGGGGCAGAAGCTCGTGGTGCCGGGAGCGATTAGAGAAGTCGCCTGGGTCGAGCCGGGGCCGCGCGTCCTGGCCGGCCTCGGTCGCCGCTCGCCCGGTTTCTACTCCGGACCGTTGGTGTTCGCCGGAACGGGAACCTTCCTGTGGCCGGTGTCCCCGATTCGAATCACGCAGTCCTATTGGTCCGGGCATCCGGCTGTCGATCTGGACACGTACCTGGGCCAGGCCGTGTACGCCTCCGACAGCGGAACCGTGATCTTCGCCGACTGGGACACGTCTGGTTACGGCAACCTGATCGTCGTCGACCATGGGAACGGACTGTGGAGCTACTATGCCCACAATCAGGCGAACCTCGTCCGAGCCGGAGACGGCGTCCTTCAAGGCGGGCAGATCGCCGAGTCGGGGAACACAGGCAATTCGACCGGCGAGCACCTCGACTTCCGCATCCGGCTGGCGGAGGGAGGGTTCCTGAACCCGCTGGATTTCCTGCCGTGAAGCGCCTCCGGGCCGCCGATCGGTGTATCGGCCCTCGTCGCCGGTTTCGCTCACGCGTCGCCCCCGACCCATCCGGGCGACGTTTGGAGGCCTGCAGGAGATGATCACGATCGATATCAACCCCGTTCTCTTCGGTTTCGGCCACTTTGCCGTGCGCTGGTACGGCATCATCGTCGCCGGGTCGATTGGCCTGGCAGCCTGGGTCGCCTCACGCGAGGCCCGGCGCAAGGGATTGAGCCCCGAAATCTTCCAGGATGTGCTGCTGTGGGTCATCGTGGGCGGTCTGATCGGAGCGCGTGCCTTCCACGTGGTGGACCATTGGCCGCACGAATACGCCGCCAATCCGGTGCGCGCCTTGTACTTCTGGGAGGGGGGCCTGGCGATCTGGGGCGCCGTTGTCGGAGGGATGTCGGCCCTGCTGATCTTCGCCCGTCGTCGGGGCCTCAGCCTCGGCCGGCTGGCAGACGTCGCCGCGCCCGGGCTGGTGTTGGCAATGGGCGTAGGTCGCCTGGCCTGCATCATCACCGGCGACGCCATGGGCCCGCCGACGAGCGGGCCCTTCGGCATCGCCTACACCAACCCGGCCGCCATGGTCCCCCAGCTCGGCGTGTACTACACGCCCATGCCAATCTATGAGCTCATCGTCAACCTGGGCATCTTCGCCTTGGTCTGGCAGCTGCGCCGGCGCCGCTGGCCAGACGGCGTCCTGTTCCTGGTCTTCCTCAGCTTGTACAGTGTCGAACGTTTCTTGTTGGCCTATGCCAGCTCCTACCAAATCGTGGCCGTTGGCCTGACGCAATCCCAGATCGTCGCCCTGGCGGCGCTGGCGGTCTCCGTTCCGTTAGGGATCTGGACCCTCTCCCGGAAGCTCTACGTCCGGCCCGCCTGAGCGATCCAGTCCCTGGGCCGCGCCAAAGTGCTTGCGGACGCCATCGGGAAATGGCGCTGTCGCAGCGAAGTACTGATGGATAAAGTGACGAGGGGGGTGACCGGCTCCCTGGTCGCTCCCTATTCACGGAGGAATGGCATGAACAAGGAATGTCACGTCGACGCCGTCCACAAATCGCCGTCGTTCGAGGAGCAGCGTGAGCAGCTCGTGACCATGCTGGCCGTGGAAGGCATGGGTTGCCAGAACTGTGTAAAGCGAGTCCGGAACGGCCTGCTTCAAGTGTATGGCGTCGTCTCGGCCGACGTCGATTTGGCGGCCGCTCGAGCTCGGGTGGTTTACAACCCTCGCTTGGTGCAGCCCAAGCATTTGCAGCGCGCCGTGGCTGACGCCGGCGCTGCTGTACGCCACGAGTATCGGGCAACCATCATCACCTGATCCGCAGATGCTTCCTCACCTAAGGAAGGCTGCCTTGGCGACGGCCTAACTAAGCGCGACCGGCACGTGGCCGGATGTTCCGGGCCTAAGGGAGATCCGGATGAGCAAGAGGCATGCGCGGAAGAATGGGAATCGAAAGGCGAATGGCCGCGAATGGCCGTTCGTCGTCTACTTGTGGACGCTGGGGCTTGGCTTGGCCGGCTATCTGGTCGTCGGTAGGCTCTTCCTGGCGAGTCGGCCTCACCCCTACCACTGGGCCGCCGGGCTCGTGGGCGCTGCCGCGGGAGTTGTCGTTGGCTGGCTGTGGTACCGTTGGCGCGGCGACGTCGTACCGGGAGGCACACGCTAGGCTTCTGCGACGGTCGCACCGCTGGCCGGATCACCGCCACCTCCGAGGAGCCCTAGCAAGCTCCACCACTGCGGGCCTCACCCTGTGATATCTCGCTCTGGGCGCGTCAGTCTTTCAGCGCTGCCCTCGCCCGGATGTGCATCCCACCAAGAGCCCCTCCCAAGACGATCAGGCTGATCAACTGGGCGGCCCGCAACGACCCCAGCGCGACCACGCTATCGCCTCGAAACGCTTCCAGGAAAAGCCGACCGGCGGCGGTCATTGCCAGCCACGCCAGGAACAGCAATCCTGAGAACGCCGGGCGCCGGCCAAGTCTGTGGATGGCCACAACCACCGCGACGGCGAGCAGGATGGCGTAGATCTGTGATGGATGGCGCGCCGCGCCCCAAAGCTCGATCGCCCACGGCAGCGACGTCGGCGCGCCAAACGCGTTTCCACTCGAAAGATCGGCCAGACTCACGAATACCGCGAAGGCCGCCAGACCCGGCGCGAAGGCGTCGAGGGTGGACCACAGGGGCAGACGATGACGTCGAGTCAGCACCAGGCCCACCAAGAGAGCAGCGGCGACGCCCTCCGCCGCCGAAAGCGTGTTCGGATTCAGCGAGACCAGGCCGAGGGGATCTTCGGCGTAGACGGTCCAATAACGCAACGCGTAGCCGAGGCGGGCCCCAAGCAGGCCGGCCAGCAGCCCATAGAACACCAGGCTTCCAAGAGTCGCGCCGGAGAGCCTGTGTTTTGGCGCCTCCCGCTCGATCATGGCCGACCCGACCCATACCCCTGCCAGGAGCAGGAGACCGGGAAGTTGAATGGCCAGCGGTCCGATCTGCAGGATGGGGAACATCACTCGTCGCCCAGGAGCCGTTCCACCGTCGTCCGGA
>CAZMVJ010000154.1:4667-6506 GCA_964569445.1 uncultured Anaerolineaceae bacterium | reverse complement strand
GGTTCCAGCAGGGACGGTTCCAGCAGGGACGGTTCCAGCAGGGACGGTTCCAGCAAGGACGGTTCCAGCAAGGGCGAAGCTCCCAAGCCCTCTAGAGAAACGAAACCGGACAGCGCGTCCAGCGAGGATTGACTGAGACCAGACGGAAGAAGTCGGGACACGGCACCTGTCCTGAGCGAAGCCGAAGGATGCCGTGCCCCTGAATCTCGGTCTTGAACCTTCCCGGAAGCTTGAACCTTCCGGGAAGGTCTATTGCCCCTCTACATCTGAAATCCGCCCGACGCCGTCGTGACCTTCCACTCGAAGTTGGCGACGAACTCCCCCAGCCGATCGCGCAGCCCCTGCCACTCGGGTGAGTCGAGCGCTGTCCGCATCGCCTGGAGGTCGGGCGTGATCCCGCCGGTCAGAATCTGAGGTCGGCGCCCGAAGGTGGTGTACCAGGCTTCCGTCGGCTGGATGCCGAGGCGCTGCATCCCGGGAACGAATTCCCGCACCACGAACTCGAAGTACTCTTGTTCGCGGCCGGGCAGAATGTCCCACGTCATCAGCAGCTTGATGGTCAGCGCCGTCCTCCCAAGATCGGGGCAGGTCTACGACTCGGCCCGCGCCAACAGGACGACCTGGGTTTCATCTGAGAGTCCGGCCTTGGAGACCTTCAGCGAGTCGATCGGTTCGAGCTGCCCAATCCCCATCTCGGACAGGAAGCGGGACGCCGGACCGAGCTTGAGGGTTTCTTTTCCGGTCTGGTAGTGCATCGGAACGACGATCTTGGGTTCGATCAGACTGATGACTTCGGCTGCCTGCGACGGGGTGAGGGCGCTGCCTCCCCCCACCGGAACCAGCGCCACGTCGACCGTCCCCAAGTCTTCGATCTGTGGTTGCGACGGGACGAAAGCCAGATCGCCCAGGTGGGCCACCGTCAGGCCCTCGAAGTCGAACACGTACAGGGTGTTGGGACGACCGTTGCCGGCCTGCGGTACGTCCATGGCGATCCCGGTGATGAAGACGCCGCCGATCTCGTATTCCCCGGCGCCCTGGATCACCCTCCGTTCGCCTTTGACCGACGAAAGGTGGTTGTGTCCGGGAGCGTCGTGACTGACGGTGATGACGTCGGCCCGCAGCTTGGGCGGGCTCAACCCAACACTGGCGTCGAACGGGTCGGTGACCACCGTCGCCAGACCGCGCTCGACCATTCGGAAGCAGGACATGCCGTACCAGGTGAGTTCCACGTCAGCGACTCCGTCGGGCGAGCATTATACAACTCCCCGCCGGGCTCGCTCATCGCGCCGGGTACCATCCAGCGGTGGCTCGCTCTCCTTCGTCCATGTTCGGCAGATGGAATCCGGGCGAGCGCCGTAGAATACCCACGGGTGAGACGGATGCTGACACGCACCCTTGCCGGCAAGGGACGAATCGAACCAACCCGCGACGGTTGGCGTCTGCATCTGGGGCCGACGACGGGCTACAGCGATGCGCAGCTGGACGACACCGGCGGGCGTTCCCGCCGAGACCTGCTCCACCGACCCCCCGTCCGGCTGGGCCTCGAGGCGCGCGCTTCTTCGCCGGCACCAGGTGGGACGCTCGGGTTTGGATTCTGGAACGATCCCTTCCCGGCGTGGGGCGGCCAGGCCGGGGCGCGGCGGCTCCTGCCCGCCTCGCCCCAGGCCCTGTGGTTCTTCTACGCTTCGCCTCCTTCGGAGATTCCGTTTTCACTCGGCGGGCCGGTGTCCGGCTGGACGGCGGCCCGCTTCCAGGGACCCTCTGTCCCTGGGATGGCCATTGCCGCGATGGGCGCGGCGGGATGGGCCGGGCTGTCGATCCCCCGGCTGCGAGCCCCTC
>CAZMVJ010000154.1:0-4639 GCA_964569445.1 uncultured Anaerolineaceae bacterium | reverse complement strand
AATTGACTCACCTCCCGTCAGCAGGAGAAGGGCCGCTGGTTCGGAGGCAGCCAGTCGCCTCTCTTGGGCGGATTGGATTCCTGGCATGCCTACCAGATCGATTGGGGGGAGGACTCGACGCGCTTTGCCGTGGATGAGCGCGTCGTGCTCGAAACCCACGGGCCATCATCCGGCCCTCTCGGCCTCGTGATCTGGATCGACAATCAGTGGGCCGCCCTCTCCAAGACGGCGGGGCTCCGGTTTGGAGTGCTCCCCACCTTGGAAGAGGCCTGGCTCGAGGTCCGCTCGCTCCGGCTCGATGGTCGACCCCTCCATGTGAGCGGCTGATCTCGACGCCTCCCGGCGGGTTGACCGGCCCGGCCTTCCTGCGTATCCTGACCGCTCGCCTCGACCGCTCCCGATGGAAATCTTCCTTTTCGACCTCGACGGAGTCCTGCTGAACTCCGCTGGATATCATCGCTCGCTCATCGAGACGGTCCGCCAGCTCTCGCTCACTCTCGGCTTCGGCGATCGGGGTCTGACCCAAGAGGAGATCGACGCCTTCGAAGCTCACGACATCACAGCCGAGTGGGACTCGTCCGTCCTTTGTGCCGCGCTGCTCCTGGTGACAGCCTGGGAAGCCCATGACGACGTGTCGCTCCCCACTCGCCCTCCGCTTGGGCTGCCGCGACCAGCGCGCCATGCCTTCCCCGACATCCGCCGATTCCTGGCCGAGCTCGATCGCCGCAGGCCGAACGATCTTCTGGCCGAGGCAGAAGCAAGCCTGTTGCGGCGCATCGACGCGCGACGGCCCGACCACGCGGCGTCCGTACGATCGCTGCTGGCCGGCGCCCGCAGCCTCGACGACTCGCTGACGTTCCGACTGGTGCAGATGTACAACCTCGGCAGCCGGCGGTTCGAGGAAATCTATGGCGAGGCGGCCGGGATGGAGAGCCCATCGTTCCTGGAGAAGTATGACCTCCCGACACTGAACGACTTGGAACGTGCGTCGCTCCTGCGCAAACTCGAACAAGCCGGCCGGTCAGCAGCCATCGTCACCAATCGCCCTAGTTCATCGCCCCTTCGACTACGCTCAGGACAGGCCCTTCGACTACGCTCAGGACAGGCCCTTCGACTGCGCTCACGCCGCCCCGGCGCACCGAAACGGGTGCACCGTCCCGGTGTCCTTCCGGGAGGACAGGCCGGCGGCGTCTTCAACACGCCGGAGGCCGAGATCGGGGTCCGCGCCGCGGGTTTCGATCGTCTGCCGCGGGTCGCCTCAGGGGATCTGGGCTGGCAGGCGACGGCGTTGGGGCTCGACGTCCAGTCCTTTCTCAAGCCGTCACCCGTCCACATTCTCTCCGGCCTGCTGCGAGCCATAGGGAACGACGGCGTCCAGGCCGTGGAGATGGCAATTCGCCTGGCCCATGGCGGCAGTGGGATGGAGCCGGCGTGGCGCGCCGTCGACGGCGCGCGGCTGATCCTGTTCGAGGACGCGCCGAAAGGGCACACGTCGGCCCGTCGTGCGGTGGAGATCCTGCGGTCGAACAACGTTTCGGTGGACTTGGCGGCGTACGGCATCGCCACCAACCCGGACAAGGTCGCCGCCCTCACCGCCGTCGGCGCACGCATCTTTCCACACGTCGGACAGGCGCTGGAGGATGCGCTTCCCGGATGGCGGGCCTGATGCGTCTCGTGATGAGCTTCCCCGCGAGCTTGAATCTCGCCGGAAGCCGGATATCTTGACACCGCGATTCGGGCTGGGTACAATCCCGTCTCTCGGCCGAGATAGCTCAGTTGGTAGAGCACGCGACTGAAAATCGCGGTGTCGCCAGTTCGATTCTGGCTCTCGGCACCATCGGCAAAGAACACACCCCCGGTCTGGGGGTGTGTTGTATGAGGAACCGTCGCGCCCGCGAAGGCGGGCGCCCAGGTGGTTCATCGCCTGGATCCCCGGTCTCGCGCGGATAACCCTCCACACACTCGTCGCGCCCGCGAAGGCGGGTGCCCAGGGTTGGGGATAGGTCGCGCCCGCGAAGGCGGGCGCCCGGGGTTGGGGATAGGTCGCGCCCGCGAAGGCGGGCGCCCAGGTCCCGCACCATCAATCCTGGATCCCCGCTTTCGCGGGGATGACCGACAATGGGGTATGGTTCGCGAGTGACGATCTTGGCGACTTACTCCTCCGCAAGGGAACCGTCGCCCAGGTAGTCCTTGCGCAACTCTTGGCGAAGGACATCGATCGCCTGCATTTCCCCCTCTTCGTCTTCGAAGAACCACTGCGTCCATCCGTTGCAGGGCGCATCGCCGGCAAGTCGCGAGCCGACCTGGTGGATCGAGCCGGCGGCGCCGCGGCACACCAACATGCCATCGGCTCGGATACGCGCCGACTGCCGCCGCCGGCCTCGGAAGAAGAGTCGCTGGCCGGGCCGCAGCAGGCCGTGCTCGAGCAGGGAGCCGAAGGGAAGGCGCGGCAGGCGGCGCGGCTCCGGGGCCTCGAGCAGCGTCGCGTCGGACGGCGCCGAAGGAACACCGTCGATACGGGACCGGGCGACATCGATGTAGCGCGGCTCGCGCTCGATGCCGATCCAGCGGCGGCCGAGGCGCTTGGCGACGGCCCCGGTCGTCCCGGTCCCGAAGAACGGATCGAGCACGACGTCGCCCGGCCGGGTCGAGGCCAGGAGCACGCGGTAGAGGAGCCCCTCCGGCTTCTGCGTCGCATGGGCCTTGGACCCGTTCCGCTGCAGCCGCTCCGACCCATTGCAGATCGGCAGGAGCCAATCGCTGCGCATTTGCAGGCCGTCATTGAGCGCTTTCATCGCGTGGTGCTGGAAGGTGTAGCGCGCCTGGCGGGACGGCACGGCCCACAGCAGCGTCTCGTGAGCGTTGGTGAAGCGCACCCCGCGGAAGTTCGGCATGGGGTTGGTCTTGATCCAGATCACATCGTTCAGGATCCAGTAGCCCAGATCCTGCAGGATCGCCCCGACGCGGTAGATGTTGTGGTAGGTGCCGATGACCCACAGCGAGCCGGTCGGCTTGAGCACCCGTCGGCAGGCCGAGAGCCAGGCCCGCGTGAAGGCGTCGTATTCGGCGAAACTGGCGAAGCGGTCCCAGTCGTCATCAACGCCGGCGACCCGCGTTTGATTGGGCCGCCACAGCTCCTGCGTCAGCTGCAGGTTGTAGGGCGGATCGGCGAAGACCAGGTCGGCGCCCGCCTCTGGCAGACGACCGAGGACTTCGACGCAGTCGCCCTGGAGGACCTGATCCAGCGGCAAGGCCCCTTCTCGGCCTCCCGTCGGTGGCGGGCGATTTCTGACGCTGCGCGGAGGCGCTGCCGGCATCCGTTACTCCGGACAGTCCCCGGCTAAGGTCCACCCGGAGTCGGTTCGGGTGAAGCACTCGCAGTAGTCCGTGTTCGCCTCCGGCATCCCGCCGCCGAGGAAGTAGAAGTCGACCGAAGTCTTGGCACAGACGCGGTCGGATGTCGCCCCCGGAAGGGGCCGGCTCGTAGAGACCGCCAGCCCGCGGCCCTCGACCCCGCGCAAGATCCAGACCCGCGTCGCCCGATAAGGCTCCGGGGCGTACACAATCTGGCCTTGTTGGTTGAACCAGAGGAGGAAGAAGAAGGCGCCGGCGCAGATAAGCCCCCCCAGGATGCTCAGCACGCATCCCAGGCCCGGGGAAAACGGGAGACGGTCGTCGCGCAGCGGCGCCGGCCCGGGAGTCGGGGTCTCTTCCATGCTCTTCAGTGTAGCCAACTTGGCGTCCCGTGCCAACGGATCAGGCAGTGGAGAATCACAGGAGCCGCCGAAGGCCGGCGGCTCCCGGGGAACGTCACGATTCGGCGGGGACTACGGCTGCAGGACGACGAAGTCGTCGAAGGCAATATCGGCGCCCGGCTCGTCGAAGGTCCCGGCGATCAGGCCCACGTCGCCGCTGGAGAAGGCCGAATCGGTGACGGCGTGGAGCTGCTCGCCATTGGCGTAAAGTGTCAGGCTGTCGCCGATGCAGTCGGCGCGGAGGTGGTTGGTGGCCGCGCCCTGGTTGATGGCCTCAGAGGGCGGCCAGCTATCGCTCCCCAGGGTCTCCGACGAGCCCCCGGAATACTTCAGGATGGCGTAGAAACCGTCGCTGCTGATCAGGAAGGCGTAGAAGTTCTCAGTGTCCTGGTAACGACAGATCAGACCGAAGTCGTTGTCGTCCGGACCGCCGATCTTGGTGGCATCGGCCTCGACTTGCACGTCGGTGAAAGACAGCCCGGGATTGGCCCAGTAGTCATGCTGGGACTCGTCGACGAAGATCCGGTATTGGCCGTTGTCGTAATCGGTGACGCCCGTCTCCTCCTGGGCACGGTCCCAGCCGCTGTCAGGGTCGGAGAAATCATCGCTGAACAAGGCCGAGGGGTCGACCGGGGCGTTGATTTCGGGGCCGCTCAACGCCGAGCAGGCCAGCGTCAGGGCGAGGACTGGGACAAGGAACAGGGCAAGCGAGCTCAGAGGCTTGGTCATCAGGTCTCCTGTGTCAGCCGCCCGGCGAGCCAGCCGCGGTCGCCGGTCTTGAAGATGGAGTAAGTCTATCCGGTTTCGCCGGAAGGAAAAGGCGTCTGCGGTACCAGTCTCTCGGGGCGCCGGGAGGGGGCTTGCTTGACGGCTGGAAATGCCCG
>CAZMVJ010000153.1:0-6661 GCA_964569445.1 uncultured Anaerolineaceae bacterium | reverse complement strand
AGCAACGCATCGAGAGCCAGGATGAACAAGACCGTCAACAAGGTCGCCGCGCGCAATCCGGATGGGAGCCGTCGGGCCACGGCGAGCGCCACGATTACGAGGTAGCAGATGCCGAAGAGCACGACGCGGGAGGTGCCGCCCTCCGGCAGGACCGCCAGCGACCCGAGCAGGGCCGCCGGAAGCCCGAGCAGCGCCCCAGCCAGCAGCGCGCCGTTGAGCAGCGGCTGGCGCCACGCGGCCGACGTCTCCAGGGGGGTTCGGCCGGCCTGCGGGTAGGCGCCCTCGTACCAGGCGCGCAGGCGATTCACGAGGCTCCTCCGGAGCAGGCCCTAGCCGCGCCCATCGCCGCCTCCCGTCGAAGCGCCGACGTCCGGCGCCAGGGTGATGACGATTTCCGGCTGGCCGAGGACGCGATGCAGTGTGTGGGCCGCCGTCTCGAGCACCTGCTCGACGTCCATCAGGCCTCCGAATTGGCCGGTGACGGCGGTCAGCAACCGCGCCCGTTCCGCCGCCAAGGCCGAGTCCTGGGCCAGGCGGGCGTTCTGGATGGCCGTGCTCAGTTGGTCGGCCAGCGCCTGTAGCACTTCCAGCGCTTCCGGTGAGAACGCGTTCAGCTCCTTGCTCTGCACGTCGAGCGCGCCCAGGACGGTGCCGGCCACCTGCAGCGGCACGGCGGCCTCGGAACGCGTTTCCGGCAGGAGTTCGTTCTTCAGGTGGATCGGGTCGCGGCCGACGTCGGTGGCGATGCGTCCCTGGTTGTTGGCCGTCACCCAGCCGATGACCGACGGCGAGCCGACGGCCAGGCCGTGTCCGCGCGCTTTCATCAACTGGCCGATCTCGCCGGTCGACTCGCGCACGACGGCGTTGGCGCCCGTTTCGTCGAGCATGAAAATCGTGACGTGGTAGTAGCCGAATCGCTCTCGAATGAGATCGACCGCCCGTCGCAACAGGTCGTCGAGGTTGGGAGTCGACGTCACGGCGCGCGCCACTTCGGCGGCGGTTCGCACCTGCTGCGTTCTTTCTTCGACCCGCGCTTCGAGCGATCCATACAGTCCACTCAAGTCGTCGGCCATACGGTTGAAGGAGCTGGCCAGGGCGCCGATCTCGTCATCGCTCGTTTCCGGGACGCGGTGGCCCCACTCGCCGCGCGAGATGCGGTCGGCGAACTCGGCCAGCTGGCCCAGCGGCCGCATCAGACGGTCGGAGGCGATCAGCACGATGACGAAGCACAACATGGCGGCGAAGACGATCAATCCGACGGTGAAGGGAGCCAGGCTGCCCAGGTCGGTGAAAACGTCGGAGATGGGAAGCTCGAGCGCCACGCCCATTCCCAGTTCCGGCGCCCACTGGAACCCGCCAAACTCGTCCTCGTCCTCGGCCGAATCCCGGTGCTGGTACGTTCCGCCCGTTGTTTCGGAGGCCAGGGCGAAGACCGGATGGTCCGACACGGCCTCGGCCACCGGGTCCATCGAGAACTGTGGCAGGAGGACCCTCACGTTGGGCGGCACGGCCAGGAATCCGACTCCACGTTCTACACGATAGATCCCCTGAGTCAGCCACAGCCCCTGCATCTCTTCGAGCAGGGCGCCGAGGCGCAATCCATGGTTGGCCCCCAACAGGAGACCGGCCGGCGAGGCGCCGCCTTTCGGCAGGATCGGCAGGGACGTCAGCACGGCGACATTGCCCGGGGCGAGCAAGGCGTCGTTGTAGGTAGGGGTCGTCACCAGGGCCTCGGTGCTGACGTTTCCGTCCCGGACCGAGGCCAGAGTCTGTCCTTCCAGCTCGGGGCTGGTAGCGCCAACGACCAGGCCGTCGGGCAGGCGGACGAACATCAATTCACTGAAGAGGGTCTCGTCGCTGCGGACCATCAGCTCGGCCAGGGAAGTGCGCAACGTCTGCTGCGCCGAGGCATACTCCGGCGATCCGGCGTCGGCGGCCACCAACGTGTTCAGCGCGCCGACGACCTCGGTCCGCTGCGAGCCGAGACGAAGCTGGAGCTCTCGCTTGCGGCTCCACTCTCGCACGGTTTCGAGCTGCGCCAGCGTCAGCGCCGTCAACTGCGATCTCGCCTGAGTCTCGAGAATCGACCGCATGCGCAAGTACGCCGCGCCGCCCATCAGCATCACGGGGATCAGCACCAGCGGCATGAGAACCAACGCCAGCCGGGTGCCCAGGCGGCTGCGCGGGCGAACGACACGGGATTCGGCCAGAGCCGTCGCGGCGGTCATCGCTATTCGACCTCCCACACGGCTTCGCCCTGCAGCATGCGGCGCACCTGGTCCGGGAACCGATCCGGATCCAGCGGTTTGCCGACGAATCCGTCAAAGCCGGCGGCGCGGGCCCGGTTCATCTGGTCCTCGCTGGCGTAGGCGGTCACCGCCACCACCGGCACCGACCGCAGCCGCTCGGATGCCCGCAGTTTGCGCAGGGCCTGGTAACCGTCCTCGTAGGGCAGGCGGATATCCATCAGGATCAGGTCGACCCGCGGCAGCGTGTCGGCGTACTCGACGACCTCGAAGCCGGAGGTCTTCCATTCACAGGTCAGACCCAGGAAACCGAGCATGCGCGCCATCAGCACGAAGTTCGAGACGTTGTCTTCGACGATGAGGACGGTGAGGTCCTGGACGGCGATGGTCATCTACCGGCCTCCAGCATCGGCACGGGCAGGGGATGCAAGAAACGTGCGACCTGGGCCGGGAGGGTATCGACGTCGATCGGCTTCTGGATGTAACCGTCGCAGCCGGCGGCCAGGCTTCGTTCCCGATCGCCGCGCATCACGTTGGCGGTGATGGCGACCACCGGGACATGGACCAGCGACGGGTAGGACTTGAGCCGCGCCGCCAGGGTCAACCCGTCGACATGCGGCATGTTGACGTCGAGCAGGATCAAGTCGGGCGGCTGGACCAGCGCGATTTGCAGCCCTTCGAAGGCGTTGGATGCCTCCGAGACCATGTAGCCCTCCGCCGCGAGAATTCGGCGGAGAAGTGTCCGGTTCTCTGGATTGTCCTCGACACAGAGAATCCTTGGCACAGCCCGTACCCCTCCGGGTCCGGATCCTTCCAAGTACAGCCAAATTATACCAACCGGCCTCTGCAGGCCGACTTTACAGGCACTTTACAGACCCCAAGGATGGCTGGCACGATGCTCGATCCAGGCTGGGCCGGCCCCGTGGGGGGTGTCAGTCCCAGGGGGCCTCGGGGAGGCTCACTGGGAGAATGCGGAAAAACCGCCTCCTGCCTCACCCCCTTCCCCCTCTCCGCCTGCGAGCGGTCTTCGATACACAGGAGCGTGGCGGAGAGGGGGTGGAAATCCTCAAGGAGGCGGGTGGCCGAAGGCCCCCCGCCTCCTTGAAAACCTTACCCCTCCCCCGGCTTGACGCCCTCGCCATCACATCCCAATTCGCTGGGGGAGGGGTACGGGTGGGGGGTTTTAGGGCGACGGCCTCTTTCCGCAGCCTGCTAGGGCGAAGGGCGGCTAGGCCGATGCACGGAATTGCCGAGGAGGCCAGGGAAAAGAGCGTGCCCTCGTCGGGGGCGCGTAATGACAGGAGCGGGTGATGGGATTCGAACCCACGCATCGTAGCTTGGGAAGCTACTGCCTTACCACTTGGCTACACCCGCGCGGCAGGTCATTATAAGGACTGCGAGACTCGACTGTCAAGCAAAGGCCCGGATTGCCGCCGGCGGCGAAGCCTGTGCGACGGGATCTGTTCGGTTACGCGCTGTGAGGGTTCGTTGACCTGGCGAGAGCTGGGCCGGTGTATTGAGGACGGCATCGAGACGTATAATCCACCGCTCCGATAGCGAGCGGTCGACAATCGGTGCCCCTGTCGACCGGAGGACTGGCCGTTGCGTCAACCGGCCAAGCCCGCGCCCGCGGCGCGGGGAGGAAAAGCCAACGGCCGTGGAGCGACCCATCCTATGCCCGGTCCTGATTGGGCGAGACCCCCATCTCGCCGCGCTCTCGCGGCTGATCGATCAGGCCGCTCACGGGAGTGGGCAGGCTGCCCTTGTCGCCGGCGAGGCGGGGGTAGGCAAGTCTCGCCTCCTGGCCGAGGCGAGAAGCCACGCTGAGGGATTCCTCCAGCTGCTTGGGCATGGGTACGAGACGGATCAGTCTGTCCCATTCGCTCCTTTCGTGGACGCGCTCCAGTCAGTTGGAGAGCTCAAGGGGCTCGGGGTTGCCTGGAACGCCTCCGCCCCGGTCGACCCTGTGCTCTCCCGGCTTCTTCCCGATGTATTTCCCGCGGCGAAAGAGGATCGATCCCGCTTTCGTCCGGAGGACGAGAAACGCCGGCTCTTCCAGGCTCTGACTCGGCTCTTCTTCGACCTTTCGGACCGGGCGCCGTTGATCCTGACGGTCGAGGACCTTCACTGGTGTGACGACACCAGCCTGGAGGGTCTGCTCCACCTCCTTCGTCACTTGGGCACCCATCGCCTTGTCCTGCTGATGAGCTATCGCGAGGATGAGGTGAATCCTTCCCTCTCCCACTTCCTGGCGGAGGTCGAGCGCCAGCGACTGGCCTCCGAGTTGGTTCTGGGGCGCCTCGGATCTGCGGAGGTCGGCGACATGCTGCGGGCGATTCTGCAACTGCCTCGGCCGCCGCGCGCTGAATTCCTGCACCGGATCTATTCTTTGACAGAGGGAAACCCGTTCTTCGTCGAGGAGGTCTTGAAGGCGTTGGTGGCCGAGGGTGACCTCTTCCTCACCGACCGTGGCTGGGATCGCAAACCCATCGATGAGCTCCACATTCCACGCACCGTCCAGGACGCTGTGGAGCGGAGAACCTCCCGGCTCTCCGTCCCGGCGGCGGTCGTTCTTCAATTGGCGGCCGTCATCGGGCGGTCCTTTGAGTTTGGCGTAATGCAGGAGCTGGCCAACCTCGACGAGTCCACCTTGCTGCAGGTGATTCATGAGATGATCCGAGCCCAGCTTATCAAGGAAGTCTCGCCCGAAACTTTTGCCTTCCGTCACGCGCTTACCCGCCAGGCCGTATACGTGCGCCTTCTCGCCCGAGAGCGCCAAAGCCTGCACCGCGTCGTCGCCGAGGCGACTCTACGTCTCGAGCACCCTCTTTCAGACCTGAGCGAAGCGAGCGTAGCGGCCCATTTCTTCGCCGCCGGCCTTTGGCAGCCTGCTCACTACCATTCCCTTCGCGCGGGGACCCGGGCTTTGGCCCTCTATGCTCCGCGCGCGGCGGTCGAACATCTCACACGAGCCCTGACTGCCGCCGAACACCTGGCGGTTCCCACCCGTCCGGAGGTCCTTCGGGCTCGGGCCTTCGCCTACGAAACCCTGGGCGAGTTCGACGAAGCTCTCGCCGACGACCAGGCGGCCCTCGCGTTCGCGCAATCTCAGGGAGATCTGAGGGCCGAATGGGGGACACTCATCGACCTCGGCAAGCTCTGGACATCACGGGACTACGCCCGGTCGGGCGAATACTTCCAGGCTGCTCTGGAACTCGCCCGCCAGATGGGAGAAGACTCGGCGCTGGCCCACAGCCTCAACCGCCTCGGGAACCTCCATTCCAATCTGGACCGGCCGGGCGAGGCCATTCCTGAGCATCAGGAGGCTCTAACGATCTTCCGCCGGCTGGAGGACCCAGCCGGAGTGGCCGAGACCACCGATCTTCTGGGGATGGCGAGCTATTTGCGCGGCGACCTGGAAGGTTCGACCCGCGATCACCACGAAGCTGTGACGCTTTTCTTGCAACTCAACGACCGGCATGGCCTGGTGTCGAGCCTGTCTACCTTGACGGCGAGGGGTGCCACGTTCAAGACCGAAACGATGGTCCTGCCGGTCGAAGGACTCGCTGACACGCTGCCGGAAGGAGAACAGGCGTTGGGCATCGCCCAGGAGATCGAGTCCAGGTCGGGCGAGGCCTTCGCCCTTTGGTGTCTGGCCGGGGCCTTGGGGGCACAGGGGTCCTACGGCCGAGCCCTGGAACTTGCCCTTCGATCGCTCGAGATCGCTGAGGAAACAGAACACCGCCAATGGATCACCGCCGCCCACCGAACTCTCGGCAGCATCTATGTTGACCTTCTGGCTCTGGCCGAGGCCCGCGATCATCTTGAGCGCGCCTTCGAACTTGCCCAGGAAACGGGCTCGCTTCACTGGCTTCGTACGACGGCTGGCAGTCTTGCGATTGTCCTGGATCAGCTGGGTGATTCGGATCGGGCGCAGGAAGTGCTGGAGAGAGCACTCGCTCCGAGCCTGGGGATGGAGTCCGTCGGCCAGCGCGCTTGCTGGCTGGCCCAGGCCGAGCTGGCCTTGGGCCATGGCGACCCGGCGAGCGCCCTGCTGACTGCCGACGCGCTCATCGCTTCGGCACTACCAGCGGGACAGGAGCCGGCCATCCCGCGGTTGTGGAAACTACGCGGCGAGGCTCTGTCGGCGCTGGACTCACCTGAGGCCAGGCCGGTTTTGGAGGCCGGCGCCGAGGCGGCCGACCGCCAAGGAGCCCTGGCTTTGCTATGGCAGATCCATGCCTCTCTCGGAGGTTGGTTTCAAAAGCGGTCTCAGGCCGAACTGGCTGTCGTCCATTTCGATCGGGCGCGCGCCACCGTGGACCGAATCGCCGAGAGCCTTTCCGCGGGCAGCCTGCGGGAGGACTTCGTCCGGAAGGCGAACAGCCGCCTGGCACCATCCCGTTCGCTGTCCC
>CAZMVJ010000152.1:3048-6739 GCA_964569445.1 uncultured Anaerolineaceae bacterium | reverse complement strand
CGCGACCAGCGGGTGATATCGACGTCGGGCGGGATCTCATCCATGCGGGGCAGCGAGTGAAGCAGCACCGCGTCCGGCTTGGCCTTCTTCTCGAGCAGCTCGCGGGTGATCTTGTAGTTGGCCGGGGTCAGGCCGACGTCGCCGGCGCGTTCGTCGCGCGACTTGGTGTAATCGGGCTGGACGACCGGCTCGACCAGAATCACATCCGCCTTGGCGATCGCCTGTTCGACGTGCTCGGCTTCGCTGAAGGTCAGGCTGTACTGCTTGAGTTCGGCCTTGAACTCGGGGGTCAACCCCATCTCGGGCGGAGCGACGAAGGTGATCGGGCAGTCGAACTGGGTCAGGGCATAACCGAGCGAATGCATCGTGCGCATGCGCATGTCGCCGACGGCCAGCCAGGTCAGGCCGTCGAGGCGGCCCTTCTCGCGCAGGATCGTGTACAGGTCGGTCAGGATTTGGGTCGGGTGCTCGCCCCAGCCGTCGCCGCCGTTGATCACCGGGATCGACGCCCAGCGGGCAGCCTCCGCCGGCGCCCCCTGTTGAAAATGGCGCATGACGATGACGTCGCCGTAGAACTCGAGCATCTTGACCGTGTCCTTGATCGACTCCTGGTAGAAGTCG
Organism: uncultured Anaerolineaceae bacterium; assembly: GCA_964569445.1. Classification (GTDB taxonomy): domain Bacteria; phylum Chloroflexota; class Anaerolineae; order Anaerolineales; family E44-bin32; genus DATEVL01. The sequence continues at coordinate 6,118 of CAZMVJ010000152.1, read as the reverse complement.
CCGGCGCGCGTCATCTTGGCGTCGGAAAACCCGGTGACGTGTCCGCCCAGCCGGTGCATGGCCGCCTCGTGAGCCAGCCGGGTTCGGGTCGACGGCTGGTAGAAGGCCGTCACCAGCGTCTTTTCCTTGAGCATCTCGCTGTTGCGCCGGCTGCGGGCGATCGGCTCGAGCTGGCGGGCAATGTCGAAGACGTGCATGAACTCGTTGCGTTCGAACTCTTTGAGCGACAGGATATCGCGTCCGGCAAAACTGCGCATGATCGTTCTCCTTGGATGTCGGTGTTCGGTTCGGTGATTCCGTCCGGCGTCACCCCTCGGTCTGAAGCTCTAGCCACCTCCATTGCCCGGGCGGCCTTGCTTACCCACCCGCCGCACGATGTGCAGGTGGATGCTGCCCGGGAGAAAGTAGGACCACGAATGGTCGAGCGCCCGCCCTTCGCGGGAAAAGAGCCGGGCCTCCAGGCGGAGCAGCACATCGCCGCGCTGGATCTGCAGCCGGCGGGCGACCTCGGGGGTCGCCGACAGGGCGCCGATCTCGGTGCGCGATACGTCCAGATCCACCTGGCCGGCCCGCAACAGCAAGTCCAATACCGAGCCGGTGAATCCATTGGCCCAGACGTCTTGCGGCAGGAGAGACTCGGGCAGGACGTCGATCAGGAAGGCCACCGGGCGGCCGCCGGCAAGAATCACCCGCGACACTTCGACCACCGGGGCCTCGGCGGCGATCTCGAGCTGCGCCCCGTCGTCTCCGCCGGCTGGACGCACGGCGATCTGACACTCCCCCATCTCCACCGACTGCGAGGTTCGGGCCGCCAGCGTTTCCAGGCTCTCCAGGACTTCCAACCCGGCATCGAAGGCGCGCGGCGGCCGGGTGACGATCGTGCCAACCCCCTGCCGACGGATGATGCGCCCTTCTTCTTCAAAGGAACGCATCGCTTCGCGGAGCGTGGCGCGCGAGACGCCCATTTGCCGCGCCAGGTCGGGTTCGGAGGGCAGAAAGGCCCCGGGAGAGGTCGTCGCCAGAATCTCTCCCAGGCGCTGGGCCGCCTGCTGGTAAAGCGGGCGGGTGCCCGGTAGGCGCCTCGGGCGCGGCGTGCGGTCGCTCACCCCTTCACCTTACCTTTCCCCGCCCGTGCTGCGTACGAGCGGCACGATTTCGAAGCGCTCGACGTCGACCAGCCCCTTGTCGGAGATGCGCAGCTCGGGAATGACGACCAGGGACAGCAGGCTGAGCTGCATGTTGGCGTTGTTCAGGCGGCAGCCACAGGCGCGCATTCCCTGCAGCACGCTCTCGGCCTTGTCCGCCACGACCTCGGCCGGCTCATCCGACATCAAGCCGCCGATCGCCAGCTCGACCCGGCCGATCACCTCTCCCTGTCGAATGACAACCTGGCCGCCGCCGACTCGGGCGAGTTCATTCGCCGCCAGGGCCATGGCGGCGTCGTCGGTGCCGACAACGAGCATGTGGTGCGAATCATGGGCCACCGTCGATCCGACGGCACTGCCTGCGGCGAACCCGAAGCCCTTGACGAAACCGACGACGACCTCCCCCGTGCCGCGATGACGTTCGACCAACGCCACCTTGGCCAAGTCGGCGGCCGGATCGGCCCGCAGCTCTCCGCCGACGGGGGTAACCCGCTCCACCAGGTGCTCCGTCGGCGCCTGGTTTTCGATCACGCCGATGACATTGATCTCCATCGGCGACTCCCCGGAGGCGGCGACACGGAAATCATCGGCGGTCAGCGGCCGCGCCAGGCGTACCGAAGCCTTGACGTCCGGCGGATAGGAGAACCGGGGCAGTTCGAGGGACAGCCGGCCGGCGCGGGCGGCCCAGATGCCGCGGGCCATTACGGCCTCGACAACGAACGACGCCAGATCTTCGACCAGGACGATGTCGGCGAAGCGCCCCGGCGCGATCTGCCCGACGTCGCGGGCGACCCCGAAGTGCTCGGCCGTGTTGATCGTCGCCATCTGGATCGCCGACATCGGCGGCAGGCCCTGGGCGATGGCGTGGCGCAGGACGCGGTCCATGTGGCCCTCGTGGACGAGAGTCGCCGAATGGCTGTCGTCGGTCACCAGCAGGAAATGTCGCGCATCGAGCCCGCCTTCGAGGATGGCGCCGACCTGCCCCGCGACGTCGTGCCAGGCCGAGCCGTAGCGCAGCATGACCTTCATCCCCTGACGCACGCGGGCCACGGCGTCCTCGACCCGCGTCCCTTCGTGGTCGTCTTCCGGCCCGCCTGCGACGTATCCATGAAACGGCAGGTCGAGATCGGGAGAGGCGTAGTGCCCGCCGATCACTTTCCCGGCCCGCCGCGTTTCAGCCATCTCGGTGTGCAATGCCGGATCGCCGGAGAGGACCCCGGGGAAATTCATCATCTCGCCCAGGCCGATCACGCCCGGCCAGGTCATCGCTTCGGCGACCTCCGCCGGGCCGATGGCGGCGCCCGGCGTCTCCAACCCGGGAACCGAAGGGACACAGGACGGCATCTGCACCCAGACATGGATGGGCTGGAGCGCCGCCTCGTCGACCATCATGCGCACGCCGCGCAGGCCGAAGACGTTGGCGATCTCATGCGGGTCGATGAACATGCCCGTCGTACCGTGCGGGACGACCGCCCGCACGAATTCGGTCACCGTTAGCATCCCCGATTCGACGTGCATGTGCCCGTCGAGCAATCCCGGCACCAGGTACTTCCCGGAAGCGTCGGTGACCTCGGTCTGAGGACCGATGGCATGGCCGGCATCCGGCCCGACAAAGGCAATGCGGTCGCCGGCGATGGCGACATCGGTGGCGTCGATGACCTCGCCCGATTGGACGCACACCCAGCGGCCTCGCCGCAAGACGCGGTCGGCCGGCGCGCGCCCCATGGCGACATCGACCAGGTGACGGGTCGTGGCGGCCCAGGCCTGCGCGTCCATCACAGGTAGCACCTTCTCTGTGGGGCTAAGTCTCCCCGCGTCCGGAGGCCGTCATCCCCCCACCCCTGACCCCTCCCCCTGCGCCAAATCAATCTCGCAGCAATCGGCACTTCGCAGGGAGAGGGGAGGAGTTTTTCGAAGGGTGGGGG
>CAZMVJ010000152.1:0-2948 GCA_964569445.1 uncultured Anaerolineaceae bacterium | reverse complement strand
GGGTGGGGGTCCGAGGGAAGAGCAATGGACTGGCCATATGATCAATCGCCGCGCACCAGACGCGCCGCGGCGCGATTGTGCTGCTCGATCAGCACCGGCAGATCGACCCCGACGAGCCGCCCCTCATCGACGACCCGGCGACCATGGACGAAAGCGAAGTCGACCGTGGCCGGCGCGCACAGAACGGCCGCCGCCACCGGATCGTGAAGGGCGCCGGCATATCCCAGTCGATCGAGACGGATAGCGATGAAATCGGCGCACTTCCCCGCCTCGAGCGAACCAATGTCCTCCCGACCGAGGACGGCCGCGCCGCCGCGCGTCGCCAGCTCGATGGCCTGCCGGGCGGTCAGCAACGCGGCCTCCTCGTCGATGTCGGGGCGGACCGCGCCGCCCAGCCGCGAAAGGAGCAGAGCCTGGCGGGCCTCGGCCAGCAGGTGGGACGAGTCATTGCTCGCCGAGCCGTCCAACCCCAGCCCGACCGGAACGCCCGCCCGGTGGTAGCGGCGGACGGGGGCGATCCCGGAGGCCAGCCGCATGTTGGAGGACGGGCAGTGGGCGACACCGGTCCGGGCCGCTCCCATCCGGCCGACCTCGTCCGGGTTCATGTGCACTGCATGGGCAAACCACGTGTCGTCCCCGGCCCAGTCCAGGCTTTCGACATAGGCCAACGGCCGCCGACCGAAGGATTCCAGGCAGAAACGCTCCTCGTCCAGAGTCTCGGCCAAATGAGTGTGGAGACGGACGTGGTAGGCGCGCGCCAGCGCCGCCGATTCGCGCATCAGGTCCGCAGTCACCGAGAAGGGCGAGCATGGCGCCACCACGATCCGGATCATCGACCCGGGCTCCGCCCGATGGTAGGTTTCGATGACCCGCCGGCTGTCGGCCAGGATGCTGTCCTCCGACTCGACGACGCTGTCGGGCGGCAGGCCGCCTCGACTCTCCCCGAGACTCATCGAGCCGCGCGAGGCATGCAGCCGAATGCCGATGGCGCCGGCCGCTTCGATCTCATCGTCGAGCCGCGAACCGTTGGGAAAGAGGTAGAGATGGTCGGAGGCGGTGGTACATCCGCTGAGCGCCAGCTCGGCCAGTCCGGTCCGGGTCGATAGCCGGATGTCCCCCGGCGTCAGCCGGGCCCAGATCGGGTACAGCGCCCGCAGCCAGTGGAAGAGATCGGCGTCCTGGGCCGCCGGAAGAGCGCGCGTCAGCGTCTGATACAGGTGGTGGTGTGTGTTGACCAGGCCGGGGAGTACCAGGTGGCCGTCAAAGTCGAGCACCTCGTCGGCACTGGGCGGAAGTCTGTCGCTGGGTCCGACCTGTTCGATCCAGCCGTCGCGGGCAAACAGGCCCCCACCGGCGATCTCTCGCCGAGCTCCGTCCATGGTGACAAGCACGGTGGCGTGGCGGACCAGGAGAGTTGGCATCGGTTGGGCGGAGACTGGACCGACTCTAACACCCGACCGGGAACCCGTCAATTGTCAGACAACGCCTGGTAGCCTGCCGAATCTCCCTCTGACGAGGTTCCCCCGGCCAGGAGAGACTCCGGCCCGACTAGCCGCAGACGCGGGGAAGCCCAGCCGTCCTCCCCGTCACCCCCGCGAAGGCGGGGGTCCAGTCCAGGCCTTCTGGATTCCCGCCTCCCCTACGGGATGCGAAGCGCTATTCGCGGGAATGACGGAGTCTCCGGATGTCACATCCACGGAAAGTGCGTGTTCTCTGGCTGCGTTTTGCGTTCCTGCCTTCGGGGGACAGCGGTCAAGGGCGCTCAGCTCGCCCGGCGCGCCGCCGACCGCAGCGTGTTTTGCAGCAGCAGCGCAATGGTCATCGGCCCAACTCCGCCGGGGACGGGCGTGATCGCCCCCGCCACCTGCACCGCTTCCGCGAACGCGACATCGCCGACGAGCCGATAGCCCGACTTGGTCGAGGGATCCTCGACGCGATTGATGCCGACGTCGATCACATAGGCGCCCGGCTTGATCCACGAGCCGCGTATCATCTCGGCCCGACCGATGGCAGCGATCAGAACGTCGGCCGAGCGACATACCCCGGCCAGATCCTTGGTGCGCGAGTGACAGATGGTGACCGTGGCGTTTTCTTTGACCAGAAGAAGCGCCGCCGGCATCCCGACGATATTCGATCGGCCCACGACGACGGCGTTGGCCCCGTCGAGTTTGGCTCCGGCTTTCTTCAGCAGCACCAGGCAGCCGGCCGGAGTGCATGGGACGAAAAGCGGCTCACGCCCCTTCTGCGCCAGGCGGCCGATGTTGAGCGGATGAAATCCGTCGACGTCCTTCTCCAGGCTGATCGCCTTCAGCACCGCTTCCTCGTCCAGCCCGGCCGGCAGCGGCAGCTGCACCAGGATGCCGTGAACCTTGGGATCCTGGTTGAGGCGGGCGACCAGACTTTCGACTTCGGCCTGGGTGGCGGTGGCCGCCAACTCGTGGCCGAACGACTCGATTCCGGCCTCGGCGCACGCCTTGCGTTTGGCCTTGACGTAAGTGTGCGAGGCCGGGTTATCGCCGACGAGGACCGTCGCCAACCCGGGCCGTGGGCCGCCGTCGGCCAGCAGCTTCTCGACGCCTTGGGCGACTTCGGTCCGAACCTCCGCGGCGATGACTTTCCCGTCGATGATGGAAGCGGTCATACGTGGTCTCCGATGGGGGGATTGGCCGAGCGGAAAGCCCGGGTTCGATTATCCGGCAGGCTTTGCTGGGCGGCAAGGAAGGAGGTCCGCCTCCTCCCGGATGCTCGTCGTCGAACGCCGGTCTGCCGGGGGAGCCCGGACTCAGGTGGGCGGGAGGCGGGACGGGGTGTTGCCGGTCGACCGGGGCGCAGCCGAACTCAGGGGCGCCAGGCCGGATCGAAATCGAGGCCCGGATCGTTGGTGAGGATTCGGAAGTTGGTGCAGTTGACCGACATGACGGCGATCTCGTGGTTCGACCCGCTCGGCC
>CAZMVJ010000151.1:0-6833 GCA_964569445.1 uncultured Anaerolineaceae bacterium | reverse complement strand
TACCTCACGGCCGGAGCGATCGACGAAGACCTGGGATTGGTCGGCGCCAGTCCTTTCGAGAGCCTGATCATCCAGACGTCGGTGCTGCGCTTGATCTCGGACGGGGTCGTGGCGCTGCCGCGTTTCCTGCCCGACGTGCGCTTTCCCTACGAGGTCCACCGCAACCGGATTCGGAATATCTTCGAAGGACTCAAGGCCCTTCCGCCGACCGAAGAGCCCAAGTTTGTATTCGCCCATATCATCGCCCCTCACCCGCCGTTCGTCTTCGCCGCCGATGGTTCCCCGGTGACGCCCGACGCGCCCTTCACGCTGCGCTTCACTTTCGACGCCAGTGATCCGTCGAGTGGGGACTACATCCAGGGCTATCGCGATCAAGTGAAGTATGTCAACCGTCAGCTCGAGGAGGTGATCACCGCCATCCTCGAACAATCCGAGGGTTCGCCGGTGATCATCATCGAAGGCGACCACGGGCCCGACTCGAACAGCGGCCGGATTTCATACATCCAGGAGCGGATGACGAATCTCAACGCCTTCCACCTGCCGACCGGCGACGCCGGTCTCTACCCCGGCATCACCCCGGTCAACACTTTCCGCGTGGTTTTCAATGAGGTCTTCGGGACCGATCTTCCATTGCTCGAGGACCGCGTCCTGTATTCGCAGTACGTCCGTCCCTACGCGTTCCAGGACGTGACGGCTTCGATCGAATCGCCGTAGGCCGCCCTCCGGCCGCTGGGCTCGCAATGACGAATTTAGTACTGGGGGTTGCCCTACCACCTCTAGGGACACCCCTCCCCGGCCAGGTACCTCCTCGTGCGATGAGTCGCCCCCACCCCCTACCCCCTCCCCGGTGAGGTTACGACCCAAGACGGAGTTCTGGCGGGGAGGGGGAGGATACCAAAGGAGTACGGGGGGCGAAGCCCCCCGTACTCCTTTGAGAAGAAACCTCCCTCCCCCTGCCCTTCACCGACCTCTGGAAACCCGGCCAGTGCAGGGGGCCCCTCCGCTTCGCTGCGGGGTACTGTGTGAAGGGTAGGGTGGGGGTCGTTGCGCGTCCTCGGAGATTTCCACACCATCGGAATACCGCCGGCTCGCAATGACGAAGCTGAGCAGGGGGCGGCATTTGCGCCCTTCGCGTCAGGTCTTCTTCGGCAAGTGGCTTGCGCCGAAGGCTCTCGGCAGCAGCTCCGCCACCGTCATCTGTGAGGCGATCCGCCCTTCGGCGTCGACCATGATCACGTCCGCCTCCGGGCCGAACTCGGACAGAACCTGGCGGCAACTTCCGCACGGCGACCCACCGTTCTCGGTAGCCACGGCCACGGCCACGATCTGACGCTCTCCGGCGCCGATGGCATTGAAAACGGCTGCCCGCTCGGCGCAGATGCCGCTGGGGTAAGCGGCGTTCTCGACGTTGGCGCCTGGGTAGATCCGGCCGGAGGCGGCGAGCGCCGCCGCCCCGACGGCATACCCCGAATAGGGCGCGTATGCTCGGGCTCGAGCCTGCTGCGCCTGCCGGATGAGCTCGTCCTGCTGCTCCGACGTGATGCTCATGCCTCGTCTGTCTCCTGGCTCTCGGGGATGCGGGTCGCCCGCACTTTGAGGATTCTCCGCCCGGAGCTCTGTTCCACAACCAGATGCAACCCCCCGGCGTCGACGACGTCCCCTGGAGACGGCACCCGGCCGAGATGGCCGGAGATGAAACCGCCGAGGGTGTCGCCGATGTCTTTGGGCAGGCGGGCCTTGGTGAGCTCGTTGACTTCGTCCAGGTCGATCCGGCCGGTGAAAAGGAACTCGCCCTCGCGCAATTCCTGGAAAGCCGCCTCCTCGGCGGCATCATACTCGTCGCGGATCTCTCCGACGATCTCCTCCACCACATCCTCCAGCGTCACCAACCCGGCCGTGCCGCCGTACTCGTCGACGACGACGGCCATGTGGATCCGGCGCGCCTGCAGGTCGGCCAGCAGGTCATCCGCTTTCTTCGCCTCCGGCACGAACAGCGCCGGCCGCAACAATGAGGCGACCGTCTCGTGCTGGCGCCCTTCGCGGAAGGCCCGCAGCAAGTCCTTGACGTAGACGATCCCGATAATGCGATCGATGTCGTTTCGGTAGACCGGCGCCCGCGAGTGGCCGGCCTGCAGCAGGGCGTCGGTCACTTGCTCCAGCGTCTGGGTATCTTCGAAGGCGCAGATGTCAATGCGCGGCACCATCACTTCCCGAACGAGCGTCTCGCTCAGCTCGAAGATCGAGAAGATCATCTCTTTCTCCTCGACTTCGATGGCCCCGCCTTCTTCACCGGCGTCGACGATCGTCTTGATCTCCTCCTCGGTGACCAGCGGCGGCACGACACCGGCGTGCCGCCCGCCCGAACCTCGGGCCACCCGCCGGTAGATCGAGCGCACGGGCGCGGCGACGAAAACGACGCCCGCGCCCGCCAGGCTGAGAGTGCACGCCGTCCGTTCCGGCGATCGGAGCGCCAGCGTCTCGGCCAGTACCTCCACCAGAGGCGCCAGGACACCGACCGCCAGAACGACCCCCAGCCCTCCCAGCGGCGAAGCGGAGGCCTCGGCCCACAGCACCCACCCGGCCAGGGCCAACGCCACCGCCGAAAGGCGGGCCAGATACTGGACCACGCCAAACGAGATCAGCAGGCTCGTCGCCTCGGACGCCAACTGGAGGGCGCGTGACGCCCCCGGCACTCCACGCGCCTCGATCGACCGCAACGTCGGAGTGTGACTGTTCATCAGGGCCGCCCGCGCCGCCGAGAGCAGGCCGTCGAAGGCCAGGATCAGGATCAGCCCAACCGCCAGAGCGACGAGGTCGAGTCTCATTTCTTGAGGTTGCGCACCACCCGGGCCGGCATTCCGACGGCCAATGCGCCGGCGGGCACATCGCGGGTCACGACCGACCCGGCCCCCGTGGCGGCCCCGTCCCCGATCTCCACCGGCGCCACCAGCAGGCTGTCGCTGCCAATGAAGACCGCCTGGCCCACGACCGTGCGGTTCTTCTTGCCGTCGCGACTGAAATTGCAGGTGATCGTCCCGGCGCCGATGTTCGTTTCCCCACCGATCTCGGCGTCGCCGATATACGAGAAGTGCCCCATCTTCACCCCGGGGCCAAGATGGCTGTTCTTCACCTCGCCGAAGTTTCCCATGTGCACGCCGCGCCCAAGATGCGCGCCGGGGCGCAAGTGGGCGAAAGGACCGACGTGGACCTCGTCGTCCAGGCGAGCCCCTTCCACCACCGACGACTCGACGGAGCACGCCTCCCCGATGACCGAGTCGGCCACGATCGAGTTCGGGCCGAGGCGCGTGCCGCGGCCGACGGCGGTCGCGCCGCGCAAGTGAGTGTTGGCCAGAATCTCCACCTCCGGGGCCAGGCGGACGGACGGCTCGATGTAAATCGTCTCCGGGTCCGCCAAGGTCACTCCGGCCAGCATCCAGGCACGGTTGACCCTCCGCCGCAGTGCCTGCTCAGCCTGCGCCAGGTGCTCGCGAGTGTTGATCCCGATGACTTCATCCGGGTCGTCGGCGGCGGTCGTCGCCACGCCGCCCGGTTCGGCGGCGGCCATCGCCACCAGGTCAGTCAGGTACAGCTCCCCACTCGGGGAAGGTCGCAGCCCCGGCAAATGCTCCCAAAGCCAGGCGGCGTCGAAACAATACAGACTGGCGTTGAACTCGCCGAGGGCCAACTGGCCGGGTGTCGCCACGGCTTCTTCGATGACGCCCTTCACCCGTCCGTCGGCCCCGCGCTCGACGCGGCCGAATCCGCGCGCCTCGGACGTGGTGAGCGTCATCAAGCTGACCGGACCGCGATGAGCCTGCTGTGTCTCGATCAGCCGTCGCAGGCTCTGCGCCCGGATCAGCGGCATGTCGGCCGTGGCGACCAGGACCTGATCGCAGCGACCGCGCAGCTCGGCCTCGGCCAACTGCACGGCGTGACCGGTTCCGCGGCGTTCGACTTGCACGACAAACCGGACGTCCGGCGGCAGCAGCTCACGCGCGGCCGCGCCTTCCGGTCCGAGGACGACCAACGGCGGCGCTCCGGCGGCCTCGCGGCAGGCCTGTTCGACCCACCCGAGCAGCGGGACTCCGGCCAGGCGGTGAAGAGCCTTGGGTGTTTCGGAGACCATGCGTGTACCGAGGCCGGCGGCCAGGATGACGGCTTGACAGACCATTCATGCCTCCACGGACAAACCGGGCACGACGAGCCGTCCGGTGGAACAGGCGGGGACGCGCGCCCGGCGGGCGCAGGCTAGTGTGCCGAACCGCAAGTTCGCATTCAAATGGCCACGCTCTTGCGGCAGGGTCGGGCCAGATGTGGGCGTGTCGCACTCGAGGATCCGAACGGCGAGGATCCAGCGCGTGCCCAAACACGATGGCTCGGGTATGAAGCATGCCAGATGCAATATGTCTGCTTCTCTCCGGTTCGGCACACTGGATCGGGGTCAGACACAACGAGGCGGGGAAAGCGGCGTGGCTGGGGCGCCAGGATTCGAACCTAGATCCACGGATTCAAAGTCCGGTGTGCTGCCATTGCACCACGCCCCAGTGCAAACGCGCATTCTATCACGCCAGAGGCAGCCGGCGACTCACGTCGACGGGTCGTCCGGGATCAGCCCGAGCTTGCGAGCCTGCTCGTAGCTCAGCGCGCCTTCGTTTCCCGGTGCCTGCCCTGCGGCTCGGGTGGCCGCTTCATCCCAGAAAGCCTGGACTCCACGCGGCGTCGTCGGGGGCTCTTCGAACGCCGCTTCCGCCGCTGCCGGCGGCGAGGCAGGTTCGGCCTGGCTGGCCGGCGGTACGTCCGCCGATTGCATCGCACCCAGGATCTCACCGAGATCTTCGACGATGCGGCGGGCGTAGTGGAAGATCGCCCCCATTTGCCAGGGTTCCTGACGGCTGCCAAAACCGATGACCAGGGCGCGGGCCGCTCCGACGTTCGTCACGTAGAGGTGATAGGGGTCGCCGTCCAGGTAGAGGAAATTGGCCGGCCGGTCGTTGCCCTGCCGCCCGCTGGCCTGAACGCTGGCCGCCAGCGCCTGCACCGCCTCGCCGACCGAACGATTGACGATCTCCGTGTCGTCATCTCCGGCGCGGAGCAGGGAGCCGCCCTGCAGGTCGACCAGCGTCACCAGGCGCGCCCCGAGCTCGCGCTGCATGGTCATCAAGCGTTCCGCCGCCCGCGCCTTTTCGCCGACGATCTCTGGCACCGGCAGTCCGGTCTCCTCCTCCGTTAAAGCCCGATCGACCGCTTTCAGGAAGAGGGTGGTGCTGACCGGTTTGGGAATGAAAGCCACGACGCCCAGGGCGCGCGCCTGCGCCTCGACCTGACGCGTCGCCTGGCCGGTCACCAGGATCGCTCGCATCCCGGGATGCGTTTGCCGGATGCGTGCGATCAGCTCCAGACCGGACATCTCCGGCAGTCGCAAATCCGTGACGACCAGATCGACCGGGCCGCGATCCATTTCGCCCAACGCCTCTTCGGCGGACCTGACGTCGACGATGTCGTACGCCCGCCCGGAGAGTTCCAGGCTGGTGCGCAACATGCGTGTTACCTGGCGCTGGTCATCGACCAGGAGCACCCGCGGGACGGCCATGGCGGGATTCTAGCATGGGGAGAAGGGATTCGAGCCTATTTCCGGTCGATCCGCTATTCAAATTCGCTTCTGTGTCTTCCCTCGCGCCGCCCCTTTCCCCTTCCCCGCCAGGCGACCGGCCCCAAGCTGCGCGCCGCAGATCCGTGGGCGAGCCAGCCATCCCAGTCCGTGGATTGCACAGAAATCAACCACTTGTTGGCCGGCGCTGTCTCGAGGCACTCCGGAAGGGCTTAGGCGAGGTGTTTGGTGCTTGCCGGTCTGCCCATCAAGCGTTGGAATCGAAAGGGCGCCTCGCCATCCGGCGCGAGGCGCCCAGCGCGGAGCGTACCGCGGGTTGGCTGGCCTGGTTTCCTATTGGAGAGCGAGGAATCCCTCACTTCCGAAAACTGGTTTGTAGCGGAGAATCAATCCCTGATCGCCCTCAGGAGCGACAAACAGAAGATAACCTTCTTTCATGGTGCCCCCGGAAAACCGGCCGCTCTCGAACAGCCCTTGTAGGCCTTCCACGAAGATCTCAGGACTGTGAACAATGCCAGCGGAGTCAAGGAGGGAGAATTCGAAGTCAGTCAGGCTACATGAGGAGCCGGCTGCCAGATTGCAGGTGACGGATATCTTGGGCATGACGTAGTGGGTTAACGGTGTCGGTGTGGGGTGGGACGCGTTTGCCTGACGAACAATGTCATCGGCGGGTGCGACGACCTCGGTGATCCTCATGCTCATGTCGTCCAGACCGACCTCCGACCCGGCGGGGGCAGGATCCGAACTCGAGGAACCGACCGAGGGAGTCGGTTCGCTGGCCGAGGGGGTCGAAGGCTGGTCTTGCGGCTCCGCCGTTGAGCCGCCGGTTGTCGGTGTGGCGGGCGGGGCGACCTGTGGGGATGACTTGCCGCATCCGGATGTGGTGGCCAGGACGGCGAAAATCGCGAGGGTAAAGCCATAGGCGGGGTATTTCTGCATGCAGTGAGCGAGCATCGCTCCTCCTTGGCTCCTGATGGAGCATCCTGAAGTTTTAGGTTATCCCATTTTCCAGACAGCCGCAAGGTGAAGGAGATATCGGTCGCCAATGTAGGAAGGCCGATGAATCGCGTATCGAATACCGCTCTCCGCGGACCCGGTACGGCGCACTCCTGCCCTCCTCGCCAGGACCACGGGGAGGCGTGTTGGGCCGTCCCATGTGGTGCATGTTTCGCCGCCCCATATTCGCCTTCGTCATTGCGAGCCAACGGCCTTCCGCGGCGCGGCA
>CAZMVJ010000150.1:0-6858 GCA_964569445.1 uncultured Anaerolineaceae bacterium | reverse complement strand
GCATGGGTGACGACATTCAGGCCCTGAAGGCCGGCATCCTGGAGATCGCCGACGTCCTCGTCGTCAACAAGGCCGACCTGCCGAACGCGGCTGCCACCGAGCGTGCGCTGCGAGCCTCGCTCGAGCTGGCCGCCGGACGGCCTGGAAGCTGGACAGCGCCGGTCGTCTCGACCGTGGCGGAGTCGGGCCAGGGCATCGACACGTTGATGGAAGCGGTCGACCGCCATCGGGACTGGCTGCGCCAAAGCGGCGAGGGTGAGGCGCGACGGCGGGCGCGGGCGGCCAGCCGGCTCGACAGCGAGCTGCGCCATGCGCTGATCGAGCGCTTCCGCCGGGGTCTTTCCGACGGCCGATACGATGAGGCATTGGCGGCGGTGCAGGAACGACGCCGCACCCCGGCCCAGGCGGCCGACGAGCTGATCCGAGAACGCGGCTAATCGGCGGACGGGCTGGCCCCGCCGCCCGTGGGTGAACGCGACAGGAGGGCGAGGATGGCCAAGGCGCCGGGTATGCACACCTATGGCGACATCAAACTGTATGCCGGCTCGGGTTGCCGCGAGCTTGCCCAGGAGATCAGCCAGTACCTTTCGGTTCCCCTGAGCGGATACGACCGGGTCGAATTCCCCAATGAAAACATCTTCGTCCGTCTGCACGGCAGCGTGCGCGGACAGGACGTCTACCTGATTCAGTCGATGGGACCTCCGGTTCATCGCAACCTGATGGAATTGCTGATCATGCTCGACTGTCTCAAGCGGGACTCGGCCGGGCGGATCACGGCCGTTATTCCCTACATGGCCTATGCCCGCTCCGACAAGAAAGATCAGCCGCGCGTCCCGATCACCGCCCGCCTGGTGGCGGACATGATCGAGGTGGCCGGCGCCGATCGCTACATCACCATCGACCTGCACGCCGGGCAGATTCAGGGGTTCTTCTCGATCCCGGGCGACGTCCTGACCGCCTTCCATATGCTTTCCGACCACTTTGTGTCGTTGGAGCTCGACAACGCCGTGGTCGCCTCCACCGACCTGGGCTTCGCCAAGAAGAGCCGCAATTTCGCCGCCAAGCTGCGGGTGCCGCTGGCCTTCGTCGAGAAGCGCCGCACCGGTGACGACCCCCGGGCGCGCGCCTACACCGTCATCGGCGACGTCAAAGGAAAAGACGTCGTCCTGGTCGACGACGAAGTCCTCACCGCCGGGTCGGCGTACGAGGCGGCCGGGATCGTGCGCGAGCACGGCGCGCGGGACGTCTACTTGTCGTTTTCCCACGCGTTTCTGGTGCAGGAGGCCGTCCAGCGCCTGGCCGACGCCGGCTTCAAGGAGATCGTGACGACCAACACCTTGCCGGTGGGCCCGGAGAAGAGGCTGCCAAACATGGTCGTGCTATCCGTGGCGCCTCTCCTCGGCGAGGTCATCCTGCGCGCCCACGAAGGACGGTCGGTGGGCGAGCTGTTCAACGAGTAGGCAGCCCTCCGCGCTGAGCGGAGGTCGGGCGGCGAGCGAGCCGCCTGAGCGCAGTCGAAGTGCGCCTTAGAGGCTGGGCCCTTCGACTGCGGCCGCAGAGTCCAAACCCGCCAGAGAGAATGCGGGGCGGCCTCCGCTCAGGGAGGCTATCCCGCGCGTAGTTCGGCGATGAACGGTTCCCAAGCGGCCGTCGAGGCATTCACTTTTCGCCGCAGATAGTAGTCGCGGGCGACATCCGCTTGCTGTTCCGGATTGAAATCGGACAGACTGGCATGACGGGCAATCGCCGCTCGCAACCCGTCCTCGCCGCCGTAGGCGTAGGCGGCCGCCCCCAACCTGATCTGCTCCCGAACCGCGACCCACGCGTAGCGATATCCTCCGCGGTTGTGCTGCCAGACGTGGGCCAGTTCGTGAATCAGCCAGGCCATGTCACCGAAAAGGCGCGCATCGAAGTGGGCAGCCTCCGTCCGTAGAGGATGGGGAAAGTAGACGTTCCGTCCCAAGGTGACCGAGTTTCCCCCAGCCGGGGCCGTTCGCCGGGCCAGAGCAGCACCGACGGAGGCTACCCAGTTCGGCCAGCGGGCGTGCTCGTGGATCCAGATCTGCCCGTAGGGAATCTCCGAGGCGAATACGTCTTGGGCCTCGCGTATCTCGCTGGGTCGGAGCCGTCGTCGGGGCATGTCTAGCCTGGTTGCGCAGGGATCGCGCCGGCCGAAGCGGCCCACGCTTGATACGTCACCCCCGCGCAAGCGGGGGTCCAGGCGTCGATGGTCGGTATAGAGCCGGGGCACCTGCGCAGTAGATTCGACTCCTCAATTCCCGCACCGCTCCGCTTCCTTTCAGGACGCTTCGCGGCCGCCTCGGGGGTCGTCTGTTTCCGTAGGAATGACATCGAACGGTTGCGGCGGGCGAAGCGGTGCTTCGCCCCTACCCTCCGGGCCCGAGGTCCAGATCTTTCGGCGGCTCGTCCGGCAGACGCCAGCGGATTTCCGGGTGACCGGTAGTCTCGTGGAACCGATTGGCGCTTTCAATCCCTTGACGATAGGCGGAGTCGAAGGTCGGCCAATCGCGCGCCTCGACCGCCGCCGCCAGATGTTCGAGCGTGCCGAGGCGGAACGCTTCCAGATGTTTTTCCATCTTGGGACGGGTCGTTCCGCCGACGCGGAAAAGCTGCACGATCTGGCGCAGCTGGTAGGCTGCCAGCTCCCAGTTGCCGCCACGGGCGGCGTAATACAAGGTCCAATAGCGGCGCCCGATCTCGGGCATGAGGCGCCCCAGCCCAGGCTGCAGTTCGACCAGTTGATCCAGGCTGAGTTCGACGTGGCGGCTGCGGCCGCTCGGGTTCTCGCTCATGCTGTCCCTCGTCCGATCAGAAGGCTTCCAGAGTCCCGCGGCGTTTGGCCTGGAGTTCGAACCAGCGGAACAACGAATAGCCGAGCAGGGCGTAGATCGCCCCCACGACGACCTCGCCGATCAGCAGGGGCGCCACCTCTTTGGCGCGGCGCCGGATGACGCCGACCGTCGTCCGGTAGACACGGCGCAAGTTCTCGACTTCGATCGCGGACACGAGGTTGGACTCCGGCGTGAAGCGCGCCGATTATACAGCCGCGGGGTGCGGCAGGGGTCCCCTCGATGCCAGCCGACCGCCGGTCGGGGGCTTTCACCGAACCCTCATGTCCCGAGCATGCGGGTTCTGGTAAAAGAGCCCAAACGAGTCCGAGGTGTTCTCTTGCGACGACCGATGTTCGGACTGGTTGTGACGTTGGCGGTACTCTTGGCAGCTGCCTGCGGTTCGGCCCCCGCCGCACCGACGGTCGAACCCAGCCTGCCGATCGCCGCCCCGCCGACGACCGTGGAGTCCGTCTCGACCACGCCGGGGGCTGCCCCGGTGGCCACCGCTGTCGAGGCGGGAGGGGTGATCGTCTTCCGGATTGTCCCGGAACAATCCGAAGCGCGGTTCTTGATCGAGGAGATCCTGGCTGGCTCGGCCAAGACCGTTGTAGGCGTGACCTCGGCCGTCAGTGGGGAGATCAGCGGCGCCTTCGGGTCACCCCAGGCGGTGGTCGTCGGCCCGATCCAGGTCGATTTGAGCACGATGGCCACCGACAATGCCTTTCGCAACCGGGCGATCCGCGATGCCATTCTCCAGACCGGGATCGACGCCAACCGCTTCGCCCTGTTCCAGCCGACCGGAATCGAGGGTCTGCCCGCGGATGTGGCCCTCGGGACGGCCTACGAGCTGTCCCTGTCCGGCGACCTGACCATCCACGGTGTGACTCGCCCGGTGACCTTCGCCGCCCTCGTCACGCCCGTCTCGGAGACCCGGCTGGAGGGCACGGCCTCGGTCTCTCTACCCTACAGTGATTTCGACATCCACATTCTCCGGCTGCCCAGGGAAGTGGCCTCCGTGGGAGACGTAGTCACGCTCGAGATCGATTTCGTCGCCGAAGCGGGCTGACTTGCCGGTGGAGCGGGAGCAGAATCCGGCCGTACCGTCACAACTCGTTGACTCGCGTCCCTGGCGCGTGCTAGACTGAATTGACCAGGGTGACCCCGTAGGTCCCCTTCGCCCTGTTCTCGAACGGAAGGATTTTCCAAAAGAGCAGCCGTCGAGGACGCGGCTCCCGGAGTTAGGGGTCGCCCGGCATGACGCCGGACGAGGTGCCGGCCGGACGACAGTCCAAACCCAGGCCAGCTCCCAATCCCGTTCGCCGAAGCGCGGCCATTCCTCCTATCCTGGCGGTTTAGTCTCGTCATCCGCCCTGGCCACGCCCCAGGGCATTTGCTTGTCTCCGCGTTTGACCTGCCAGATGCGGGCGTGACCCGGCCATCGTGCACATCGGCAGTAGATTGCCCGCTGCCGTGGCGCATATGCTGTCGTCCCTGGATTGCGTGGGATGAGCGGCAGGACGCGGGTCCTCCTGATCGACGACGACTCTCGCCTCGGCGAGATCCTCCGCATGCGCCTGGAGGACGAGGGCTTCGAGGTTCAGTATGCCTGCGACGCCCAGGCCGGGCTGCGCCTGGCCTATGAGTGGCACCCCCACGCCGTCCTGGTCGACATCGTCATGCCGGGCATCGACGGTTTCGAGACCTGCCGCCGCCTGCGGGACATGACCGAAGCCGTCATCCTGATCATCTCGGTCAAGGGCCGCGACCACGAGATCATTCGCGGCTTGGAGGCGGGCGCCGACGACTACGTCGTCAAACCGTTCGACTACCTGCTGCTGCGCGCCAGGCTGCTGGCTTGCTTGCGGCGGGGGGCCGATTCGCGCCCGATGGCGCCGGTGCGGCTGGCCAACACCGAGGCGCTCCTGATGGCCGACCCCAACCGGCGCCTGGTCTTCATCAGCGACGGCCGGTCGGTGCAACTCACGCCGCGCGAGTTCGAGTTGCTACAGTACCTGCTGCGCAACCGCGGGCGCGTGCTCAGTCCGGAGGCGATCCTGACCAACGTCTGGGGACCCGAGTACGCCGGCGAGGAGACGCTGGTCAAGCAGTTCATCCACCGCCTGCGCATGAAGATCGAGCCCGACCCGGCCAATCCGGAGTACATCGTGACCATCCGCGGCTCGGGGTACGCCTTCGAGGAAGACACCCGGCCGCGCAACGGCGCCCCGCGCAAGACCTGAGCGGCCTGCCGGCAGACCGCGCCCGCCCGGCCTGGACCTGTCACCCATCGTTCACCTGTGAGTCACCTTGCGCGCCTACACTGAAATCAAACAGGGAGAGCGGGGCCGCGCGTGTCCCTTGCCTTTGACTCGCCGTCGGGGTGTCGTGGTACGCCCCTGAGCGTATCCGCGAAGTCGAAGACTCCGCGCCGCCTTTCCTCCCAGTTTGAATGAAACGAGCCGGCCGTCAGGCCGGCTCGTTGTTCCGGACGAAGCGGCCTCGGCCGGGTGTGGCCGGCCGAGGCCTGCACGAGAAGGGAGCGGGTGCTCGCCGTCTGTGCGCGCGTGATTCTAGCACGACGGCGGTCTCCCCGGAGAAGGGAGGTGACGGTTTCATCTCTGGGAAGCCCGGCCTGATTTCGCTGACTCTCACGGATTTCTTCAAGAGGAGGATGCTCAGATGAATGGAAGGAAGGCGCTCCCGATCACCACCGTGCTGCTGATCCTGGCGCTGGCGCTGGCGACGGTGGGGGTCGGTTACGGATTGTGGGCGAAGACGCTCTACATCCGCGGCGAGGTCCATACCGGCGAGGTCAACGCCGCGATGTCCCTGCAGGAAGTCGACCAGTCGGAGTCCTTCGATGACAACTGCCCATCCGGTGGGCGGACGATCGGGAAGGACTGTGACGGCGACGGATTCCTCAACGACGATCTGGAGGCGGTGGATCCGCTTACCCAACCGCCGAAGCCGAAGGACATCGCCGAGTGCGTTGCCTTCCTGGACGAGAAGGATCCGCAGATCCTGCACGTCCAGGTGACGAACGGCTACCCATCGTTCAATTGCTTCGTGCGATGGGACGCGCACAACACCGGCTCGATCCCGATCGATCTGTACGGCCCGGCGTACTTCTACCAGGGTGAATTCGAGGGTAACGCGATCAACAACGCCGAGCTCCACGTCAACGGCTGGCCGCCGGGGTGCTATTCCCCGAGCTGGGACCAGTTCGTCCAGGTGGATCCAACCGAATCCGTGTACTGCAACCTGCATGTCCACGTCAACCAAGGTGCGGCAGAACTCGCCAACTACGCTTTTGAAGTGCGTATCTGGGGCCGCCAGTGGAACGAAATCGTGGTGCCCGACTGGGACTAGGGATTTGAGGCGGCTGGGTGATGCGTCACCGCCGCCCCATCCCCCGGCAAACGCGAGGTGGTCATGACGAAGACAGCACATGATTCCACCGACCCGCCCCTGGCGGCGCTAATCCTGATCCTCCTGCTCGCGCTCGGCAGCCTCGGCGTGGCCTTCGGTCTGTGGTCGAAGACGCTGACCATCGAAGGGCAAATCCACACAGGCGAGGTTGACGCCAAATGGACGGGGGCGGGGTGCTTCGAATTCAACTCGTGGCCGAACCCGCCGGATGTAGAGGCCGACTATGGCGAGCTGTTGGGCAAGGACGTCGGCGACTGGGATGTCGAGATCGATCCCCAGGACGACCAGCTCCTACACTTCACGATCACCCATGGGTACCCGAGCTACGCCGTCGACTGCCAGGTGCACTTCGCCGTCGAAGGGACCATCCCCGTCATCGTGCGCGGCACGTCGGTGATCGCGGGGAACGGCCTGACGAACTGCACCCTGACCGGAACCAACAAGAAGACGCTGGCGTGCGACCAGCTCACGGTGATCTTCACCGACAATCTCGGGACGCAGCTTCATCCTGGGGATGAGGCCGCCAGCAGCCTGACGGTGCATGTGGAGCAGCCGGCCGCGGAGAATGCCCAGTACA
>CAZMVJ010000149.1:0-6906 GCA_964569445.1 uncultured Anaerolineaceae bacterium | reverse complement strand
TGCTGTTGAGGATGCCGCGGAACGACTGCAAGCGAGCGCCGGGCAGGGCCGTGCGCCACAAGGAGAAGATCGGAGCGCCGTCCATGACGGACGACTCGAAGTAGAAGTGCCGACTCCGGCGGCGCGCCAGGTCGCGCAGCTCGCGGTAAGCGTGGACGACAGGGCCCTTGTTGGCAGTGATGACGTGCATGCCCGCTTCGAGTCCGGCGCGCAGATGGTCGATCGCCGGCCGGCCCGTCTCATAGTCCACCGGTGTGTTCTCGAAGAGAACGTCGGCGCCGCAGGCGCCGATGAATTCGTCCATCGATGTCAGGGCGGGGCGGGCGGAGAGCGGGGCCAGCGAATCTCTATGTTCGACCGCGTGCAGCGCCTGTTCGAGATCGATGCCTGAAGGGTCGATTGCTGCGCCTGCCCGCCGAGCGGCGATGGCCACGACGCGCCATTCGAGGCCGAACTCTCGTGCCAGGGACTCCCGCTTGCGGAGAAGCAACCGGGCAAACGCCCGGCCGACGTTGCCGAAGCCAAGCAGGGCGAGGTTATAGGTGGTCATCCTGCAGGCACCGTGTTCACCGGGCGGCTGTAGGGGCGAAGCATGCTTCGCCCCTACGACTCTGGACCCCCGCGTTCGCGGGGGTGACAACGACGGACTAGTTCGTCATGCCCGCGAATAGCGCTTCGCATCCCGTAGGGGAGGCGGGCATCCAGGCGCGCGCAACAATCTGGGCCCCCGCCTTCGCGGGGGCGACACTGCGCTTCAGAGCGCTTCCCGCGAACCTTTAGCCCGCGGGAAGCTGGTTCACGGACAGTCCGGCAGCGTGAAGTGCATCAGCCGGTCGTTGCGGGTGTCGGCCACCCACAGGCCGCAGGCTGAGTCGAAGGCGACGCCCAGCGGCAGGCCGAACTGGGTCAGGTCGGCCCCGGGCGTGCCCCAACCGGCCAGGAACGTCCCGGCCGCGTCGAAGCACAGCATGCGGAAGCCGTCCGGGTCGCTGGCGCAGACGTTGCCGGTCGCGCTGATGTCAAGGTAGGGTTTGTTGTCGAGCGAGTTCGTCAGCCACGCATCCAGGGTCCATTCCCGCAGCGGCATCCACACGTTGGGATCCGCCTCAACGAACACCTGGATGCGCGAGTTCCACGTGTCGGCGACGTACACCAACCCGTCGACGCCCAGGGCAATGCCGACCGGCTCATCCAGTTGGCCCTGCAGGGGTCCGCCGGCAGGCTCGCCGATCTCGCCCAGGGGATTGCCGACCTCATCGAAGACGGCGATGCGTTTGTTCCCCGTGTCGGAGACATAGACCCTTCCGGTGGCGTCGACGGCGACGTCGCGCGGTCCCCAGAAGGCCGTTGGCGACTCCGCCTGGCCGAAGGTGCCCCACATCCCCAGGAACCGTCCGTCGGCGGCGAAGTGTTGGATGCGGTGGTTCCAGGTATCGGCGACATATACCGTGCCGTCGGGCGCGACGGCGATCCCCCACGGCTCGTTGAACGTCCCGCCGGGGGCTTCTCCCTGGTCGAGGCTGGCGAAAGACCCCCAGGTGGCGATCACGGTCCCATCCGCGGCGAGATGCTGGACGCGATGATTGCCGGTGTCGGCGACGTACAGCGTGCCGTCCGGCGCGGGCGCCACGCCGCGCGGCAGGGTCAGCTGACCTTCGCCGCTGCCGCTCTGACCGAGCACGGCGTCGGCCGCCAGGACGACGGTCTTCTCGGCGTAGGGGTCGATGAGCGAGATCGGCTCGAGGACGGCCGGTGCGATGCCGTAGTCCCACACCTGCGAGGCGACGTCCTTGCGCACGTAAAGCTTGAGCTTCTCGGCCGGGCTCCAGTTGCGCAGGCTGAAGTCGCGCTGGGTGACCTCGGCATAGCGCGTGTAGTCGCGATCGAACCAGATGTCCCACAGCGCCCGTCGCATCTCGGGAGAGGTGAGGGCGTTTCGGAGCCGTTCGCCGGTCAGGTTGAAGTAGTCCTGCATCGGCCACCAGACGCGGTTGTACTCGAACGCGTAATAGCGGTCGCGCAGGATCGCCTCGACTTTAGCGTAGTTGCCCTGGCCGGCCAGCACGACCGGGTCGTTCAGGATGTCGCGCGACGGCGTTTCGGCGAAGTAGTGGGCATTGGGGTAGTTGCGCAGATACCACCAGAAGGGATAGGTCGTCTCATTGTCGTAGGCCAGGTTGAGATCGAGCCCGCCGGTCAAACGGCGGGACAATTCTTCGATCTGCGCCAGCGCCAGCTTGGGACCGCCGGCCGAGTGGGCATAGACCAGGAACTCGGTGGCGTCGTCGTAGTTGATGAAGGACGCCCGCAGACCGGTGCGCAGCGTAAGGAAATAGAGCAGGCTCAGCGCGGCGACGCCCGCCAGGCGTGCCAGGCCGCGGCCGGTCCACCCGGTGGCGAGACGAACGGCGCCGAACCCGGCCCCCACGGCCACCAGGAGCGAAGCCAGAGTCCCGGTCGTCGCTCGCAGGTTCTCGAGCTCCATCCCGCTGAACGGCGGTGGGGCTCCGAGCAGCGATCCGACGAAGCGCACCGCCGCCAGCAGGCTCAGGCCCACCAGAGCCAGCAGCGCCCAGGTACGCCCTTCGCCGAATCGGCTCCACTCGACCTTCCCCAGGAAGCGGCCGCAGACCCAGCCGGAAAGCAAGATCATCGGGAGGGCGATGTGCACCGTCAACCACGGCATGCGTTCACCGGCGAAGGTGTAGAGCACCAGCGCGGTGACCGACCAGTAGCCGAAAAACAATGGGTAGAGCCAGCCGATGTCATAGACGCGGTCGGCGCGATTTGACGGTATCTCGCCGGGGCGCGGCCCGCGGATCAGGGCGGCGATCCCCATCCCGGCGGCAACCAGGGCGCCCAGACCGGCCAGGTACTCGTAGAATGGAATCTCGATCAGCGCGTAGTAGTAAAGCGGCTGATTGGCGCGCTGCACCCCTTGCTGCACCAGCCAGTATCCCAGCGAACCGACCAGCCCGGTGGCCAGCCCCTGCGGGTTGGTGAAGAGCGTCGTGAAGAGGGGAATGTAGATCGCGGCGAAAAGGCCGCCGGCGATCAGCCAGCGCTTCCAGTTCCACAGAAGCCCGATGCCGGCGGAGATCACGATCAGCGCGATGACCAGCGCCAGAGTGCGACCCCATTCCGCCGGGTCGGAGTAGGCCAGGGGATCCCAACCGAGAGCGGCCGCTGGGAGGGACGCCAAGTGGGGCAGGACCAAAGTGCCGGAGACGATCAGGAGATCGAAGGCCGGGAACTCGGTGCGCAGCCGGCGACGGAAGCTCAGGACCAGCGCTACGGCTGCCAGAATCAGACCGGCGACGCCCAGCACCACCCCCATTCCGACGAGCGGTGATACGACGAGGGTCGCCGCCTCGCGCGCCGCCGTCCGATCGCGCAGGAAAACCAGCAGGGCCGCGCCCCAACCGACGGCGGCGGCGGCGATCCCCACCAGGAAAACGATCTTGCGGCGGGCGCTGCCCCAATCTTTGTGAAGGGCCTCCCACAAGAAGAAGACCGCCAGGATAGGCAGGAGCTGCGCGGCGTAGATGAACGAGGTCTCCTTGGTGACGAAGTGGAGAGCCAGTGAGGCCGCAAGCAAATACAGCGAAGAGGCACGGCGCCCTTCGAGATAGGAAAACACCGCCCAGAACATGAGCAGCGCCTCGACCACGACGTAGGCCTCGTTGCGAGCGTAGCGGGCGTAGTACAGCATGAAGGGCGAAGCGAAAATCAAGGCGGCGGTGACCAGCGCGCTCGGGCGGCCGATCCAGCGTTGGAATGGCCAGATCATCAGCACCGCGATCACGCCGGCGACGGCGACAGGGTAGCGGGCGCTGGCGTCGGTGTCACCGAAAAGGAAGTAGCTGAGCGCCAGGAGATGGAACTGAAGCGGGCCGTGCGACAGCGGGTCGTGGCTGTAGCCTCGGCCTTGCTCGAGCTGCCACGAGAAGTAGACGTGCGTCGTCTCATCGTGGCTCATGACACGCGTGCCGAGACTGGCGAAGCGAGTCAGGGCGGTCAGCAGGACGATGCCGGCGAAGACCGCCAGAAGGACGTCGAATCGCAGCCGACCGCCGAGCAGGCCGTCCGATGTTCGAGTCGGAGGTTCAGACTCGTGCGTTGGGTCCACGTCAGGCCTCCTCGGGCGACTGGTCCGCCAAAAGTGCAATTATAGCGGTGCGTTGGGGGCGGTCTTTAGCGGGATGTCATTGCGAGCCGTCCCGAGCTTGCGAGGGGCGGCGTGGCAATCTCCT
This sequence comes from uncultured Anaerolineaceae bacterium, assembly GCA_964569445.1. GTDB lineage: Bacteria > Chloroflexota > Anaerolineae > Anaerolineales > E44-bin32 > DATEVL01. The sequence continues at coordinate 2,653 of CAZMVJ010000149.1, read as the reverse complement.
CATCGGGGAGATTGCTTCCCCTCGCTGCGCTCGGGGCAGGCTTGCTTCGCTCCTCGCAATGACGATGCTTTGCTGGCCACTGGCCACTCGCCACTGACCACTGTTCACTAGACCAGGGGCCAGGGATAGAGGCGGTCCTCGCCAGGAGGAGGGAAGACTCCGCTCTCGACGATCCAGGCTGCGCGCGCCCGCAAGGCCTCGACCTCCTCAGGGGCCAGCAGCGTCCCGAAGAGGGCGCGCGCGCCGTCCCCGGCTGCGAGCTCGCCGCCGAAGCGGTCGACCGTCTCGAGCAGCGCGTCGGGCACAGGTTCGCCGGCGAAGTCCCAGACGACCGTGCGCAACTTGTCCTCGTGATGGAAACACACGCCGTGATCGATCAGCCATACGTGGCTCTGCCGGTCGATCAGGATGTGGCCGCCCTTGCGGTCGGCGTTGTTGACCAGGACGTCGAAGAGGGCCGCCGGCCGCAGCTGCTGCTTCTCGGCTTCGTCGAAAGTGAAGTAATGGTGCTCCGGGTCCAGGTCGAGGTAGCACTGAAGCGAGCCCGGCCCGAGAGGGCCGTCCGGGCGCAGCACCGTCGGTGGGACGAGGCGCCAACCGAGGTGCTCGGACGTCTGCCAGGCCGCCACCTCGCGGGCAGCCAGGGTTCCATTGGGGAAGTCCCACAGGGGCCGCTCGCCGCGCTGGGGCTTGTAGACCGCCAGGATCTCACCCGCCGGGTGATGCAGCCGCGCCAGGAAAGTGAAGTTCGAACCCCACAAGAACCGGCCTTCGACGGCGATCTCGCCTTCGGCCAGAATCGTGAGGACCGTTGGGTCGGGCAGGGGAGTGGCGGCTGGTGTGGCACCTGCGGCGGGCGCGGTCAGTGTTTGTGCCCGTTGCTGCGCGGACAGAAGTGTCCGCGCGGGTCGATCGGCTCGCCGCAGTTGCCGCAGATCGGGCGACCGCGGTCGGCCAGCTCGGTTCCCCATCGGCCCAACGAGCGCAGTTGGGCGCGGCTGCACCAGAAACGCGCCACCGCTCCCGCTTCCGGGTCCTGGCCTTCCGGCACCAGCTCATGCGCCACGACGATCACGCGGTCGCTCGGACGGTCGAAGCCGAGTCCGAGCTGGCCGACGCGGAAGGCCGGATCGATCGGCTGCTCGAGGTCCATCTCCGACTCGCTGTCGACGGGCTCAGCCTGCGGGAGATCCGGGTACTGCTGGGCCAGCTCCAGCAGGAACTGCTCCAGACCGGAGGCCAGCGACAGGATCTGCAACTTCTCGACGATGAGCGTCAGCAGCGTCGACTCGTGGCGACCCTGCAGGTAGAAGACCCGCTGACCCGGCGGGCCGATGGCGCCGGCCGTGATGCGGGAGACCGGGTTCAGATCGAATTCCAAGCCAGGCATGGGGATGAGTCGAAGTATATCATCCGCGCAGAGCGGCCTCGGTGGCGCGCGTGTCGTTCAAGCGCAGCAGAAAGGCGCGCCCGTCGCGAATGTGGAGCGCGGTGATCGAGGCCGGGTCGGTGGCCAGGCGCTGGAACATGTCGAGCGGCAGGCCCAGGTAATGGGCGACCGCCAGCTTGATCATGTCGCCGTGACTGAAACAGGCGACGACCGCCCGCGGCGACGCGTATTTGCTCCGCAGCGCCTCGAGCGCGGCGATGATCCGCGCCTGGGCCTCGGGAAACGACTCGCCGCCCGGGAAGCGGGCCAGCGACGGCGTGTGCTGAATGATCGGCCACAATTTGCTGCGGCTCAAGCGGCGCAGCGATTGCCCTTGCCAGTCGCCCACCTGCATCTCGGCCAGGCCGCGCGTGCGCTGGATCGTCAGTCCCTTCGATCGCGCCAGCGGCCGGGCAGTCTCCAGCGCGCGCTCGAGCGGGCTGGAGCAAACCGCCGAGAGCCGGACCGGACGCAACAGCGCCGCCAGGGCTTCGGCCTGCGCCAGGCCGCGAGCGTTGAGGTGAATCCCCGGCGTCCAGCCGGGCAGGCGGCGCCCGACCCAGTCGTTCTCGCCGTGCCGAATGAGAAGGAAAGTCGTCATGTGCCTCGGGCGGTATGGTGGCGTTTGATGGCCTCGATCTGCTCGAGCGGCAGATCGGGGATCTCGACCGTCGACTCGATGCCAAGCGCCTGACGCTGGGCGGCGCGCCAGCGCCCCAGCCGGTCGGCGACCTGGGCTTCGTATCCCTGATCGGACGGCGCGTAGAAGTAGGTCCCCAGCAGGCCCGGCGGCAGGTACTGCTGCCCGATGTGGTGGCCAGCGTGCTCATGGGGGTAGACGTAGCCGTGCCCATGGCCGAGAGCGGCGGCGTCGCGGTTGGCGTCCTGCAAGTGCGACGGAACCCCAACTTCACCCCGCCCTTCGACCTTCTGAAAGGCCTTGAAGTAGGCGCCGGCGCTGTTGGACTTGGGCGCCGTCGCCAGATAGAGAGTCGCCTCGACGATCGGGTAGACCCCTTCCGGCAGGCCGACGTATTCGAAGGCCTGCGCCGCGGCGTTGGCGACGACGAGTCCCAGAGGATCGGCCAGACCGATGTCCTCGCCGGCCAGGATCAAGAGCCGGCGCAGGATGAAGCGCGGAGACTCGCCGGCATAGAGCATCTTCGCCAGCCAATACAGCGCCGCGTCGGGGTCGGAGCCGCGCACCGATTTGATGAAGGCCGA
>CAZMVJ010000148.1:1462-7000 GCA_964569445.1 uncultured Anaerolineaceae bacterium | reverse complement strand
ATGGTCTCTATGGCCTGGCCCTTCCTTACCAGATCAGTACGCACGACTACTACCATCTCATGCTGATCCCGATCACGGCGCTTGGATTGATGCCTCTGGCGGAATTGCTGTGGGAAAGGCTGCGGGAAGAGTCTGCCATCTGGCGAGTGGCGGCCTTGGCGATATTGGCCTTCGTGTTGGCGGTGCGGAGCTGGCAATCGAGGACGGCCCTGCTGTCGGAGGACTACCGCGGCGAGGCTGGGGGATGGAAGGCGATCGGGGAAGCCCTGCCCAAGGACGGGGCCATTCTGGCGCTGACCCACGACTATGGTTTCCCCCTGGCGTACTACGGATGGACCCGCGTCTCGCTGTGGCCTTCCCTGGCCGACGTGAACGTGCTGGAGATGGCCGATCACAGTCAGGGGGATATCGAGGCTGCCTTCCGGGCACGCTCCACGGGTTTCCGCTACTTCCTGGTTACCGACTTTGGCGAGCTCGCGCGTCAGCCGGAGCTGCGCGACCTCCTGCTGGCGGGGTTCCGTGTGGCGGCGGAAGGAGATGGATTCGTCGTCTATGATCTTGCCTCGCCTTTAACCCCATGACGGCTCTCGTGCCTGACACAGTGACCCGGTTTTCCCCTGAGCGGGATGGCCGTAGAATCGATCGAAGCATCGGCGCGTTGTTGGTTGTCGCAGCCGCCCGGAGGCCCACCGACTTCGCTCACTCCCGCCGGACCCGGTGGACCCCGCCCAAGGAGGAGACATGTCGCTTCTGATATCACTCGTGTTGGTAGGCGCCGGCCTGGTCCTTGCCTTCGCCGGGCGGCGATACGTTTGGCTGCTCATCGCCGCCACAGGCTTCTTACTTGCCTTCTGGCTGCTGAGTCTGATCCTTCCCGCCAACGGCCTGGCAGCCCTGCTGCTGGCGCTGGCCGCCGGGCTAGCTGCCGCCTTTCTGATGCGGGGCGTCTCGCGCATCATCCTGTGGATCGCCGGGTTCGTTCTCGTCGGGTCGGCGGCTGTGGCGCTGGGAGGCTTGTTCGGGATCGAACCGCAGTCAGCCCAATGGTTCCTGACGTTCCTGGCGGGAGGCCTGCTAGGCATCGTGCTAGCCACCTTCGTCCACGGACTCGGGATCATGATCATCACCGCGCTGGGCGGGGCGGCCATGGTGACGATCGGATTGCCCGGGCTGGGCTTGCCGATCGTCGGCGTCCTCGGGGACATGGTCGGACCGGCCGTTGCGATTGCGGGCCTCATCGTGCAGTATGCGACTCGCGGGCGTGCCTGAGTCCGCTGGGGCGCGCGCCATCCTTGTCAAGCCGGTTGGCGGGACGTACAATCGTCCCGTTCGCCGAGGTAGCTCAGCTGGCTAGAGCGCACGACTCATAATCGTGAGGTCGGGGGTCCGAGTCCCCCCCTCGGCACCAGCCGTTGACCACCATTGCTCGACGATCCACGCTTGAAGCGCAAGGGCCGGGGACAGCTCCTCGGCCTTTGCGCGTTGGCGGCTCAGGTCCAAACCGCCTCTGATGGACCGATGATCGACGGCCGCCTGTCTTCCACGCGGCCGAACGGCGGAGGCAGAAATCCACACCGACGTCGAATCTGGAATCCTCGATAGTCGGGCTCACCACCCCCGCGGGGGATTGCCTCCGAAATGGTTTCCTCCTAGAGTGAATCTCCCCGCTGTTCGCGGGTGAGGGCCGATCGGACACCGCGTTGGCGATGGGACGGGGGCTATGGGGAGTTCGCGGCAACAACAGGAGGGTCAATAAGCAGGATCATCTCCGAGAATCGTCCACCCAACTGTGAGGAGAATTGGCTTAGCGGAGGTGATGCGCTGCCCCTCGGGCGACGCGCTCTGCCATGCCCTGCCAGCAAACCGCCGACCCCCACTGCGAGGAGGCCCGCCATGCGAATGCGAGACGCGTTGCCCGGCAGATACCTTTCCGGAGACGATCTGGATGAGGAGGTCATCGTGACTATCGATCGGGTCGTCATGGAGTCGTTCCGGGACCCGAGGACCCGCGTGGAGACGCGCAAGCCCGTCATGTACTTCCAGCGGGCCAAGCGCGGCCTGATTGTCAACCGCACCAACTGGCGGACCGTGGCCGACCTTTACGGGGACGAGAGCGACAATTGGACCGGCAAGAGGATCGTGCTGGCACCGGCGATGGTCGACGCCTACGGGAAGCAGACGAAGGCCGTGCGCGTGCGGCCGACCCGCCCGGCAGAACCGCGCCTCACGAACCTCTCTCCTTCAGTGGAGGCGCCGCAAGCCTCTCCAGATACCCTGGAACCGTCTTCGCCGATCGTCGCTGCCTAAGCGCTAAAGACTTGGGCCTGACAGGGTCGGCTGGCGGACGTCGCCGCGAGCCGCACTCATCCGGGGTCCGCCAAGATAGAGAGACAGTCGGGGAAGGGCCGGCGATAGCAAGAGATGACATCCCCATCCTGACGATGGGGCTTCATGGGATTGGCTCGCCGACCTTGACCTCGCGCCTCAAGGTCGTCCCGCGGCCGGCGACCTTCCCCGCCATTCGGCTTAGCGCGTCCCCCGTGCGCCAGAAAGCCACCGCCGCCATGCCGTGGGCCAGGACGGCGAAGAGCGGCGGCGTCTCGAAGTTGTAGTAGATCCAGCAGCCCCGCGTCGTACCCCACACTTCGAGGAAGTAACCCAGCGCGGCGCCGGCGGCGAAAGTGGCCAGGGCAATGCGCGGCCGCACCGGCGTGGCGATCAGGAACGCGCACAGCAGCAGGGCCGCAAGGGTCAGCGACATGCCTATCGCCGGTCGAACAAAGTCGAGCATCAGGACGGCGAACACTCCGAACGTGGCGGCGTAGACCGCCCATGTCGTGCGGCGCGTAAGACGGCTCGCTGCCGGAGCGAGAAACCCGGTCAGGCGATCGATCGCAAGACTGGCGATCGGCCAGGCCGGGATAATCCAAAGCGGCGGACGCTCCAACGTGTAGTAAGTCCACAACCCCGTCTGGGTTCCCCAGCTCTCGATGACCAGGCCGCCCATCAGGCCCACGGCGACCGTGCGCAGGTCCCGTTTCACATCGGCCCGGGCCATGATCAGCACCGTCATCAGGCCGAACACGCCCAGCAGCAGCCAGTCGACCTGGCGCCACCAGGCGAGGCGCGGGTCGAAACTCCCGACGTAGTCGTCGAGCAGCGGCCACCAGACAATCCCGATGACGACGATCGAAGCGAAGAGGAGGCTCACCAGCAGGTAGCTGGCGCGGGTCCAGCCCAGACGGGCGTGCCATACGAGGGATGGGGAGGGAGCGGACATCTCGATCCGGACCGGGACGAAGGCGGAGACTCTACCGCACGGCGGGGGCAGGCGCAAGCTCTGGATCGCAGATGCTACAATGCGGCCCGTGCCCCTCTCGATCTACATCCACATCCCGTTCTGCACCGTCCGCTGCGCCTACTGCGACTTCAACACTTACGCCGGTCTCGAAGACTTGATGCCGTCCTATGCCGCCGCGGTGCAGCAGGAATTGGCCCTGGTCGCGCCTGCCCTTTCCAACCATCGAGGGGATGCGGCCGAGGTCCACACGGTCTTCTTCGGCGGAGGGACGCCCTCCCTCTTGCCGCCCGACCTCATCGAATCCATCCTGAGGGCCGTGCACCGCGCATTTCGTCTTGCCGATTCGTGCGAGATCACCCTCGAGGCGAACCCGGGCACGCTTGGCCGGCAGGACCTCGAGCGCCTGCGCCGCGCCGGAGTCAACCGCCTCTCGCTCGGGGCCCAATCGGCGCAACCCGCTGAACTCCGCTTGCTCGACCGCGCTCACACCTTCGACGACGTGGCGGCCGCCGTCGGGCAGGCCCGCCTTGCCGGCTTCGACAACCTCAACCTCGACCTGATCTACGGTCTGCCGCGGCAGGCGATGGCGGCGTGGACCGACACGGTCGGTCGAACGATCGACCTGGCGCCCGAGCATCTCTCGCTCTATGCCCTGTCGCTGGAGCACGGTACTCCGCTGCGGGCGTGGGTCGAGCGCGGGCTGGTGGCCGCGCCCGACGCAGACGAAGCCGCTGAGATGTACGAATGGGCCGGAGAGCGATTGTCCGCGGCCGGCTATCTTCAGTACGAGATTTCCAACTGGGCCAAGGACCTCTCGGCCGGCGCCGGTTCCGACCTGCCGGCCTTCGCCTGCCGCCACAATCTGCAGTACTGGCGCAATCAGCCTTACCTGGGGATCGGGGCCGGGGCGCACGGTTGCGCTCTTGGCTGGCGCTACGCCAACGTGCTCTCGCCTCGGCTCTACATTGAACGAATCGAGGGTGGGCCGGCGCACCCGGCTCCCTGTTCACCGGCGGCCGCCGATCGGACGGCGATCGATCTGGCGACGCAGATGGATGAGACGATGCTGCTCGGATTCCGCTTGACACGCGAAGGCGTACGGCCGTCGGAATTCATGGCCCGCTTCGGTGAGGATGTGGGGCCGCGTTACGGCCGTCGGCTGGGCCGGCTCGAGTCCGACGGTCTGATCGAACGTGGGCCGGACCGACTGCGATTATCGGCGCGAGGAAGACTGCTCGGCAACCGGGTCTTTCAGGCTTTCGTCTGACCGGCGGGACGGATCGAGGAGGGTGCGATGCGCGTGGGCTACATCGGGCTGGGGTTGATGGGCAAGGCGATCGCCGGCAATATTCTCAAAGGCGGATTTCCTCTGACGGTCCACAACCGGAGCAAGGCCGCCGTCGAAGAGCTTGTCGGCCGCGGAGCGCGCTGGGCGGATTCACCGGCGCAGGTCGCCGCCGAAAGCGAGGTCGTCTTCACCAACCTGCCGGATACTCCGGACGTCGAGCAGGTGGTCCTGGGGCAGGCGGGCATCCTCGAAGGAGCGCGGCCGGGACTGATCGTCGTCGACAACAGCACGATTCGGCCGGAGGCAGCCCGCGCCATCGCCGCCCGCCTGGCCGAGAAGGAGATCGCCTTTCTCGATGCGCCGGTCTCCGGCGGAGATGTCGGCGCGCGGGAGGGGACGTTGACGATCATGGTCGGCGGCGACGGCGCAGCGGTGGAAACGGTCCGCCCGGTCTTGGCCGCCATCGGCAAGAGCCTGACCCACGTTGGCGCAAGCGGCGCCGGCCAGGTGGCCAAGGCCTGCAACCAGGTCATGGTGGCGGCGCAGATGGTGGCGATGGGCGAACTGCTTCTCCTGGCGCAGAAGGCCGGCGTCGATCCGCAAAGGGTCATCGAGGCGATTCGGGGCGGGGCGGCCCAATGCTGGACCCTCGACGTCAAACCTGCGCGGCTGTTCCGCGGGGAGCGCGGACCCGGGTTCAAAGCCCACATGATGGATAAGGATCTCAGGATCGTGCTCGATACGGCGCGAGCCTACGGCATGCCGCTGCCTTCGGCGGCGATTCACGCGCAGCTCTTCGCCGCCATGCTCGAAATGGGCATGCGCGACCTGGACAACTCGGCCGTGATCGGCGTGCTGGAGCAGATGGCGGGAGTGGAGCTGACTGTCCCGCGCTGAGCGGAGGCCCTGCGCAGCAGGGCCGAAGTCGAAGCGTGAGCGGAGGCCCTGC
>CAZMVJ010000148.1:0-1362 GCA_964569445.1 uncultured Anaerolineaceae bacterium | reverse complement strand
GTCCATCGGGGCGCGCTTCGACTTCGCGGCATCCTCGCCTGCGGCTCGGCCGCCGCTCCGCTCAGCGCGGAGGTACCGGAAGGAAAGGGGGGTTAGGCGCGCAAGGGCTGACCAGCGATCACAGCAACCCGATCCCGTCCTCCAGAGTCGGGTACGCTAACTTCGGGAGAAGGTCCCGGCGCATGAGAGTCGTATCCCCGACGTGCGAGACCATGCCGATGCGAATGAAGTCGCGCGTTAGCGGAGCCGCGGTGCCCCAGGCCGCGCCCCACAGTTCGCACAAGAGACCGGCCAGGTAGAACAGCGACGCCGGCGCCCGCCAGGGGCGAGCGAAACCCCAACATCTCGCCATACGGTCCAGGAAGTCCTGGAGCGTCATCGGCCCCTCGTCCCCGAGGAGGTAGACCCCCGCCACTTCCGGTTTGTCGATGGCGGCGCGCACACTCGCCAGGAAATCCGGCAGCGCCAACGGATGGACCCAGGTCGGTCGGCGCCAGACGCCGAGAAGCCGGCGACGCATGAGCCAGCGAGCGGCCTCGATCATCAAAACCCCGCGGCCGTAGATCAACCCGGAGCGCACGATGACAACCCGGGTGCCGGAGCCGCGCGCGCTTTCCAGCAGCGCATGTTCCGCCGCTCGTCGCGTCCGCGCATGGACCGAGATCGGAACCCCGTCGAACCTGCCGCGGCTGGGCGAGTCGGGTGTCGATTCGCCCTCGACGTGCGGGAAGCTGACCAGGATGAAGCGCCGGACTCCGGCATCGACGGCGGCTCGAGCGAGGTTTTCGACGTATTCGAGATTCGTCGTCGGAAGGAACCGCTCGGGGAACGGCTTGAAGAGCACGCCGGCGAAGTGAACGATGGCATCCACGCCCGCCACAGCGGAAGGGAGCGACTCGGGTCGAGCCAGATCGGCGCGCACGACCTCCACGCCCGCCGCCCCGGCCAGATCGGCGGCGACCGGGGTGCGATGGATCATCAAACGCAGTTTGTGAGCTCCACCGACGAGGTCGTGGGCGAGAAAGCTCCCCAGGTTACCGGCTGCGCCTGTGATCAGGATTCGCATAAGAGAAGGAGAGAGCAGCTTCCCGCGAGCCCAAGCTCGCGGGAAGCTCGATCAGTCGGGGCGGGCGGATTTGAACCGCCGACCCCCTGCACCCCATGCAGGTGCGCTAGCCGGGCTGCGCCACGCCCCGAAGATTTGCATTATAGCCGAGAGATGGCTCTCCCCAGCCCATCGCGTGCCTACGGCTTCGCGAGTCAAACCCCAAAGAGCGAATGTCATTCCCGCGAAGGCCGAAGGCACCCGCCCTCACCCCTTCGGGTGCGCCGAAGGGCGTGGCGCCCTGCACCCCTTCGGGT
>CAZMVJ010000147.1:0-7067 GCA_964569445.1 uncultured Anaerolineaceae bacterium | reverse complement strand
CCTTGCCCCGCTGATCGGAATCGTCGCCTGGGCCGTCGTCTTGTGGAATGGCTGGCTGCAAACGTTGCGCCGGACATCCGAAGTCCGGCTGGCCTGGACGGCCCTCGGCCTTTCGGCGTTGGGGAGCGTGTTGGTGGCGCTGGCGGTGTGGATCCCGTTCGCCCTGTGGGTCCTGGGGATCATCCCAGGCTATCAGGGCGCGGCTGTAGTTGCGCTGGCGGCGGTTGCCGGGGTGATCTTCATCTTCTGGCGAATGATGAGGCGGCGCGAAGCGGCGACCCCATCGGCCTAATTCGGCCCTTGCCGACACTCGGACGCAGGCTCAAGCCTGCGCTACCCGGAGGGATGCGAAAAAAACAAGGCTCATCGCGAGCTCCGAGTCTCGCGGTGAGCACGATCCCTTCGGGTGATTAGGGGCTGAGCTCCTGGGCCTTTGCCCTGCCCTCCGCGTACAGATCGCCGAACAGTGAGGCGCCCACCAGAACGACATAGAAATAGGCGGGCAACAGCAAGAACGGGAGCAGGCAGATCAGAACCAAAGTGAAATACGCGGTCAGGGAAAGGAAGTAGACGACCCCCATCAGGCCGACCACGACCACCCATCCGATCAAGAATCCGAGCGGATTCGCCCGCAGCACCCGCCACCACTGTCGGAACTGGAAGGCCGCCGCGAACCTGTCTTCGGCGGCGAAGTGGGCCAGCGCGACGGGGAGGGGGATCGAAGCCAGCAAGAACAGCAGCGTGCCGAGGCCCAGCCCGAGGAACAGGCTGACCAACCCGAGCAGAAACGGCAGCACAAACGCCGCATCCGATTCGTTTCCCGACAAGGTGCTCGACACCAGGAAGGATGCGAAGTAGGCGCCGTAGCCCGCCAGCAAGACGACGATTCCTGGGAGAAAGAACACGAATGAGATGACCCAGGCGCGGAATCCGTCTTTGAGCATCGTTCCCCAGTCCTGCCAGGCGTGCATCGACGGGGCTTCGCCGGCGGTCGCCCGCCGCATCACCTGAACGGCATAGCCGACAACAAACAGCGCCGGAAGGATGGGGATGATGAAGCTCGCCAGGAACAACGCGGATCCGATGAGGAAACGCTCGGCAACCCGATCGCCCCTCAGGGGAAACCGGAAGTGGGGCTTCAGTGAGTTGATCGCCGAGGCGTGTTCCATCTTCTACCTCTTTCGGAGAGCACCTCTCCGGTGGACACTTTACGCCCCTCTCCGCAACAAGGCAAGGTGGCTGCTCATCGCCAATCGCCGACCTCACTCCGCTGCCGGAGGAGGCGAGAGACGAGAGGCTGCCCCCGCCGAGGAGCCGATCCCGGCCAGTAGGCGCTTGGCCTCCGCCACCGCGCCGCGGGCGTCATCGGCGTAGCCATCGGCGCCGATCTCCTCGGCCCACGCCCGCCCGACAGGAGCACCGCCAACCAGCACTTTCACCTGGCCGCGCACATCGGCCGCGCGTAGGGCCTCGATCACTCGGCGCTGGACGACCATGGTCGTCGTCAGCAGGGCGGAGAGGCCCAGGATCTGAGCCCCCGTCTCCTTGACCTTGGCGACAAACGTCTCGACCGGGACGTCGACTCCCAGGTCGTGGACTTCGAAGCCACTGGCCGTCAGCATGATGCCCACCAGACTCTTGCCGATCTCGTGGATGTCGCCCTTGACGGTCCCGATGACGGCCGTCCCCGCCGGCCTGGTTCTCTGGCCGCGCCGTTTCATTTCGGGCTCGAGCACGTTCATCCCGGACTGCATCGCCCGTCCGGCGAGGACCAGGTGGGGGATAAAGGCCTCCCCACAGGAGAACCGTTCTCCGACGACGTCCATTCCATGTCGCAAACCCTGATCGATGATGACCAGCGGCTCGAGGCCGGCGGCCAGGGCCTGACGGGTGAGGTCGGCCGCCTCCTGCGCCTTGCCATTGACCACGGAGGCGGTGAGTTGCACGAGCAGAGCGTCGGTCATCGGCGGCTCCCAGCAGGTCGCCCCGTCAAAGGCGAGGCGCGGCGGTGGCGAGGCCGGTAAGCTCGGCCTCCTCGACCGGAAGGTGATCCATTCCGAACGTCCGGGCAGCGTTGGTTGCGATGTGGCGGAGCTCCCGCCGGGTCTCCGTTGGAAGATCGGGCGGGCGATATGTCGCCAGAAGCTTGTCCACGTGCTGGCGGGCCCGCTCGAAGGTCGACGGCCCGCCCTGCGCCCGCCACGCGTCCAGTGAGCCCCGGTCGACGATGGCCGACGGGATATACGACTCCTGCTGGAACCAACGCAGCGTGTGTTCCTGGGCCAGGTAGTCGGCGCGATGACCGAGCTGGCGCATCAGCGGCAGGGCGATCGGGTCGTCGCGCCGTTCGATGCCGGCCAGCAGACGCTTGGCCATCCCGATGATCTCGGCGTCGATCACCAGCTTCTCCAGGCTCTGGCACGACTCGAAATCCATCATCCCGGCGCCGGAGACCATGTTGACTCCGGCCAACGCCGCCAGGATCGTCCCTCCGGCCGATTCGAGGCCGGCCTGGGCATCGACGATCTTGGCGTCGCTCATCCCCAGGTAGGCATGCGTCGGCAGACCGAGCGACTTGCCGATCTCGGCATAGGCGCAGTCGATCATCCATGTCCCGACGTCGCCCATCGGAGTCGTGCCGTGACGCATGTCGAAGACGGCCGGGGAGCCGCCCCACACGATCGGCGAACCGGGCCGCGCCAGCTGGCCGATCGTCACGCCGCTCAGATTCTCGGCCGTGTGCTGGACCAGTGCGCCGGCCAGCGTGACCGGGGCGGTGGCGCCGGCCAGCGGCATCGACACCAGCTCGGCTGGAATCATCGCCCGGGCGCAGTCGATCAGGTTCTGGCAGGTCAGGTCCGACCAAAGCAGCGGCGGTGATGGGCACACATCGAAGACGGCGATCGGCCGCTCGGCCAGGGCCTGCTCGCCGCCGGCGACGGCAGCCAGCATGTCCTTCATCGACCACCAGGTGTCCTTGCGGAAGGCGCCGGTGATGATCGGCTTGCGCATGAAGTGCAGCGCCAAATACAGGCGGTACAGATCGCCGATCTCCTCGACGACGTCGGCGCACACCATGGCGGTGCTCTGGGCGTCGATCTGGGGCAGGGTTTCGACGAGCTGGACCAGTCGGATCAGATCGGCTGTAAGCGGCGGCCGCTGCTGCTGCGTCGCCGGATCGAGGATCGAGATGGCAGCCGAACCGGGATCGAATTGAACATGGTCTCCGCCATAGACAACGGCCGGCAGACCGTCCAGGTTGTACAGAGTGAACTCACGCGGGGCGCCCTCGAGCGCCTGGCGAGCGAGCGCTTCGGGGATGCGTGCGACTTGCCGCTCCCGGTCGACCGTGGCCCCGGCTTCGGCCAGCAGCCCCAGCGCCTGGTCGTTGTGGACGCGGACGCCGGGGTCGATCAGGAGCTGGAAAGCCTCGTCGAGGATCTGAGCCAGCAGGCCGAGGCTGAGGATCTGGAATCGAGGACGCATGCCGGCCTCCGACGCGGGACCATCATTCTCGCGTGGCCCGGTCGGACGGGCACCTTGCGAACGGCGGCGCTTGCCAGGATGAACGGCCCGTCCGAGGGCTCAGGAAGGCCAGTAACGGGCCGTCGCCATCGTGACCACGGCGATCAGCAGCAGGCCGGCAACCAGGCGGCCGCCGAGGCGGACGGTTCCCATGAGTCCCTCCATCGCGGCCGCCTGGACTGCAGATGGAGGTCCACCGGCAGCGGCGACCACGCCACCGATCGCTGCCATACGGCGCAGCGGGCGATTCTGCATGACGAAACCGAGGATGAAGGCCAGGATGCCGGCCAGCATGCCGATGGTCAGGCCGAGACCCCGGCCGGTCTGGAAGAAGGCCTCGCTGCCCCCGGAAACGATCCACAGCAGCCACAGGCCGGCCAGCACCGTCGCGCCGGCGGCGGCGGCCACCACCGCTGTGAAGCGGCTGTGACTGTTGAAGCGCTGCATGAAGCGGCGGCCGTCGTCACCGGCGGCGCGGACGGTGGGCTCGATGAAACCGGTCAGCAGAAAACTCGAGCCGGCCCAGAAGACACCTCCGAGGATGTGAATCACGCGCAGGACGAGGAGCAGGTTGAGCATCGACAAATCTCCTTGGCGGACGGGATGCGCCTTGCTTTCGCCCCCTGATCCGTCGGGGACCTGCTTGGCGGCCATCTCGAAGGAAGCGGGGATCGAAGTTTGCCGCGTTCCCTCTCAGGCGTCCTGAGCGCAGTCGAAGGACGCCAGCGCTGGTGTACTGCGGCTGACGGCGCGCTTCGACTTCGCTCAGCGCGCCGGGCGGCGGAACAAGATTATACGCGCGGCGATCGGGAAAGAACGGACGTCAGGGGAAAGACACGGTGGTGGGCGTGGCCCCATCATGGACGGGCCATTGCACCAGGCGCCACTCGGTGTAGCCGTGCATCTCGGCGGTGTAGACGCGGGCTCTCGACGGCTGCAGACAGCCGGCCTCATCGCGCACAGTGTAGACGAGCCCGTCGACGGCGATCGGGGTGAAAATCAGTTGCCCGTCGACGCACAGCCACGCCTCGATGAGATAGCCGACGTAGTCCTCCTCCGTCATCCACACCGATGACCAGCTGATGGTGACCTCGTCGCCGCTGCGGACGGCGCTGACGGTGCGCGGGGGCTTGTACAGCTCCGAGAACGGGAGGATCCCGTAGAACGGCGGCAGCGTGGAGGTGTCGCCGCGCAGGACCTCGATCAGCTCGGCGCGCACCCAGCAGTCGCCCAGGAAATACCAGGGGTGAATGTAATACCAGTCGCGCAACTGGTTGGTGGCCAGGATGTCGACGTGATTGGCCGGGTACAGGCCCCATTCATAGAGGTAGGCGGCGCCGGGGCCGTAGCGGCAGTTGGCCTGCTGTAGGACGCGACCTTCGGGGGGGTCGAAGGTCGGCGTGGGTGTGATCGATGGCGTGCGACTCGGACGCGGGGTCTCGGTCGGCGGGCCGGCGGGCGTGGGGGTATCGCTCGGTGCGGGAGTGACGGTGGGCGTCGGGGTGTCGGCGGCAGTGGGCGTTCGTGTGGCAGTGGCTGTGGCCGTAGCCGAAGGGGAGGCGGTGGACGTGGCCGCGGGTGTTGCCGTCGCAGCCGCCAGGGGATTCCCCGGGACGGCCAGGCCGGCGGCGAATCCGACGATGAGCGCCAGTCCGCCAACGGGGAGGGCGATCAGAAGGCCGCGGGTCACGGCCCCAATCTAGCGCAGGCGGCGCCCTTCTGACAAGGGTGCCATGGTCAGGGGGCAGGGCCGGGCGGGCGAACGGTCGAGCAGGCGGATCCAACGGTCGAGCAGGCTGAGCGGCGGATCCTCGGAGGGAGGTACGGGGGCGAGGGCTGAGGCCGCCGCCGCAGGCCGCCGTGTGCCCGGCTTCGAGGACCGGCTCGATCGTGTGCGAGTCGCGGTCACGCGGCAGGAGGCCCCAATCGCTTTTCGACCAGACGTCGGATCTCGGCCTGGACTGCCTCGGCCGGCTGGGAGGCATCGACCGTCAGCCAGCGTTTCGGGTCGGCGGCGGCCAGCGCAAAATACCCCTGACGGACGCGCTGATGGAATTCCAGGTTGTAGGCATCGAGCCGGTTCCAGCCGCCGTCCTTCTTGCGGCGCAACAACCCTTCCTCCGCCGGGAGGTCGAGCATGAGAGTCATGTCGGGCACCAGACCACCGGTGGCGAAGGCAGTGATGGCACGCAGCGCCTCCAGGTCGAGCCGGTGGCCGTAGCCCTGATAGGCGAAGGTCGAATCGAAGAAGCGGTCGGAGACGACGACGCCGCCGGCCTGCAGGTGCGGCCAGATGACCTCGTGGCATAGCTGGGCGCGGGAGGCCGAAAACAGCAGGATTTCGGTGCGGGGATGCATCGGGGTATTGCCCAGGTCGGTGATGACTCGCCGGATCTGGTCACCGATGGCCGTCCCGCCGGGTTCGCGGGTCATCAACACGTCATGGCCCAGGCCGCGCAGGTGCTCTGCCAACTGCCGGGCCTGGGTGGATTTGCCTCCGCCATCGGGGCCTTCGAGGGTGACAAAGAGAGTCATTGTCCTCCGAAACGGTCTATCGTCGGGTCCGTAGCCATCGGAAATGTCATTCCGAGCGACGCCCCGATCTCTTGTCGGCGCGCTTTGTTCCTCCGTCGAGGGCGGAGCGAGGAATCCCCATGACCTGCACACGAGAAGTCGCGCCCCGGACCGCCATCCCTCCTGCGCGCCTCAGGGATTCCTCGCGCCCCTGCGGGGCGCTCGGAATGACAAGCGAGATCGCCCTCATTCCCGGAAAATCCTCACTCGCCGGCGCGGTTCCTTGCCGTAGGAGTGAGAAATCAGGTTGGCCTGGCGCGCCAACTGATGCTGCAGCCGGCGCAGGTAAGCGGAGGCGGGCGGCAGGTCGACGGAGCGGGCGCCGTCGAGGATCGATTGAATCGCCTGCTGCGTCTGGTCCAACGCTTCCTGCATGTCGGCGTTGTCGATGCGCGGCTCCTGCAGGTTGAACAGGTCCGACAGGAAGTCCTCCATCTGCCCGACCGAGTTCGACCGCAGAACATAGACCGGCATTCGGCGCGCCTCGGCTTCGCTCAGGAACTTCTGTCGCCGGCGGTAATACGACCGCAGCGTGACGATGGCATCGGCCTCGGCGGCATCATCGGCCATGATCACCGGCACATGCATGCGGCGCGCCGCTTGCTGCAGCCGGCTGCGGGCGACGCCGTAAGGGTAGACCCGGATCGATTGGAGCGGGGCTCCCGGCAGGCGGGGCGGCGTTGGCGAGAAAGGCAAGTCGCCGTTGCCGGAGGGCGGGGCGGTCGGCAGGGCCGCCTGGCGGCGGTAGCCGCCGTCGCCGCGGCCCGACCAGCCCGGGGATTGCGCGCCGCGCGGCGACTTGGGCGTCTCAATCAGTACCTGGCCGGTCTCGTCGTGCCCCCGCAATTCAGGTGGGAGGGGCCGGCCGCGCAGCATGGCGTCGACGGCGGCGGCGACATCATGGTGCACCGCCAGCCGCTCGCGGTCGAGGATCTCGATCAGTACGTCGAAGGTCGGCGCCGCCCGGC
>CAZMVJ010000146.1:0-7091 GCA_964569445.1 uncultured Anaerolineaceae bacterium | reverse complement strand
AAGCTTCCCGCGAGCTCCAAGCTCGCGGGAAGCTTTGATATCAATCCACTCGCGCGACGACCAGCGTCATGTCGTCGGCCGGTTCGCCGCCGGCGAGGAAGTCCTCCACCGCCTGCGTGATGGCGCGCACGACCTCCCCGGGCGGCGCCCGTCGCACCCCGGCGACGACCTCGGCCAGGCGGGCCGCCTCGAATGGACGGCCCTCGCGGTTGGTCGCCTCGACGACACCGTCGGTGTACATCACCAGCAGATCGCCCTGCCGCAGGACGAGGCGTTCCTCGGTATAGGTGCCTTCCTCGACCAGACCGATGGCCGCCCCGGTCGGTTGGAGCCAGCGGGCTGCCGCCTCCGAGCTGCTGTTTCCCGGCATCAGCAGCGGCGGATTGTGCCCGGCGTTGCAGTAGGTGAGAGTCCGACTGGAAGGGGCGTACGCCGCCAGGAACAGGCTGACGAAGGTGGTGTAGCGCGAGTTGTGCACGAACAAGCGCTGGATCTTCTGCGCCGCCGCCGCCGGCCCGTCGCTTGTGGGGATGATCGCCCGGCAGAGCGCCTGCAGTCCGGCCATGTGCAGGCTGGCCGCCACGCCGTGTCCGGCGACGTCGCCCACTGCCCACCCGACAACCTCTCCCTGGTAGCTCAGGAAGTCGAAGTAGTCGCCGCCGATGATCTGGGCCGGGCGGGTGAAGGCCGCCACCTGGAGCCCCGGGAGGTCGGGCGCCTCGCCGGGAAGCAACGCCCGCTGGACGACTTGAGCCATCTCGAGCTCCTGCTCGAGGCGGGAGGCCTCCTCGGGCGAAAGATGATCCAGGCAAACCTGGGCGGTGTAGTCGGCCACCAACCTCTTGCTGTCGACGAAGTCATGGCACACGGTGCACAGCCCGAGCTGGCCGGCATCGGCCTCGGCGATGTGCTCCTCCAGGCTGTCGAGGTGATCCGTCACGGCCGCCTCGCCGGCCGGTCCCAGGCTGATGGCCCGGGCCGGGGCGGGCGTACGAGCGAGCCACTGGCTGAGCGCGGCGCGCTTGTCGAGCAGGCTGGCGCGTACCTGTTCGAGGATGGCTGGTTGCATGATGTCCCTCCACTCCGGCCTTCTGGCGGTCCGGCGGCTGGCTCAGGTTGACTCGGCACGGCGGTCCCCGAAGGGCATCGGGCGCTGCAGGGGAGGCCGCTTTCCGCCTAGCAAGATGTACGGCGCCGCGCGTTCGGCCAGGATCCCCAGGGAGCGCAGGTGCCCGGTGTCACGCAGGCGGTGGGTGCGCCTGGCCGAGTGGATCTTCTCGATCGATCGCGGGCCGATGCCGGGCACGCGGCGCAGCTCTCCCGGGGAGGCGCGGTTGAGTTCGATCGGCGACTCGGTCAGGTGCAGCTCGGCGTACGCCCGTTTCGGATCCCGATCCAGCGGAAGGCGTCCGTCCGAGTCGAACGGCAGCTCCTCCAGGTCAAAGCCATAATCGCGCAGAAGATACGAAGCCTGATAGAGGCGATGTTCTCGAAGAGGGCTCTCGGGTGGGTGGTTCTCGAGCGGCGTGTCGCGTAGCGGCTCGAAGGCGGAAAAATAGGTCCGCTGCAGGCCGGCCTGCCGGTACAGGCGCTCGGTCGTCGCCAGGAGCTCCACGTCGCTCTCGCCGGCAGCGCCGACGACGAACTGGGTGGCGCTCGACGCTCGCCGCTGCGCGCCGAGCGGCTTCGCGGTCCGGATCTCTTCCATCCATGTCAGAGGGCCAGCAGCTCGCGGTCGAAGTTCTTTTGAGGAGCCAGGCGCTCGAGGCGGCCGGCGTTGGGGGCCTCCAGATTGATCGAGACCCGGTCGGCCAGGAGCATCGCCCGTTCGACCTGACCCCCGCTCGACGCCGGGCATGACTTTGAGATGGAGATAGCCGCGGAAGCCCAAGCGACGGCGAAGGATCTCGGTCGTGTCGATCAGCTTGTTCTGGGTATTGACGCCACCGGCGAAGATGCCGGTCGAGAGAAACAGCCCCTCGACGAGCCCGGCGCGGTGCAATTCGTCGAACGCCCGCGCTATCTCCTCGGGTTTGAAAGCCGCCCGGCGCATGTCGCGGCCGGCGCGAAAGGCACAGTAGTGACTATCGCGCTCGCAGGCCGTGGTCAGCATTGCCTTGAGCAGGGGAAAAGGCCGGCCGCCAAGGCCGACGGACTGGTAGATCGGGAGCTCCCGTCCCCGAGCATCGGTGACAGCTGATTCGCGTCCGTTGCGAGTCTGGAAGGGGCCGGCGCTGCAAGGCGTCCGGCCTGCGGCACGCGGCAGGGCTCGCCCCGGGCCGCGGTCTGCTTCCCACCGAGTGTCGTCCAAAGAGTTGGCGAACGGGGCCTGGGGGTCCATTGGAACCAGCATAGCACAAACGTTCTATGAAATCAAGGTTCTCCCCTCCAGAGCCTCTCAGGCCCGGAGTGTCCGCGAGACGTCGCAGTCCGTTTCGTTCCTCCCGACCCACGGTCTCATCTGGTGCTTAGCTGTGGAGGTTAGGCTTCATGCCAACCTTCCGGGGAATCAAATGCGCAAATCCTCCCAAACCAGGGTCCGCCGAAAGGCAGCGATCGGATGGCTTGTCTTCCCGGTGGCGATCGCTCTCTTGGCGCTAACGGCTGCCGGCGTCTCCGTTGCTTACGGCGCCCATGTGGAAAACAACGATGCCTTTTGTGCCTCGTGTCATACCGAGCCCGAGTCGCAATACTTCACCCAGTCGCTGGCGTCGCCGGTCGACCTGGCTTCGGCGCACGGAGCCAAGCGAGTGGAATGTATCCAGTGTCATAGCGGGCGGGGCTCGATCGGGCGCTTGACGGCGATGACGACGGTCGCGTTCCCCGATCTGCTGGCCTACGACTCGGGTCACTATCGAAGCCCGGCGGTGACGACCGTGCCGCTCGGTGACGATCACTGTCTGAAGTGCCACGCCGACGTGACGCGGCGCGCGGACTTCAACAATCATTTCCACCGATTCCTACCCCTGTGGCAGGCCCAGGACCCGGCGCATGCCGCCACGTGCGTTTCATGCCACAACGGGCATGTCGCCGGCGGGGACCCGAAAATCGGTTTCCTCGTAGAGTCAACGGCGGCGACGGTCTGCCAGGATTGCCACTCGTTCGCCGGCTAGATCCGGCCGGCTCGCCCGTCGCAAGCAAGAATGCCGTCTCAGCCTGCGCCTGAATCCTCATCGATCATCGATCAGACCCACGTTCCGGGCCGTCCTCGGGCACTCGACGTCGGCCCGCAAGAATGGGCGACACGGGACCGAGGAGGCTCGATCTTGGCAAAGTGCTCCTTGCAGCCTCCGGCTGCGATGGCAGGATAGGTGCAGGTCGAAAAGGAACGGGGAGGCGTTGCCTCCCCGCCGTCCTTCTCAGCCAACGAACAAGTCGGGCCTACGGGAGATCCCAGTAGGCGATCTCGTCCATCCGGGTTGTGAATCCTTCGGTCTTGCGGGCGCCGATGAAGACCCCGAAACCGCCCTTGTCGCTCCAGGTGTCGTCGACGATCTCCTGCAGCAGCGTACCGTTGGCATAGAGCGCGAGGCGATCGCCGTCGGTCATCACGCCGGCCCGGTTCGTCTTGCCACTCCCGGCGTTGATGGCGGCCGAGGCGGTGAGCGGGACGAGGGTCTCCATCTGTACACCGTCCCACGAGCGCAACCAGTAGCGGCCGTCGCAGGTGAAACCCAGAAGGTAGCCTTCGTTCGGATTATGGAAATCGGGGACGCGAAACATCAGTCCGTAATGATCCGAACCGGTGCAGTCGTCGGCTTCGATCGTCGCCTCGAGGTAGGCATCCTGGACCTCCTGCCCTGTGATGCGCCAGCCGTCGAGCGTCGACCTACCCGTCAGGACGAGCTCTCCGGCTTCGACGCTTGCCACCGTGTACGAGTCCTCGCCCAGGTTCCACCCGCTCCCGCTGTCGAGCGGGTCGCGCCAAGTCGGCCCGCCCAGCGTCGTGCGCGGGTCACCGGCGATCGGCGTTGGCGTGGTGGTCGCCGGAGATGTGGCGGTGGGGGTCGTCGTCTCTGTTGACGGAATCAGAGTCGGCGGCTCCGTCGCCGTTGGCGGGGAGGTGGCGGCCGGGGTATCGACCGTCACCTGCGGCTCCGTCGGGGGCACCGTTGGGGGCGGTGCCTGAGCCGTGAGGGTGCTGCTGACCGTCGTCGCCACCAGGTCGTCGACGTTCACCGGCGTGGACGGCTGCGGCAGGCAGCCGGCCAGGGCCAGGGCGGCGATGAGAGCGAGCAAGACATATCGGCTCATGGCTTTCCTTTCGGAATGCGGCCCATCCGCCGAAAGCGCCTCACGCAGTTGGAGGCGCCCGGCCGCCTATTGAATGTACACCTCAAAGACCCGTCGGGCGAGCAACGTCGCAACGGGGAACAGGACCGAGGCCGCCAATGTCCGCAGGGTGGCCGGGTTGTACGGCCAGGTGCTGACCTCCTGCAGTTCCTTCTCGTAGGCCGCCAGGGCGTTCACTTCCCAAGGCAGGTTTCCCGTCGGTTTCCCTTTCTGCATGCCATCCAGCAGAGACGTGATGGACCGGCGCAATTGCTGCTGCACCTCGGCTTAGGTGCGATTCCGGGCCGCCGATAGGATACGGTGAGTCGGCCGCGGGCGGGCGACCGTTCGATCGAACAGAGAATGGAAACGGACAGGGCGCATGTCAGTCTCCGTACAAGTCGCGGGCAGCCTTGGCCCCTCGCCGCTGCACTTCCCGATCGTCCGCCGCCGCGCCCAGAGCGGCGTACAAGGCCGTGTCGTAATCGCGCACGCGGATCACCACCGGCATCGGCACGGCGTGGCCCAGGATCAACGCCTGCTGACGGGTGTCGAGGCGGGCCAGGACCTCGCGCAGAGTCGTCGCCCCGCTCACCCCGGAAAAGACCGCCCGAATGTCGGCCTCGTTGTCGAGCAGGCAGCTGATGCGCGTCCCGATCTGGCTCATGACCTCTTCGTCGATCCCGCTCGGCCGCTGATCGACCACCAGCAGCGTCACGTTGTACTTGCGCAGCTCGCGGGCGATGGTGCCGAAGATGGTATGACGCGACCGCTGCGGGTCGAGGAACTTGTGCGCCTCCTCGATGACGATCGTCAGCGGGTGCGGCTCATCGGCCGTCTTTCCGACGGCCCGGTCCATCTGGCGGACGTAGCGTTCGTGGATGCGCCGGGTGAGGAAGTTGGCCACCAGCACGTACGCCTCGAGCGTGTTGCCGTAACGCCCGAACTCCAGCACGACACTGGTCTTGCGGCTGAGGCGCAGGAAGATGTCTTCCACGACGTCTTCCGACTCCCCCGGGACCAGAAACTCCAGGCGACGGAATAGCTCGAATTTGCGCTGGATAGCGTACAGCGTTCCCTTGACGATCGATTCGTCCTCGAGCATCTTGTCGAGCTCGGCGTCTTTCTCCTCCGAGAGCAACTTGGCGATCCACGACTTGCCCAGCCGCCGCCGCAGCCAGTACAGCGCCCCGATCTGGACGTCGCTCAGGCCGAGCAGGCCCGCCAGCAGCTCGACGTCCTCCGGCTCGATCTGGTCGTAGCCGATCTGCAGCACCCGGTCGATCTTGCTGTTGCGCGCCGCCGATGTCTGGGGATCGAGTGTGACGACGCTCACCGAACCGTCGGAGAAGAGTTGACGCAAGCCTTTGAATTCGCGCTCGGCTTCGCCGCGGACCGTCCAGCCGTAATCATTATGCATGTCGAAGATCAGCACCGACGCCAGACGCGAGCGGATGACGCCTGCCAGCAGCGTTCGGGTGATGAAGGACTTGCCGGTGCCGCTCTTGCCGAAGACGCCCGAGGAGCGCTCGACCAGGCGCTGCAGGTCGAGATGGATGTGGACCTGTTCCATGTCGAGCGGCGTGCCGAGAAAGAAGTGGTCCTTGTCTTCCCGCCCGAACACCTGCTCGACGTCGCGCGCCGTCGCTTCGAAGACGGCGGTGAAGTGGGCCGGCACGGTCTTGACCGGACGCGGTTCGTCCTCGCCCGGATGGAGCACGAGCATCGGCGTGATCTTCAGGGCGCCGAAGGCCAGCCCACCGGAGTACACCTCGGCGGCAAAGGCGTCGCCGGCCGGCGGCGGCTGGCGCACCAGATCGGGATTGATAGCGTCCAGCGCGATGTCGGTGACCAATCCGAAAAAACGGCTGCCGCTGGCGCCTTCGATCACGACGTAGCGGCCGACGGCCAGGTGTTCGATGGAGAGCTGCGGGTTGAGGTTGACCAGCAGGCCGCCAGAGAGCGAACCCCCGACGACCATGCCCAGCGGGGCTTCGCCGGAGCGCGGGCCGAAGTAGGAGTCGAGGGAGGGGGCTTCAGTCACGAAGGTTCACCAGATGCACCTCCCTCCCCCTGCAAGGGGAAGGGGTGGGGTGGGGGTCGCGTGACGCAGCAGACCCACCCCCACCCTCTCCCTCCCCCTGAAAGGGGGAGGGGAAAAGGATAGCCGCCGAGCGGCATGGGACGATACAGGACCGCCTGCCGGGAGAGATCGACTCGCGGTGAGGCGGAGACGGTCGCTCGCTAAGCCCATGCTATCCCTGCAGGCTCCGCACCAGGTTGTTGACTCGGCCCAGGTCGCCGGAGAGGAGCCTTGCACACTCGCGTCCGGCAGAGACCAGAAAGGCGCGGCGCTCCGACTCGGGGCGGGCCTGGGCCGCCAGGCGGAAGGTCGCGGCCAGCAGGCTGTCGGTCGGGAGCTGCGGCGCCGCCAGAATCAAAGGCAGGAACGCCAGCGAGGCCGTGAACTGGCGCACTTCGTTGGGCGGGAGGCTGTGGATGTCGGCCAGGGTGTTCGGCGGCTGGGGCGGCAGATCGTAGATGTAGCTCTCGCCGTTGTGGTAGCCGAGGCTGAGCGCCAGGATTTCGATCGGGATCGGGCGAACGAACTGTTGATCCAGCCGGACTTCCTCTTGCGGGACGTCCGAGGCCGCCAGTTGACGCGCCAGATCGTCGTCTTCGATGCTGATCTCGTAGATCAGGCCGATCACCTGGCTGCGACCGCCCTGGGCCGGGGCGCGGCACAACCCGCCGAAGGCCGGCAGGTCCGGCTCGGTCATCCGAATCCCGCCGGCAAACCCCTGGATACTGCAGCGAGT
>CAZMVJ010000145.1:0-7104 GCA_964569445.1 uncultured Anaerolineaceae bacterium | reverse complement strand
GCCAGGGGATCGTCGCCGGCAGTCTGCGGGCCTTTCTCGAGTGGGTGATGCCGGACAAGAAACCGTAGGGGCGAAACACGTGTCCCGAGCTAGTCGAGGGACGCTTCGCCCCTGCGACATCGTCGGACAAACCGAGTCCGGCGAGGGCCTACCAGCCTTCCAGGTAGGGGCGCCACTCCTGGTTGGATTCCAGCATCGGTCCGAAAAGATACGCCGTTGTCGCCATCGGTTCCCAGGGGCGCCGCTGCAGCAGCATGTGCGCTTCGCCCAGCGTCCGCCCGCCTTTGTGCAGGTTGCAAGCCGGGCAGGCCGTCACCAGGTTTAACCAGATGTGCTCGCCGCCCCGATGACGGGGAACGACGTGATCGATCGTCAGGCGCGGCACCCGCTGTCCGCAGTACTGGCAGGTGAAGTTGTCGCGACGGAAGAGCTCGCGCTTGGTCAGGCGAACCTTTGGCCGCGGCCGCCGGACCATCCGGTCGAGGCGAATGACGGAAGGACGAGGGATGGTCAGTCGGACGGTGTGGACGTAGCCGCGGCCGTTGGCGACCATTTCGGCGCGGCCGGTGAGCAGCAGGCCCAGGGCGCGGCGCGTCGAGCACACGTTGAGCGGCTCATAGTTCACATTGATGACGAGAACGGGCTCGTTCATCGGTCGCCTGGCGCAGTCCGGCGGATTATATCACTGCGGCCGAACCGGCTCCCGGCGAGCTTCAAGCTCGCGGGGAGCTGGCTAGGTCAGATGGCCTTATGGCGCACATAAGAGCTCAAGTAGTCCATCAGCCACACGACGATGATGATGGCCCAGATGGCCGTGGCGGCTTTGCTGTCTGCCCCGGTGTTGATCATCTGCGACAGGTAGTAGCCGATGCCGCCCCCCCCGACGAAACCAATAACCGTGGAGATCCGCACGTTGATGTCCCAGTGGTAGATGATGTACGACAGGAAATCGGGGACGATCTGGGGTACCACGCCGTAGACGATCACCTGCAGGCGGTTGGCTCCCGTGGCCGTTAACGCCTCGACCGGGCCGGGGTCGATGTTCTCAATCGCTTCCGAGAACAGCTTACCCAGCGAAGCCATGGTAACGACGGACAGCGCCAGCATGCCGGCGAAGGCGCCGTAACCCACCCAGAATCCGAATACCGTGGCGATGATGATCGGTTCCAGGGCGCGGAAGATGTTGAAGAAGGTACGGACCGCCAGGTAGGCCGGCTTTCCGATCGGGCCGCGCCAGGTGATATTGCGCGCTGCCAGGAAGCTGAGAGGAGCGGCGGCGATCGTACCGAGCGTTGTCGCGATGAGCGCCATGAACAGGGTGACAATCAGGTAGTCGAGGACGGTGTACACCGTATCGCTGGGGTGCGGCCGGCCGACCTCCACCAGCACCTCGACCTCGAGCTGGCTCGGCACCCCGTCTCGGGTGGCGACGATCGGGCGCGCTTCGGCTTCCCGCTGGAAGTGGCCGTTTGCATCCGTTCGTGTGAAAGGCCCCGGCAGGTAGTCGCCGCTTGGTAGGCGCCAACGCAGCTGGAGGTCGGCGTTCGGCGCCAGATCGAAGCCCTCCACGATGAAGGCATCGGGTGGATCGGCGCAGGGAATGCTTGGCACCAGGCGAGGCCCGGCGGTCGGCACCTCGGGATTCGGGGCGGAGCCGCACGGCACAGGGAACGGTAGCTGCACGGTGATGGGCTCGATGTCGTAGCCCACCAGATCCGGTGTAAGGAACGCCTGCAGGCGCGGCAAACCCTTCTCCAACGAGCCGAAGAGCGTAGCGAAATCGATGTCGGAACCCCGCCAGGCCAAGACGTAAACCGCGGCGACGGCCAGGACCAGAATTGTCCGACGGGCCACGTCGACGACCCGGCGTCGAGGTGCGGGGGGCGTCGCTTCGGCCGCCACGCTAGACCAACCTCGCCCGGATACGGGCGCTGATGAAATCCATGACCGTGACCACCAGGAAAATGCCGAACAACGCTGCTCCGACGGCCCGGTAGTCGCTCAACTGGATCCACTGCACCAGGAAGAAGCCGATCCCGCCGCCGCCGACGAAGCCGACGATGGTCGCTGTCCGCACGTTGATCTCAAGGCGGTAGATCGTGAACGAGGTGAAGGGTACGACGATTTGGGGAGCCACGGCGTAGCGGACCAGTTGCAGCCAACTGGCGCCTGTGGCGTGGATGGCCTCGATCGGGCCCGGATCGATGCCTTCGACGACCTCCGAGAACAGCTTGCCGAGCGCCGCAACAGTATGGATCGTGATGGCCAGCATCCCGGCGAACGGCCCGAGCCCGACGATGTTGACGAAGATGATGGCGATGATCAGCGCCTCAATGGAGCGAACGATGTTGAGCAGAGTGCGTACGCCGTAGTAGATCGCCTTGGTGAGCAGGTTGGCCGACATGAGGTTGCGGGCGGCCAGGAAGCTCAAGGGGAGAGCCAGGACGGCGCCAAAGGTCGTCGACATGATGGCGATGGCGATCGATTCGAGCAGGCCCTTGACGACGAAGTTGCCGTTGAGGGACAACTCGATGCCGCCAATGCTTCGCGACTGGCGGATATACAGCCGCTGTTCATCCGGCAGATTCCGATTGCGGCCGGGCGGGATCGCCAGGGGCACCACGACAGCGGCGGTCAGGTTGCCAAGCGAGTCGACCGTCGCCGTCAGGTTCTCCTTGGTCACGGAATGGCGCAGGGGGAACAAGTCCCCGATCGGGCTCTGCCAGATCATCTCGGCCGCGACGTCGGGCCAGAAACCTGCACCCGCCGCCTGGATCGTGTCTCCCACCGCGGCGCAGCCAACCGCCAGACCGAGCGTCATGCTCCCGTCCTCGGTCGCGTTCGTGCTCGGCGAGGGAAGCTCGGCCGGGCACGGCACGAGTAGCGGCACCCATAATTCGCGGACTTCCGCCCGTGGCTGAACCAGATCCGGCCGCAGCATCGGGCCAACGATCTGCCCGGTTCGCCGAATGTTCTGGGCCAGCAGGCCGACGTTGCCGCCGATCGCCTGCCATCCGACGGCGTAGAAGAGAAGCGCCGAGGCCGCGATCGGAATCCAGCCTTGCCGGCTGGGACGGACCGCGTCCCACACGTTCCACAGCCACACGATGCCGATAAGGATCAGCCAGTTGGCGTTGCCGGGCTCGTCCCGGCCAGGGATCGGCGAATCGAGGCGGACCTGGGGCGGGAGCGACCACCAGGCTACCAGGGCCACCATGGTCAGGACCACCGCGAAGACGGCAATGCCTCGGGCGCGACGGCCTGCTATGAATTGACCTAGACCGGGAACGAGAAGCGAGGCGACCGGGGGGAGCATGCAGCCGGCTTACGACGCCATGCCGGAGCGGACCTCTTCGGCTTCTTCGCCGTAGATCTCTTTGAAGCGCGCTCGATCGATTTCTCCCGGGGATCCCTCGAAGACGACGATCCCATCCTTGAGCCCGACCACGCGCGTGGCGTAGCGGTGCACCAGATCCAGGAAATGCAGGCTGCAAAGGACGGTGATCCGCTCTTCCCGGTTGAGCTGCTCGAGGTACTGGAGGATGCTGTGTGACAGCACCGGGTCGAGCGAGGCTACGGGCTCGTCGGCCAGAATCAACCTCGGCTCCTGCATAAGGGCCCGGGCAATGCCGACGCGTTGCTGCTGGCCCCCCGAGAGGGTATCGGCGCGGACGCCGAGCTTGTCGGCAATCCCGACGCGCCTCAGAGCTCCGAGGGCCCGCTCCCGATCGCCGATGGACCACAGGCCGACCAGGCTGGTCAGCGGGTGGACGTAGCCCAATCGCCCCGCCAGCACGTTGGTCATGACCTTTGAGCGCTTGACCAGATTGAACTGCTGGAAGACCATGCCGATGCGCCGGCGGATGAGCCGCAGCTCGGCGCCCGACGCCGAGGTGATATCCACCCCGTCCCAGATAACTCTGCCCGAAGTCGGCTCAATCAGGCGGTTGATACAGCGCAGGAGCGTCGACTTGCCGGAACCGGATAGACCGATCACGACGAGGAATTCGCCGTCAGGGACCGTGAAACTTACGTCGGTCAACGCCACGGTGCCGTTGGGATACTGCTTGTGCAGATGTTGGACTTCCAGCATGCACCGCCCCCAATCGATCCGCTCGGCCTGGTACTCTCCTAGGACAACGGATCCCTTTGGTCTTGCCGGGAGGAACAATCAGAGCGAGGGGTAGATGCCCCTCGCTCTGATCTGCACGCCAGATCGATCAGCGCACCAGCGATGCGATGTCGATCCCCGAGGCAGCCAGCAGGACCCGGAATTCGTCGAAGAAGGTATCCTGCGATTCCTGGAGGCCGTCGATGGAGTACAGCGTCTTCATGGCGGCCGCACCATCTTCCGATGCGGCGATCTTGGCCAGCGCCGCAGTGAGCGTGGCCCGCAAGTCCTCCGGCAGGTCGTAGGCGAAACCCACCGTGTCGTTGGGGATGATGTTGTCGGTCTGGTAGATCACGGCGACCTTGTCGTTGATGTCCGGGAAATCTGCCACAATGGCCGAGTTGGTCCGGGCATCCACAAACGTGGCGCCGAAGTCACAGATGCCGCCCGCCAGTACGGCGCGCACGACGGTCGGATGACCCTGGACGAAGGCTGCCGTCTTGGTCTTGATGCCTTCCTGGGCCAGCAGCGAGGCGGGGATGACGTAGCCCGACGCCGAGAAGGGGTCCGTCCAGCACGGCTTCTTGTCGGCGAACTGCTGGAGGACTTCCGTCTGGCTCGGATCGGTCGCCACAGTGTAGCCGGCTTCGGCCGGGGCGATGTACTGGGTGGCGTAGTGGTCCAGCCCGTTGCGCAAGGCGACAAACGCAACGTCGGCACAAGGCAATCCGCTGGCTTCGGTCTGATGCGCCACCAGATACGCAAAAGGCGGCAGCCACCCGACTTGGGCGTTGCCGGAGCACATGGCCTCGATCATCGCCGCGTAGTTGGTCGGGACGACCGCCTCGATGGTCAGGCCGGTCTCCTCGGACAGCAACTGGGCGATCGTGTCCCCACTGGCGATCAATTCATCGCTGGTCGCCGACGGAGCGATGGCCATGATGATGGGCCGATCGGCGGAGCCCAGCGGCACTGCCGTTGGCTCGGGCACAGCGGTAGGCTCGGGGGGCTTGGTCGGCTCGGCTGCCTGGGGGGGCGCTTCGGTCGCGGCCGGCGTGCACGCGCCCAGGGCGATCGCCGCCAGAACGAGCAGGCTGACGGCAACAAAGGCGTATTTCTTAGTCATGGGGCTCTTTCCTCCTCTGGAAAGTCGGATGGCGGGGGGATTGGAATACAGCCGTCGAGACGGGAGTGTTGCGGGACTCACCTCCTTCTCCGGTGCGGGGAAGGGCGACATGATAGCGCGATTCAGGGCCGACCGCAAGCAGGCGGCGACGGCGGCCTTGCGCCAAGGGTCGCGATCCCTGCTGCGGGGCGCCTCCGCCCGGTTGAACGCGGCACGGTTCTTGCCTGAAATCGTGAGGGACTTCTTGCCGCGCAACGACGCGCCGATTAGAATGAGACGGCTATGAACGCACCCGGTTTCGCCGAAGCCCTCGATTACCTGTACAGCTTTGTCGACTACAGCCAGGAACGCAGCTACCGATACTCGGCCGAGCTCTTCGACCTCAACCGTGTGCGCCACCTCTTGCACCGGCTGGGCGACCCCCAGGCGGCCTACCCCACGATCCATGTCGCCGGCACGAAAGGCAAGGGATCGGTCTCGTCGCTGATCGCCTCCAGCCTGCGCGCCGCCGGGCACCGCACGGGTCTGTACACCTCGCCGCACCTGGTCCGCTTCACCGAGCGCATCTGGGTCGATGAGGCAGAGATCCCGGAGGCGGAGCTGGCGCGTCTGGTCGAGGAGCTCAAGCCGCACGTGGCGGGGATACCGGGGCTGACGACCTTCGAGCTGGTGACGGCGGTGGGTTTCCTTTATTTCGCTCGGGCGGGCGTCGAGGCGGCGGTCATCGAAGTGGGCTTGGGCGGCCGCCTGGATGCCACCAACGTCATCACCCCGCAGGTGGCCGTCATTACTTCGCTGTCCTACGATCATATGCATCTCCTGGGGGACCGCCTCTCGGACATCGCCCGGGAGAAGGCCGGCATCATCAAGGCGGGAATTCCAGTGGTCTTGGCGCCCCAGCAGCAGGAGGCCGAGCACGTCGTCGAACAGATCGCCGCCGAGCGCGGGGCGCCGCTGATCAAGATCGGCCGCGATTGGCTGTATGCCCCCGGCGCGCACGACCTGGCGCATCAGAGCTTGCATATCTGGTCGGCGGCCGAACAACCCTTGATGGACGCCTTTGTCGAATCGGCCGGCGACGAAGAATGGGCGCCGCCGCGCTACGAGATTCCCTTGCTCGGTCATCATCAGGTTGTCAACGCCGCCGTGGCCTACGCCGCGCTGCGGGTCCTGCGGCAGGGCGGCCTGTCGCTGACCGAAGATGCGGTCCAGCGCGGGTTCCGCGACGTGCGTTGGCCGGGACGTTTCCAGGTGCTCTCGACCGACCCGGCGGTGGTGATCGACTCGGCTCACAATCGCGACTCGGCGCTCAAGCTGCGCCTGGCGCTGGACGACTATTTCCCCGGGGCTCCGGTGACGCTGATCTTCGGCGCTTCGGCCGATAAGGACATTCCCGGGATGTTGGAGGAGCTGTTGCCGCGCGTCTCGCGGCTGATCCTGACCCAGGCGGTGCATCCGCGCGCGGCCGAACCGGATGACATGGCGCGACTGGCCCACGGCCACGGCGCCCGCGCCGAAGTGATCGCCCCGGTCGAGGCGGCGCTGCGGCGGGCGATCGAGCGCGCCCGACCCGGCGAGGTGATCGTCAGCGCCGGGAGCCTGTTCGTCGCCGGCGAGGCCATGGCGGCCTGGGAACGCGTCCGCCCGTCGGTCGAGCGCCAGGAGGTTCCGAGGTGACAACGCCTCCTCCTTTCGGCCCTATGGGGTCTTCCCCAAATCCTTCGCCGACCTCACCCCCCGACCCCCTCTCCGCGGAGAAGGTCCGCCCACTCGGTGGACTGTGGCGGAGAGGGGGTGGGACAACTGGGGGATGGGGGGAGCGACACCTGCACCTGCGGCGCACCGCAGGTGCGGTGCAGGTGAGCTC
>CAZMVJ010000144.1:0-7174 GCA_964569445.1 uncultured Anaerolineaceae bacterium | reverse complement strand
TGGACGTCGCCGCATTGCGTTCGGCCATGGCCTCCCTCCAGGGACTGCTCGACCGGTGGCAGGCAGACGGGAAGGCGCCTTCTGCGCCGCTGCCGCCGCCGGAGATCGCGGTCGCGGGAGATCTCTCGGGTGACAACCGACCGGAGGCGTGAGGGGCAACGGATGCCGGATCCCAGCACCGCGCCTTGGTGATTCCTCGGCCCGCTCCCGCTCCGCTTCGCTTCGGGGACCATGGTCCGCGGGCCTCGGAATGACATGCCTGGAGGGACCCGCCCTTCATGTCATTCCGAGCGAAGCCCTCGCGCAGCGAGGGGCGAGTGAGGAATCCCCGAGGCGCGGCGGTGCCATTCGTGCCCAGGTATTCTCGCGCCCCTGGATCATGGCGATTCCTCGGCCCGCCTTGAGCGACCGCGTAGTATCCGCGTGGGATGTCGAACGGCGGGCCTCGGAATGACATGGTGGGCGAGACCGTCCACCGGCCCTTGCGCAATGCCGCCCCGGCGAATTTGTGGCCCAGCTACCGTAGCGCGGCTCAGCCGGTGGACGAAGCGACGACGACCCCGTCGCGCACGACGACCCGCGGCGGGGCGTGCTCGCGCAGCGCTTCGAGGACGTCCGGCGCCTCGAGCACGACCAGGTTGGCCCGAGCCCCGACGGCCAGTCGATGGTCTTGCAGGCCGATGGCGCGAGCCGCGTCAACGGTGATCATGTCATACAGGCGATCGATCTCATCGCGCGAGGTCATCCACAACAGGTGGGAAGCCAGGAAGGCGATCTCCAGGGGGTTGTTGCGGCCGAAGGGGTAGTAGGCATCGGAGATGTCGTCCTGCCCGAGGCAGACGAGCACGCCCTCGTCGAGCAGCTCACGCACGCGGGCGTGCAGCGGGCCGGTGTGGGGATCGGTGACGATGCCCATTCCGGCTTGCTTCATCATCGCCGCCACTTTCTGCAGATAGGGTTTCGGATAGAGGGCCATCGCCCGGGCATGGTGGGCCAGCGCCCGGCCGCGCCAGCCTGAGCGAATCGCCCGCACTGCCATCATCTCGAGCGTACGCAGGCCGGCGTCGCCGGCATCGTCGACGAGCATCGAGACATCGCGGTCGAACTCAACCGCCAGGTCGAACATGGCGTCGACATGCGTCTGGGCGTCGACGTCGGTGTACTCGATCCACGGGATCCCGCCGACGACGTCGGCACCCAGTTCGAGCGCCTGACGAACCAGATCGGCGGCGCCCGGCTCCCGCACGACGCCATCTTGCGGGAAGGCGACGACCTGGATCTCGACTCGCCCCCGCCACTCCTGGCGCGCCCGCAGAAGCGCCCGGATGCCCACCAGCTTGGCCTTGGTGTCGACGTCGGCGAAGGCTCGCAGGTGGGTCGTGCCGTAGCGCGCCGCCAGAGCCACAGCCCGGCGCACGTTCTCGTCAATCCAGCCTTCGTCGTAGCGCTGCTTCACGCCGGCCGCCCGTTCGATCGCCGCCATCGCCTTGCCCATGTCCTGGCCGTGATAGTCCTGCATCGCCTGCCCATCGAGCATGGCCGCGGTGTAGACCTTGTCGAGGTGCAGGTGAGGGTTGACGAACGACTCGGTGACCAACCCGCCGGCAGCGTCGATCTCGACCTTCGCCGGAGGCCGGAGTTCCTTGCCGATAGCTTCGACCACCCCGTTGCGGATAGCGATGTCGACCGGTGTTGGAGGACCGCGGCGCAGGCGCGCCCGGCGAATCAGGAGGTCGGATGGGGCGGGCATCTCACGCACTCCCCGTGAGTCGGGAGCTGGCGGGGAGTTTCCCGCTAGAAGTCAAAGTCGCCATCCCCACCATCCCCGCCGGCCTCGCCGCCCATGTCCGGCAGGCTCTTCTCGACCGACTCGGGGTCTTCGCCGGCCTCCAGTCGATCGACGACGTCGTCGAACTCGTCCGGCAGGTCCTCGCCCATTTCGTCGCCCATGCGGCGCATGGCGCGGGCGATCGAGCGCGGGTCGTTCTCGTCGACGTCGCCCCAGTCGTCGGGGTCGGCCAGCGAGTCCAGGCGGGCGTCCTCCGAGCGCAGCACGCGCACGCGGCTGATGAGACGCTTGACGTTGGCGCTGCCGCAGTGCGGGCAGACGACCGGCGTGTTGCCGTACTCGGCGTAGGTTTGGACCAGGCTCAGCCGTTTGCGGCAATCGAGGCAGCGATAATCGTAGGTCGGCATGGCGGATGTGACGCTTGGATTATACTGACCCGTCCGAGAGGCCTCAAAGCATGAACGACGACCTTCTTCGCCGCCAGGCCGCCCCGCTGCTGATCGTCATCTCCGGGCCGTCGGGCGTCGGCAAGGACGCCGTGCTGGCGCGGATGAAAGAGCGCGGTCTGCCCTTCGCTTTCGTCGTCACCGCCACGACCCGCCCGCGGCGGACGGGCGAGGTGGAGGGGCGCGACTACATCTTCGTCTCGCGCCCGGACTTCGACCGCATGGTCGAGACCGGCCAGATGCTCGAGCACGCGCTGGTCTACAACGACTACAAGGGCATTCCGCGTCAGCAGGTGGCCCAGGCGCTGGCCAGCGGGAGCGATGTGGCGCTGCGGGTCGATGTGCAGGGGGCGGCCACGATCCGGTCGCTGGCGCCGGAGGCGCTCCTGATCTTCCTGCTGGCCGCCTCGGAAGAAGAGTTGGAGCGCCGGCTGCGGGCGCGCCGCACCGAATCGGAGGAGGACCTGGCGCTGCGGCTGCAGACGGCGCGCCGCGAGATCGAGCAGTTGGAGCTTTTCGACTACGCCGTCGTCAATCGCGACTTCGCCCTGGATACGACGGTCGACACGATCCTGGCCATCATCCACGCCGAACACCACCGCAGCCGGCCGCGCCAGGTCCGCTTGTGAATCCCTCGCCTCCGATCCCGCCGCCCCCGGCGCCGACCCGCTCGATGCCGTGGTCCTTCCGCCTGCGGCGCTCGCCGGTCACCTTCGCCCTGATCGGCGTTACCGGTTTCGTCTTCCTGCTCCAACTCTTGGGACAAGCGATCCTCGGATTCGATCTGGTGCTCGAGGTCGGGCTGAAGGACAACGCCCTCATCCTGGGAGGCCAGATCTGGCGCCTGCTGACGCCGGTCTTCATCCACGCCGGGATCCTGCACCTGGCCGTCAACATGTACTCGCTCTTCGCGCTGGGTCCGGCCGTCGAACGGTTCTTCGGCGCGCCGCGCTTCCTGGCGGTCTATCTCCTCTCCGGCATCAGCGGCGTCATCTTCAGCCTGGCCTTCAGCCCGGCGCCCTCGGTCGGCGCCTCGGGGGCTATCTTCGGACTGCTGGGGGCGCTGGCGACGTTCCTCTACCTGCACCGGCCGGTCTTCGGGCCGGCGGGCGGGATGATGCTCCGCCAGCTGGTCATCGTCGGCGCGTTGAACTTGTTCGCCAGCCTCAGCCCGGGGATCGATCTGTGGGGGCACGTCGGCGGGCTGGTGGCGGGTGTGGCCTGCACCCTTTTCTTCGGACCGCGCCTCGTCCCGACAATGGTCAGCGGTGTGCCTTCGGGCCTGACCGATCAGCAGCCGTGGCCTGAAGTCCGCTCGCGCGTCATCGTGGCGGCCCTGGGCGTGGGGGCAATCGCCTCCCTGGCGATCGCGCTGGCGTTGCTGGCCGGGTGAGTCACAGGCATCCTTCGATTACGCTCAGGATGCCGCCTAACATCGCGCCCTCAGGGTCACGGGTATAATCCCGCCGCACACCCCCGGGCGAAACACAATCCATGGCAGACGCGACGACCGACGTATACGACATCACCATCATCGGGGCCGGACCGACCGGCCTTTTCGGCGCTTTCTACGCCGGTCTGCGCGAGCTGAAGGTCAAGATCATCGACGCGCTGCCCCAGATGGGGGGGCAGCTGATCGCCCTCTATCCCGAGAAGCAGATCTTCGACACGCCGGGGTTCTTCGCCATCCGCTCCAAGGAGCTGGTCGACCATCTGGCCAAGCAGGCGACGCAGTGGAAGCCGGCGCTGGCCCTCGGCGAACGGGCGCAGCGCCTCGACCGCATCCCGCTGCCCGGCGGGGCGGCGGAAGAGACTTGCTGGCGCGTCGGAACCGACAAGGCCGAACACCTTAGCCGCACCGTTCTGCTGGCGGCCGGGATTGGCGCCTTCGAGCCGGCCAAGCTCGCCAACGAGAGCGTCGCCCGTTTCGAAGGCAAAGGTGTGGTCTACCTCGTCTCGGACCTGCAGGCCTACGCCGGCCAGCGCGTCCTGATCATCGGTGGCGGCGACTCGGCCGTTGACTGGGCCCTGGCCCTCGAGTCGATCTCGGAGAAGGTCACCCTGATCCACCGGCGCGAAGGGTTCCGGGCCCACGACTCGTCGGTCAACGCGCTCAAGGTGTCGCACGTCGACGTGCGCGTCTTCAACGAGCTGCGCGAGCTGCGCGGCGACGACCGCCTCCGCCAGGCCGTGATCTTCGACAACCGGACTCAGGAAGTGACCACGCTGGAAGTCGACACGGTCATTCTGGCCTTGGGTTTCAAAGCTGACCTCGGCCCGATCCGCGAATGGGGGCTGCAGACGATCGGCCGTCGCTACGTCAAGGTCAACAATCATATGGAGACCAGCCTGCCCGGCGTTTTCGCCGCCGGCGACGTGGCGCTGCAGGAGAACGAAGACCCCCTCAACCTGATCGTCGTCGGTTATGGGCAGGTGACGGTGGCGGTCAACTACGCTTACACCGTCATCAAGCCCGGCGGCAAGGTCTTCCCCGGACACTCGAGCGAACGCTCGGCCTAGGCAAACCAGGCGTGCTGCACCCAGGCGTCCTTCGACAGGCTCAGGACGCCTGGGTCTCCACATAATACACGCGGCAAGCGCCCTGAGCTTGTCGAAGCGCGCCATTTCCCCACGGGACGCTCAGGCCGTCCTTGAGCTTCCGGGAGCTTAAAGGTTCCCGGGTGCCTTTTCATTTCGGACTTGACAACTCCAATATTCGGGCTATTATATCCGCAACGGATACATCCTGCGCAGATGTACATTCGTTGAAGGAGAGTGGCCCATGGCGGAAGCTGCACAAGGACCCGAGGGCTTCCTACCCCTGACCCCGGCGGTCTTTCACATCCTGCTGGCGCTGGCCGACGGCGAGAAGCATGGTTACGCCATCATGCAGGAAGTCGAAGACGTGACCGAGGGCAAGGTCCAGATGGGCCCGGGAACGCTCTACGGCTCGATCAAGCGCATGCTGGCGGCCGGCTTGATTGAGGAGAGCGATGACCGTCCCGACCCGACGCTCGATGACGAGCGGCGACGCTACTACCGCCAGACCGGCCTCGGTCGCAAAGTCCTTCGCCGGGAGACCGAGCGGATGGCCGAGCTGATGGCGCTGGCGCGTCGCAAGCACGTCCTGGTTGGGATCGGATCGCGGAGCCTGCGGACGTGAGCGAAGCGAGCGGAAGGATGCCGGGGGGAACGATGCGAGGTGGTACCGCGGCGCCCGCCACCATCGATCTCTCCGTCCGCATCTACACCTGGTTCCTGGCCGCCTATCCGGCGCGTTTCCGAACGGAGTATGGACTCCACATGGCGCAAGCCTTCCGCGATCTCTGCCGGCGCGACTTCCAGCGCGGCGGATTCGCCGGGATGCTGACGCTGTGGGCACGTACTTCGCTCGATCTGGCCCGGACGACGGTCGAGGAGCATATCGAGAGAGGTCTCGACATGAATCGCGAGAAGTTCGTGCGCTGGAGCGGCTGGGCGTTGATGGCCGGGGCGGTCCTGTTCGCTGCCGGCCTGATCATCGGCAGCTTCGATTCCTACGACATGGATCCGATCGGCGGGGTGGACGCGTTTTACGAGATAGGACAGGTTGCCGGATTGCTCCTGGGGCACCTGCTGTTCGTCATTGGCCTGCTCGGCCTGCGCGCCGGCTATGCCGTGCGCAGTGGAAGCCTCGGCGCCGGCCTGCTGCTGCTCGCCGTCATTGGCAGCGTCGTCTCCCTCGGCGGGCTGCTGCTGATGAGCTCCGTCGAAACCGGATGGCTGGCATGGATGGGCGGGTACTTGGCCATGACCTTGGCGCTGGCAGTCTTCGGGATCGTCGCCTTGCGGCGGCGAGTGTTCTCCCGCTGGAACTTCGCTCCCATCCTGGCGGGGGTTGGCATGCCTTTGCTCTTCGGCATCGGCATGGCCGGTGTGGATTCGGTCAGTGGTCAGGCGCCCGAGTGGGGTGCCTTTCTGGCGGTGGTGCTGACCTCCGTCGGCCTGATCCTGATCGGTTACCGCATGCAAGCGGACGCCGGCGCGGGTTCCAAGGCATTGGCCTGAAGGCAGGTTGCCGCGAGAAAGCGAGGGAGCCGTGAGGCTCCCTCGTTGATAACTGAATCGGCTGTCATGAAGCAGGCCAATCCACCATTGGGCGGCGTGTCATGAGGTGAAATGGGGAACGGTGACGAAGGCGTCGAAAAGAACATGTTTGCGAGACAAGCCGTTTCCCTCCCTTGAAACACCTCACTTCGCAAGAAACAGACTGCCATGAAGATGCTTCGCAAATACTGGTGGATCATCGCAGGTCCGTTCATCATCATTGTCCTGGTTGTTACTGTCATACGAATTGGTATCCCGGGATTAGGCCGGTCCACCCGAGAGGTGTGTGAGGCCTCTTCTCAACCGGCATCCCCTTCATCGTCAATAGTGATTCTTTACAACGGCATCATCCTCACCATGGAGGATGCCCAGCCTCAGGCGCAGGCGATTGCCATTAAGGGCGATCGCATTGTGGCAGTTGGCAGCAACGAGGATATTCTCGTGCTGGCAGATTCTGCCACGCAAGTCGTTGACCTTGAGGGGAAAACCGTCGTGCCCGGCTTCATCGATTCTCACGAGCACCGCATCGGGCTTCAACCAGACGAGTCTGGACAGCCGGGGGGCGTGATTCAGGATGCAATTGCGCAGGGCTGGACGAGTATCGATGAGCTTTTTGTCAACGACGAACTGCTTAGAGAACTTTGTACCCTAAGTCAAAACGGCGAACTGCGCCTGCGGGTCAATGCCTATTTAGCCCTGCACAGTCCGCAAGGGGATACATACGGCAATTGGTATCAAGCCTATGAAGCTGGGCGTGAAGTTAGCCCCTACCTGCGTCTAGCTGGCGTAAAAATCTATATGGATCACGGCTGGGGGCACGGAGAACTCATCTGGACACAGGAGCAACTCGATC
>CAZMVJ010000143.1:0-7259 GCA_964569445.1 uncultured Anaerolineaceae bacterium | reverse complement strand
CGATGGAGTGGGTCGACGCCAACCTGGGCAGCAAGCTGACGATGAAGTACCCGTCGTGCTACTTGACCGGCCCCCGGGCCCACGGCGAGATCCTGTCGCTGGCCTTCGCCGGCCCCGGCCAGCATCAGGATGCCGGCGGCAAGGTGATCCACGCCGCGCCGCACACTTCGAGCAAGATCACCTCCAAATCGATCAGCCGCGGCGGGGGACGTACTTCCTACCGCGGCCTGCTCAAGGTGCACAAGGGCGCCGAAGGGGCGAAGTCGCACGTCGTTTGCGACGCGCTGCTGCTCGATCCGCAGTCGCGCTCGGACACGTATCCCTATATCGAGATCGACGAAGACAACGTCACCATCGGCCACGAGGCCTCGGTCAGCAAGATCGGCGAGGAACAACTCTTCTACCTGATGAGCCGCGGCCTGAGCCAGGAAGAGGCGGCGACGATGGTCGTCTCCGGGTTCATCGAGCCGCTGGTCAAGGAACTTCCGATGGAGTATGCCGTCGAGATGAACCGGCTGATCCAACTCCAGATGGAAGGCTCGGTCGGGTAGGGCGCACGGGCGATGCCCACCCGCGAAATCTCTCGGTCCGTCACGCGCCGCGCCGTCGGCGCCGCCCGCCAGGCCAAAGGCCCGGCGGATTTTCCTTTCTCCCGCAGCGACGTCGAGTTGCTGGTGCGCGACCTCGGGGAGAGCGAGGAGCTGGGCGCGCGTCGCCTGGCGGCCTGGGAGGTCTTTCAGTCGATGCCGATGCCGACCCTGCACGATGAGGCCTGGCGCCGCACCGATCTGAGCGGGCTGCCGACTTCGACCGCCCGCCAGGCCGCCGACAGGCCAACCGCCGTCGAGGCGAGCCTGCTGCAGCCGCTGGCCGGCGACTCGAAGCCGGCCTTGATGGTCCTGATCCCCGGATCGTCGTCCCGGGTCGAAGGGGCCGAGAGAATTACCCAGCAAGGGGTCGTCTTCGCCGACTGGCGCAGCGCCGTGTCCAACCACGCCTCCCTCCTGGAGGAGCACCTCGGCCGTCTTGTGCCTCCGGCCGACGGCAAGTTCGCGGCGTTGACGGCCGCCCTCGGCCAGGATGGAGTGCTGGTCTACGTCCCACCCGGAGTCAAGGTCGCCGATCCGCTGCACTCGGTCCTGTGGGCGCCGGCGCGCGCCGGCTTGCGGCTTTCGCGCGTGCTGGTGGTCCTCGACCGCGACGCCGAGCTGACCTTCGTCCACGAGTCGGCTTCACCGACCGAGGCCGAGGGAAACGCCATTCACGCCGGCACGGTCGAGCTCGTCGTCGGCGACGGGGCCAAGCTGACCTTCGTCGAGCTGCAGAACTGGGGCGAGCACGTCTGGAACCTGACGCACGAGCGGGCCCGCGTCGGCCGCGACGGCCGCCTGGATTGGAGCTTCGGCGCCGTCGGCAGCCGCCTGACCAAGAACTTCACCTCGCTGGATTTGCAGGGCCAGGGCGCCGAGGGGCGCATGTCGGGTTTCTACTTCGCCGACGGCGTCCAGCACCTCGATCACGACACGCAGCAGAACCACCTGGCGCCGAATACGACCAGCGACCTGCTCTTCAAAGGCGCGCTGGTGGGGCGCAGCCGCTCGGTCTGGCAAGGGATGATCTATGTCGCTCCGGGAGCGCAGAAGACCGACGGCTACCAGGCCAACCGAAACCTGCTGCTCAGCCCGCAGGCCCGCGCCGATTCGATCCCGGGTCTGGAGATCCTGGCCGACGACGTGCGCTGTACGCACGGCGCCACTGTCGGCCAACTGGAGGCCGAGCCGGTTTTCTATCTGATGACGCGCGGTCTGCCGCGCGCCGAAGCCGAGCGGATGGTGGTCGACGGGTTCTTCGCTCCGGTGCTGGAGCGCATCCCGTTCGAGCGCGTCCGTGACCGATTCCGCGCCATGATCGACGCCAAGATGGGCTGAGCGCGGCCAAGCGGGTTCGCCGGCGCGCGGCGCTTGCTTCGGGAACCCAACCACGCGAGAATGGAAGCGAGATTGCGCGAAACCCGTTCCCTAGGGACAGGCCGTTCGATGACCAGAGCTGACTCAACTGCCGCCAAGGCTGCCGTGGCCAAGCACCGCTTCAGCGTCGGGGACATTGTCGACGTTCTGTGCGACCACAACCGCGACGGCGAGCGTGTGCGCGACTGGCTGCAGGGGATCGCCGTGCAGGCCGACTACAAGATGGTGGCGGTCCAGTTCGTCGAGGAGGTCTACCTCACCGACGGCTGGATGGTGCCGGACCGGATCCTGTTCTGTCAGCAAGGCGCTTCCAACATTCGTCCCTCCGCCCGGAGGCGCGTGCGGCGGCCCCGCCGGGCGCGCCCGCGGCGCAAGTAACTGTGGCCGAGGCTAGCCCCGTGGCGGCGGTCTTCGACGCCGAGCGGCGGCGGGACGATTTCCCGGTGCTGCGGCGTGAGCTGCGGCCGGGGATTCCCCTGGTCTACCTGGATTCGGCGGCGACCTCCCAGAAGCCGCGGGTCGTGCTGGAGGCGATGCAGTCGTTCTACGAGCTGCACAACGCCAACATCCACCGCGGCGTGCACCGTCTGGCCGAGGAAGCGACCGAGGCCTTCGAGTCGGCGCGCCAGACCGTGGCCGGCTTCATCGGCGCCGGCAACCCGCGCCAGATCATCTTCACCCGCAACACCACCGAATCGATCAACCTGGTGGCGCACACCTGGGCGCGCGCCAACCTGCGCAGCGGGGATGTCATCCTGTTGAGCGAGATGGAGCACCATTCCAACCTCGTTCCGTGGCAGATGTTGGCGGCCGAGCGCGGGCTGCGCTTGGAGTTCATCCCGGTGACCGACGGCGGGGAGCTGGATTTGACGGCGCTGCCGGCGCTCCTGGAACTCCGCCCCAAACTGGTCGGGATCACCCACATGTCGAACGTGCTGGGGACGGTCATCCCGGTCGAAGCCATCATCCGGCAGGCGCATCAAGCCGGGGCCCTGGTGGTCGTTGACGGCGCGCAGGCCGTGCCGCACCTGCCGGTGGACGTCACCGCGCTCGACGTCGATTTCTACGCCTTCTCGGCCCACAAGATGTGCGGCCCGACTGGCATCGGC
Organism: uncultured Anaerolineaceae bacterium; assembly: GCA_964569445.1. Taxonomy (GTDB): domain Bacteria; phylum Chloroflexota; class Anaerolineae; order Anaerolineales; family E44-bin32; genus DATEVL01. Next base: position 4,183 of record CAZMVJ010000143.1, on the reverse strand, counting down.
GCCCTCTACGGCCGGCTCGAGCTGCTCGAGTCGATGCCTCCTTTTCTGGGCGGCGGCGACATGATCAAGCGCGTCGAGCTGCGCTCCTTCGAGGCCAACAGCGTCCCCCACAAGTTCGAGGCCGGCACGCCGGCCATCGCCGAGGCGATCGGCTTCGGCGCCGCCGCCGACTACGTGGCCGGCGTCGGGCGCCAGGCGATCCACGCCCACGAGCAGGTCCTGGCGGGCTACGCCATCGAACGCCTGGAAGAGATCCCGGGGGTGCGCGTCTTCGGTCCGCCGGCCGACCGGAGGGGCGGAGTGGTCTCCTTCACACTGGACGGCGTCCACCCGCACGATATCGCCCAGGTGCTCGACACCGAGGGCGTGGCCATACGGGCCGGCCATCACTGCGCCATGCCGCTGCACGCGCGGCTCGGCTTGCCGGCCAGCGCCCGCGCTTCGTTCTACCTATACAATACCGAAAGCGAAGTCGACAGCTTGGTGCGCGGACTGTACAAGGTCAAAGAAGTGTTCGCTTAGCTCCTGCAAGAGGAATTCGGCCCCACCCCCTTCCCCCTCCCCGCATGAGAAGGTCATGCAAGTGGGAAGCCGAGGCGGGGAGGGGGTGGGTAATTCAGGGGGCAGGGGGAGCGAAGCTCCCCCTGCCCCCTGAGAGAAACCTCCCCTCCCCCGCAGGATGCTCGATGGGGCGAAACAGTCCCAAGCGGGGGAGGGGAAGGGGTGGGGGAAGACGAACGCAGTCCAGGGAAACGGGTGAGGAGCCATGGACGATCTATACCGGGACCAGATCATCGACCGCTACAAGAATCCCCGCCACCGCGGCGAGCTCGACCCGCACGACTACACCTATGAAGACGACAATCCGCTCTGCGGCGATCGCCTGCGGATCGACGTGCGCGTCGACGGCCATGGGCAAGTGACCGAAGCGGCCTTCTCCGGCGTGGGCTGCGCCATCTCGCTAGCCTCGGCCGATTTGCTGACCGAGTCGATCGTCGGCAAGAGCCTGGACGAGGTCAAGCAGATGGGCAAAGACGCCATCCTCGAGATGCTCGGCATCGAGCTCGGCCCGGTCCGTCTCAAGTGCGCCTTGCTCTCCCTCAAGGTGCTGAAGGCCGGCGTCTACGGGATCGAGTCGCTCGAGCAGGATCTGGCCTAGCCCCTCCCCGGGATCTCCTCGTGTACAACTACCGTATGCTCGAAACCGACAAGGTCGAGTTCGTGCCGGTCGCCACCACCGACGAACTCGGCAACGGCCAGCGCATCCTGGTCGATATCGGCGATGTCTCGGTGGCGGTCTTCAACATCGCCGGCGCCTACTTCGCCATCGCCGACATCTGTTCGCACGACGGCGGCCCCCTGGCGGAGGGTGAGATCGACGGTCAGGCGATCGAATGTCCGCGCCACGGCGGCGAGTTCGACCTGGCCAGCGGCAGGGCCACGCGGCCTCCGGCGGTCGAGGACATCCCGGCTTACCCGGTGCGGGTCGAGGGCGATCAGATCCTGGTCGGCCTGCCGCTCGAGTAGGCTCCATCGGCTTTTGTGATCCGTCGGACCCCCTCCCTCGATCCCTCCCCCTGCGACGGCATCACTTGCCAAGGCAACGAACCGGGCAGGGGGAGGGAAGGGGTTTCCTGAAAGGGAAGGGGGCGGCGGAGCCCGCCCCCTTCCCTTTCAATCTCACCTCCCCCTCTCCGCCACGAGAAGTGCCCTCATCTCGTCCCCCACCGGCGGAGATGGGGCAAGGGAGTGACGCAAAGGTATCCGAACCTCGGACGGTGTCGAAGTCCATCCCTGATATGGCTCAGTCCACAGGTCGCGCCGACCTGCCTTACCTGGGGCCACGTCGAAACGCCGCCCGCCGTCCAATCCCTGCCGGGATGCTACGCGATAGCCACATGGAAAGCCGGGCCTGGATTCAAGTCCTCTCCAGGATGCGAAGCGCTATCCCCCAAGGGGATGCGAAGCGCGATCCCCCAAGGGGATGCGAAGCGCGATCCCCCAAGGGGATACGAAGCGTTATCCCCCAAGGGGATACGAAACGTTATCCCCGGCAGGGCCATTACTCCTGTCCTGCTCCCGAAACGGAGCATCGTCTAGCGGTGTTCCATCCCAAGGTGGATTTGTTCACCTCTCGTCCGTGACAGCCTGGGGAGCGATTGGCGGTATCATGGGTTCCTGGCGCCGAGGAGAATCCGCGGCGCCAGTCCGTGTCCATCTACGGAACACGCTGGAGGCGTTCCATGCCGACGCAATGGGTTTACCGATTTGAAGAGGTACGAGCGGCGCAACGCGCCGCCGGATCGTGGGATGGCGTCCGGGCCCTGCTCGGTGGCAAGGGCGCCAACCTGGCCGAGATGACTCGCATCGGCCTGCCCGTCCCGCCCGGTTTCACCATCACCACCAAGGCCTGCAACGCCTATCTCAAGAAGGGCGAGAAGTTCCCGCCGGGGCTGTGGGCGCAGGCGTTGGCGGCGCTCAAGGTCGTCGAGCGCAAGACCGGGAAACGGCTCGGCGATCCTTCCCGGCCCTTGCTCGTCTCGTGTCGGTCCGGCGCCAAGTTCTCGATGCCGGGGATGATGGACACCGTCCTCAACATCGGCCTGAACGACATCACCGCCCAAGGCATGATCGCGCTGACGGGCGACGCCCGTTTCGTCTACGATTCCTACCGCCGCCTGGTGCAGATGTACGGCTCGGTCGTCCTGGGCGTGGCGGATGAACCGTTCGAGCGCGTCCTGGCGGACTTCCGCAAGCGTCGCGGCGTCGAGTCCGATTCGGACCTGACGGCCGCCGATTTCCAGGAGATCACCAAGGCCTTTCAAGAGATCGTCCGTCGCGAGACGGGCAAGGCCTTCCCGACCGACCCGGAGGAGCAGCTCCGGCTGGCGATCGAAGCCGTTTTCAAGTCGTGGAACGGGAAGCGCGCCTTCGATTACCGCAACGCCGCCCACATCGCCCACGACCTCGGCACCGGGGTCAACATCGTGGCGATGGTCTTCGGCAACATGGGCCTGGGCTCGGGCACCGGCGTCGCCACGACCCGCAACGTCACCAGCGGCGAGAAAGAAATCGAAGGCGACTACCTGACCAACGCCCAAGGCGAGGATGTGGTGGCCGGCACACGCATCACCAAACCGATCGCCGACCTGAAGCGCGAGATGCCCAAGGTCTACGCGCAATTTGCCAGGGCGGCCAAGACGCTCGAACGGCACTACCGCAACGTCCAGGACGTCGAGTTCACCATCGAGCGCGGCAAGTTGTGGATGCTGCAGACGCGCGATGCCAAGCGCACGGCGCAGGCCGAAGTGCGCATCGCCGTCGACATGGTGGCCGAGAAGCTGATCACACGCCAAACGGCCGTCCAGCGCGTGAAGCCGGACCAGGTCGACTTCTACCTGCACCCGCAGTTCGAAGGCGCGGCGCGCAAGGCGGCCGATCACATCGCCGGCGGGCTGAACGTCTCGCCCGGGGCGGCGGTGGGGATGATCGCCTTCGACGCCGACCTCGCCGAACGCTGGGCCAAAGAAGAGAAACGCCAGGTGATCATGGTCCGCCCGGAGACCAAGCCGGACGATGTCCACGGCATGCTGGCGGCCAACGGCATCCTGACCAGCCGCGGCGGGCGCACGTCGCATGCGGCGCTGGTCGCCCGTCAGTTCGGCAAGCCGGCCGTCGTCGGTGTGGCGGCGCTCGACATCGATCTGGAGACGCGCCAGATGTCGGTCAATGGGCGCACGTTCAAGGAAGGCGATTGGATCTCGATCGACGGCGGCACCGGCGACGTCTATGCCGGCCAGCTGAAGACGATCCTGCCCGACATGACCGACCCGTACCTGATCAAGCTGCTGGGCTGGGCCGACGATTTCCGCCGCCTGGAGGTGTGGGCCAACGCCGATTACCCGCGTGACGCCGAACGGGCGCGGCGCTTCGGCGCCCAGGGCATCGGGTTGTGCCGCACCGAGCACATGTTTTTCGAGCAGACGCGTCTGCCGTTCGTCCAGCAGATGATCCTGGCCAAGGACCCCGAGGCGCGAAAGCAGGCGCTGGCGACGCTGCTGCCCTTCCAGCGCTCGGACTTCGACGGCCTGTTCCGCGCCATGGACGGTCTGCCGGTCATCATCCGGTTGATCGACCCGCCGATGCACGAGTTCCTGCCGGCGCACGACACGCTGCTGCAGGA
>CAZMVJ010000142.1:0-7438 GCA_964569445.1 uncultured Anaerolineaceae bacterium | reverse complement strand
AGCGCCAGCACCCCGGCGTACTGCTTGGCCTGGTCCGGATAAAGCGGCAGCACCAGCCGCAGGAAGCCGTAGGCGCCGAGCTTGAGCAGCACTCCGGCCAGGATCATCGATCCGGCGGTGGGCGCCTCGGTGTGGGCATCCGGCAGCCAGGTGTGGAACGGCCACACCGGGACCTTGATGGCGAAGGCGATCACAAAGGCCCAGAAGGCGACCGTCTTGACCGTCTCGACCGGCAGGCCGGCTACGCTCAACGAAGCGGCGTAGGTCGGCCAGACCTCGGTGATCGTCGTCAGGTCGAACGTGCCGACGGTCAGCCCGATAAGCTGGATGGCGAGCAGCAGGCCGAGCGAGCCGGCCATGGTGATGATCAGGAACTTGAAGGAAGCGTAGTTGCGGTTGGCGCTGCCCCACTGGTTGATCAGGAAATACATCGGCACCAGGCCGATCTCCCAGAAGACGAAGAACAGGAGCAGATCGAGCGAGAGAAAAACGCCCAGCATTCCCGTTTCCAGGAACAGGAAGAGCGCCATGTACGATCGGATGCGCTCTTCGACCGACCATGAGATGAGCAGCGCCAGCGGCGTCAGCAGCGTTGTCAGCAGGACCATCGGGACCGAGATCCCGTCCACCCCGACGTGGTAGCTCGAGCCGATGTTGACGTACCAGGCGATCTGCTCGACGAACTGGTAACCCGGCCGGGCGGGGTCGTAGCCGATCCACAGGTAGACCGAGAGCGCCAGCGGCACCAGGCTGAAGGCGAAGGCCGCCCAACGCAGGAGACGCGGCCGGTCGGCCGGCAGGAGCAGCATCAACACCGCGCCGACCGCCGGCGCAAAGAGGATCCAGGTCAGCAGGTGTGAGTCGAGCAGGTTCACGACTAGGGCCTCACCAGAAGCATGTAAGAGAGCATCAGGCCTGCGAAGAGCAGCCCGGCGGCCAGGTAGGCTTGCACCCGGCCGGACTGGATGGTCCGGAAGGCTCGGCCGGCGCCCTTGGTCGCCCCGCCGACGAGATCCCCGAAGCCGTTGACAATCAGCAGGTCGATCCACCGTCGCAGCCACGCTCCGACCACCAGCACCAGGCGGGCGACGCCGTGCAGAACGCCGTCGATGACCTTGCGGTCGGTCCAGGCGTAGACGAAGGTCTCACCGAACCAGTAGGCCGGGCGCACGAAGACGGCGGCGTACAGCTCATCGAAGAAGTACTTGTTGCGTAGCACGGTGTGCACCGGCCCCAGCCAGCGGGCCAGCGGATCACTGGCGCCGCGCGGCAGCCGCCGATAGATCAGGAAGCCCAGCGTCAGCCCGCCGAGCGAGACGACCAGCGACGTCAACAGCGGCGGGAAGGAAAACGCCGTCGCCTCCGGATGCGTCGTGAGCGTCCCGGCGACGAATTCCTCGAACCAGTTGGGGATCCAGCCGCCGATGAGCGGAAACTCGTGGTGGATGCCGGCCCAGCCGGCGGCGATCGAGAAGATCGAGAGCAGCACCAGCGGCGCCAGCATCACCCGGGTCGACTCGTGGGCGTGCTCGGCGGCTGACGAACGCGGCGCGCCGAGGAAGGTCATCCCGATCTGGCGTGCGGTGTAGAACGCCGTCAGCAGCGCCGCCAACGCCAGCAGACCGAACACCAGCAGGTGGCCGTCGAAGGCCGCCGCGAGGATCTCATCCTTCGACCAGAAGCCGGCGGTGACGATCGGAAAGCCCGCCAGCGCCAGTCCGCCGATCAGGAACGTCCCGAACGTCCACGGCATCCTGCGCCGCAGCCCGCCCATGTTGAGCATGTTTTGCGGGTCGACGTGATCGTGGGTTTCATGCGCCCCCGCCGGGACTTCGTGGCCCGGCACGGCCTGTGCGGCGTGTTTCGAGGACGCCGCCTGACCGGCCGGGACTTCGTGGCCCGGCATTGCCTGTGCGGCGTTTTTCGAGGACGCCGCCTGGCCATGTTCCATGCCGTGGATCACCGAGCCCGAACCGAGGAACAGCAGCGCCTTGAAGAAGGCGTGCGTCACCAGGTGGAAGGTCGCCGCCACAAAGGCGCCGACGCCCACCGCCGCCACCATGTAGCCCAACTGCGAAATCGTCGAGTAGGCCAGGACGCGCTTGATGTCGTTCTGGGCCACGGCGATGGTCGAGGCGAACAGTGCGGTGAAAGCGCCGACGGCCGAGATCACCAGCATCGTCGTCGTCAGAGGCTCACCCTTATGCCAGCCGACGGCCAGCAGCGGGAAGAAGCGCAGGATCAGGTAGATGCCGGCCGAGACCATCGTGGCGGCGTGGATCATAGCCGAGACCGGCGTCGGGCCTTCCATGGCGTCCGGCAGCCAGACGTGCAGTGGGAACTGGGCGGACTTGCCGACCGTGCCGGCGAAAAGGAGCAGGCCGATCAGCGCCGCAAGGGACAGGCCGAGGATGCCTGACGGTGTGGCCGCGAGCGTATTGAGCGTCTCGGGGCTGCGCAGGATCTCGTTGAAGCTCAACGTCCCGGTGGCCGTAAACAGCGCCAGCATGCCGAGCAGCATGAAGACGTCGCCGATACGGGTCGTGATAAAGGCCTTGACCATCGCCTTCTTGGCCGACTCCTTGCCGAACCAGAAGCCGATCAGCAGGTAGGAGCAGAGCCCCATGATCTCCCAGCCGATGAAGAGCAGCAGCAGGTTGTCGCTGACGACGAGCGTCAGCATGCCGAAGGCGAAGAGCGAGATGAAGGCGAAGAACCGCCCGTAGAGCGGGTCGACACCGCCGGCGTGCGGGGGCAGCCCGGCCTGGTCTTGCGGATCGCGAGGCTTGCCGAAGTTGTGGTAGCCGATGGAGTAGACGAAGATCGCCAGACAGGTCCAGACTACGAAGAACAGCGTGATCGCCGAGAGCGGATCGATCAGCACCCCGAGGCGCAGGACTTCCGTCCCCAAAGGCAGCCACGGGATGGACGAGGTGAAGGGCTCGGCACCCAGGTGCTCGGTGCCGACGGCGGCGGCGAAGACCACCAGGCCGAGCGCCCACGATATCGTCATGGCGCCGACGGCCACGGCCGTGCTCAGGCGATGGCTGCGATTGGCCCACAAGACGATCAGGCCAAAGGCCAGCAGCGGCGGCAGCGGGATGAGCCAGATCAGGAGCGTCGTCGGCATGGGGATCCGGTCACCACTTCATCAGGTCGATGTCTTCGGCGATGACGGTCGAGCGCTGACGGTAGATCGAGATAATCAACGCCAGTCCGACGGCGGCTTCCGAGGCGGCGACGGCGAAGACGATGATGGCGAACGCCTGCCCGGCGATGACCGTCGGCGTCAGATAGCGCCAGAAGGCCACCAGGTTGATGTTGACGGCGTTCAACATCAGCTCGATCCCCATCAGGATGGCGACGGCGTTGCGACGGCCGAGGACGCCGTACAGCCCGATGCAGAACAAGGCCGCCGCCAGGAGCAGGTACCAGGAGAGCGGGATCATCCCTGCGCCTTCCTTGGATGAGTGGTGGTAGGCGCAGGGATCACGCTCCGTTCCCCTTCCCCGGGCGGTCGGCCGGGTCCCCCGGCCGCGCCAGCACGATGGCGCCGATCAAGGCCGCCAGCAGCAAAACCGAGGCTGCCTCGAACGGTACGACGTAGCGGTCCAGGTCGACCAGCGAGGCGCCGAGGTCCTCGACCAGGAAATCGCCGCCGCCTGCCAGCAGCGGCGGGGCCGCCTGCCACCAGGCCGGGATCTGAGCCAACAGCGCCAGCAGCGCGCCGAACATGACGAAGGCGATGAAGACCGCCAGCCACCACGTGCGGTTGGCCTGCGGGCCGCTGTCGCCCATCACCCGGCGCGTGAGCATGACGGTGAAGATAATCAGGATGGCGATGGCGCCGATGTAGACCGCCACCTGGACCATCGCCAGGAAGGCGGCGTCGAGCAGGACGAAGACGACGGCCACCGCCCCCAGCGTCACCACCAGCCACAGCGCGGCGTGGACCAGGCGCGGACTGGCGACGACCATCAGCGCCGCGAGGACGGCGACCAGCGCGGTGACCAGGAAGATGCCCTGGGCGAGCGTCATGCTTTTTGACCCCCTCCCCTGTCCCTCGCGGAGCACCCCGCCCTTCCAGGGTGCTGCGCGAAGCGAACGCGAGGGGCTCCCCCTGCTTGTGGGACGGTTCCCCTGTGAGGGGATCCTGCAGGGGGCGGGGAGGGTTTTCTTGGGGGACGGGGGGAGCGAGCTCGGCCTACCATGTCACGGCGCCGCGACGGCGGAGGTCGACCGGCCACCAATCTCGAGCCGCCGCCGCACCGACCGGGCGTAGAGCTGCACCCCGGTCAAGACGCAGAGGAACACCAGACCGTTGGCCAGCAGCAGCGCCCAGGTGCGGTCCCATCCTTGCCCCGCCGCCAGCTTGTCGACGACGGCGGTCAGCACGACGACGACCAGCGCCAACGGCACCAGGAATTTCCAGTTGACGGCGTTCACCTGATCGATGCGCAGACGTGGCAGGGTGCCGCGAATCCAGATCACGACAAAATAGACGATGGCCGTCTTCAGACCGAAGTAGAAAAGCCCCAGCCAGGCGTATTGGTCGACTCCCGGCCCGAGCCAACCCCCGAAAAACAGCGTTACCGTCAGGGCCGCCAGGGTGAAACCGTGGAGGAACTCGCCGACGAAGAACATGCCGAAGGCCATCGACGAGTATTCGATGTTGTAGCCGGCGACGATCTCGGATTCGGCCTCCAGCAGATCGAAGGGCGCCTTACCGGCCTCGGCCATCGAACTGGTGAAAAACAGAAAGGCCGCCAGCGGCGCCAGGACGACGAACCACATCTCCCGCTGACCCTCGACGATGGCCACCGTCCCCATCGAGCCGGCCAGCATCGTCGGGATGAGCAGCGCCAGGACCATCGGCACTTCGTAGGAGATGAGCATCGCCACCGACCGGAAGGCGCCCAGCAGAGCGTACTTGTTGTTGGACGACCAACCGGCGAGCATGATCGCCAGCGTGCCGATGGCGCCGATCGAGATCAGGTAGATGACGCCGACGTTGATATCGGTGCCGACCAGGTTCGGCGCCAGGGGAATGACGGCCCACAACCCGACGACCGACATCACCGTCAGCGGCGGGGCGATGTAGTAGATCAGCTTGTCGGCGCCGACGGGGACGATGACTTCCTTGGTGAGCAGCTTGACGGCGTCGGCGATCGTCTGCAGCAAACCGAAGGGACCGACGCGATTGGGGCCGAGGCGGTCCTGAATGCGAGCCAGCACCTTGCGCTCGACCCAGATCAGGAAAAAGGTGAGCAGCAGGACCGCCGTCGCCAGCGCGCCGGCGCCGAGGAAGTTGACCAGCGCATTGGCTTGCGCCGCTTGCAGCCCCAGGCCCACCAGGAACTCCCGCAGCAGCGTCCCGACGGTGGCGAAGGGATCGGCGATCATACCTCGGCCCTCGGCGCGTCACAAAGAAAAGGCTGATGTCGGGGAGTGGCATCAGCCGGGAAGGCGGACCCCGAACGCTTCAGACCCATTCGAGGTTGCCCTTGCGCCACGCATAGACCAGCCCGGCGGCCAGGATGGCGATGAAAAGCACGCCCTCCAGCACGGCAAAGAGCTGGAGGCGGTCGTAGGCGACGGCCCACGGGAAGAGGAAGACCGCTTCGACGTCGAAGACGACGAAGACCAGGGCGAAGATGTAGTACTGGACTTTGAATTGGACCCAGGTGTCGCCGACTGTTTCGACGCCGCATTCGTAGGCGGCGTCCTTCATCGGGTTGGACTTGCGCGGGCCAAGCAGGCTGCTCAGGCCGATCGGTACGGCAGCCATGAAGAGAGCGAGCGGCAGAATAAAGGCGATGAACAACCATTGGTCGGACATCGGCGCGCCTCGGTTGATCCACACTTCAGGGGGCTGACTTGCCGCGACGTCCCAGCGTTGGAAACCCGCCAGGCATCCCGACCCCTCGGGGCGTGCATTTTACCACAATGGTATGATTCCGCATCGTGGTCAGCCCTGTGTCCCGTTCCGGAGATGAGACCGACTTGCCGCGACGCCGCTCGCACTCCTTGAAACGAGCCACCAGAATCTAGCCCACCCTGCCAGGAGGATCGTGGCAGTTTGGTCACGAACATTCCGAACGGGACACTAACCGCAGGCGAGTGGGAGTCGTTTCTCCTTCGGCACCCACAGGCCCACCTCCTTCAAACTTCCACCTGGGGCGAGCTGAAGGCCCGGCACGGCTGGCGGCCGCTGCGTTTGGCACGCGGCAACGCCGGAGCCCAGGTCCTGCTGCGCCAGGTCCTCCCTGGCATCCGCATCGCCTACGTCCCGCGCGGCCCGGTCGGCCCTTGGAAGACGATGCTCCCGGACCTCGTGCAGGCCAGCCGCGCCTGCGGGGCCTTCGCGCTGATCCTCGAACCGGACGCCGACGATCCGGAGGCGGAAGGACTCGAGGGCCTCGGCTTTGTCCCGTCCACCCGGTCGGTTCAACCGGCGACGAGCGTGCGGGTCGATCTGCAGGGGAGCGAAGAAGACGTCCTGGCTCGCATGCACCAGAAGACACGGTACAACATCGGACTGGCCGGGCGGCGCGGCGTCTCGGTCCGCGCCTGGAACGACCCGGGGAGCTTCGCCGCCATGTTGCGGGCCACCGGCGATCGCCAGGGTTTCGGGGTGCACACGCCCGCCTACTACCGCGACGCCTACGATCTCTTCCACTCCCGCGGCGAGGCCGAGCTGCTGCTGGCCGAGAAAGACGGCGAGTCTCTCGGCGCGCTGATGGTTTTCGGGTGGGGGCCCGGCGCGTGGTACCTGTACGGCGCCTCGACGACCGCTCGGCGCGAGCTGATGGCGACGTACTTGCTCCAATGGGAGGCGATGCGCTGGGCGCGACAGCGGAGCGCGGCCTGGTACGACTTATGGGGCGTTCCGGACGCCACGCCTGAGGAGCTGGAGGCCGGTTTCGAGAAGCGCCAGGACGGGCTGTGGGGTGTTTACCGCTTCAAACGCGGCTTCGGAGGCCGCTGGTTTCAGACTCCCGGCGCGTGGGAGATTCCCATTCGACCGACGCTGTATCGCGCCTACCGGATGTTCGGGGCACGCCGTGTCGGATAGTCCGCCGGCGAAGGGCGGCTTCGCCATGCGACGGATCGAAGGGGACGACGCCTGGGCGCATGTCCTCGAGGCGATGCCGTCGGCGCACCTGCTGCAGTCGGCAGCGTGGGGCGAATTCAAATCAGCCTACGGCTGGACTCCGGAGCGTTGGGCGTGGGGCGACCCGGGCGGGAAGCCTGTCGCCGCCGCCCAACTGCTGCGGCGCTGGTGGCCGGCGCGAAGTCGGTGGGCCTCGATCCTCTACTGCCCGCGCGGGCCGGCGCTGAACTGGGGCGACGAAGGGCTGGCTCGCATCGTTCTGCAAGACCTCGGAAGCCTCGCCGCCGCCCGGCGGACGGTCATGGTCAAGATCGAGCCGGATGT
>CAZMVJ010000141.1:0-7529 GCA_964569445.1 uncultured Anaerolineaceae bacterium | reverse complement strand
TGCGCGCCCGCTGGTAGTAGGCCTCGTAACCCTTGCTGAAGGAACGCATGTCCATCATGAAGATGTGGACCTGCGTTTCGGGGTCGTGCTCGCGCGCCATGACCGCCTCTTTGGCGGCGTACATGCAGCAGACGGCCGAGCAGTAGTCATGCGACGCATCGCGCGAGCCGACGCATTGCAGGAAGGCGATGCGGCGGGCCGGCTTGCCGTCGGACGGTCGCAGTACTTTGCCCGCCGTCGGGCCGGAAGCGGAGAGCAGGCGCTCGAACTGGAGCGAAGTGACGACGTTGGGGTAGCGCCCCAGGCCGTATTCCTGCGACAGCTCGGCGTTGTAGATCTGGTAGCCCGGCGCCAGGATGACGGCGCCGACCTGCACCGTTTCGCGGCGTTCGACATCGTTGTGGTTGACGGCCTGCGCCTTGCAGACGTACTGGCAGGAAAGGCACTCGGAGCAGATGGCGCACGACAGGCAGCGGGCGGCCTCGGCTTGCGCCAGTTGGTCGGTGTAGCCGCGCTCGACTTCGTCGAAGTTGTCGCGGCGTGATCCGAGCTCCAGCTCGGGCATCGGAAGCCGCGGGCCGGGACGGGCCTTGCCCGACGTCAGCCGCTCGGCCGCCTGCGCCCGGGTGAACTTCACCACCGGCAGGTCCGGTTTGGGCAGAGGCTCGAGCGCCTCGCCCTGCAGGTAGCGGTGGATGCTCGCCGCCGCCTGGTGGCCGGAGGCGACGGCCTCGATGACGAAAGCCGTCCCGGAGACGCTGTCGCCGGCGGCGAAGACTCCCGGCCGGGTGGCCGCCATCGTGTTGGGGTTGATGGCGATCGTTCGCTGTCGGGTGATGCCGACGCCGGCGTCTTCGGGGATGAAGGCCAGTCCGGCGCGCTGACCGACGGAAAAGATGATCGTGTCCGCCGCGAGCTCATGTTCCGAACCGGGCTCGGTGTCGACCAACAGGCGACCTTCCGGGTCGAAGGAGAACTCGGTGACGCGCGAGCAGTCGACGCCGGCGGCCTGCCCGTCGTCGCCCTCGAGGATCCTCAGGAAGGAACGGCCGGGGTGCAGAACGACCCCCTCGGCTTCGGCCGCTTCCGCTTCCCGCAGGTGACACGGCATGCGATCGCGCGGTTCGACGCAGGCCAGTTCGACGTGTGCGCCCAGCCGGATGGCGCTGCGGGCCACGTCGATCGCCACGTTGCCGCCGCCCAGCACCAGGACCCGCGGCCCGAACGGCTGGCCATCGGGCGTCAGCACCTGACCATCGACCCGTGAGTACAGACCGAGGCGGACGTCGCGCAGGAAATGCGTATTGACCAGGACCCCCGGGAGATTGGCCCCGGGCAGCGGCAGGCGCACGCCTTCGTGCGCCCCGACCGCCACCAGTACCGCCTGGTAGCCCTGCTCGAACAGCCCGTCGAGGTCGTCGACGCGGGTGTTGAGGCGGAGCTCGATGCCCAGGTCGAGGATGTCGGCGACCTCGCGCTGGATGATCTCGGCCGGCAGCCGGTACTCCGGGACGCCGACGCGCAGCATCCCGCCGGCAACCGGTAACGCCTCGAAGACGGTGACGGGATAGCCCAACCGGGCGAGGTCCTGGGCGGTCGTCAGTCCGCACGGGCCGGCGCCGATGATGGCGACGGGGGCTTCGTACTTGCGCTCGGCCGGGGCCAGTGGCGTGCGCGGCTCGGCATAGACGCGGTCGGTGACGAAGCGCTTGAGGGCGCGGATATTGACCGGCTCGTCGATCAGGCCGCGGTTGCACGCGTCTTCGCAGCGGTGGTTGCAGATCCGCCCGCAGATTCCGGGGAAGGGATTGTCCTCTTTGATCACCCGCAGGGCGTCGGCGAAGCGGTCTTCACGGATCAGGGCGATATAGCCCTGGGCCCGCTGCCCGGCCGGGCACGCGTCGCGGCAGGGCGAGACACCCAGCTTCTCGATGGCGTAGGCGTTGGGAACGGCTTGCGGATAGAGCTTGAAGGCGGCGCGCCGCGGGGATAGGGCTTCGTTGAACGGATCGGGGACGACCACCGGGCAGACATCGGCGCAGTCGCCGCAACCGACACACTTCAGCGGGTCGATGTAGCGCGGCTTGTGACGCAGCGTGACGGAGAAGCTTCCGGCCTGGCCGTCGACGGCGACGACTTCGCTGTCGACGTGCAGGTCGATGTTGAGATGGCGGCCGGTCTCGACCAGCTTGGGGCTGATGGTGCACATGGCGCAGTCGTTGGTCGGGAAAGTCTTGTCGAGCTGGGCCATATGTCCGCCGATGGCGGACTTGGATTCGACCAGGTGGACACGGAAACCCTGATCGGCCAGGTCGAGGCTGGCTTGCATCCCGGCGATGCCGCCGCCAACGACCAGAACCGCGCCGATAGGCGGCGCGGCGGCAGCGTCGGTGGCGGGCAGGGAGATCGTCGCCGAGTTGTCTGACAAATCGGCCCCCAAAGGGTGGGGGCCCCCCAAGGAAACGTCAAACCTCCTCGAGGAGGCGCTCACCCGACCTGATCATCTGCCGGAGGCGGAGGATCAGGGAGTGCCGGAGGTCACGGTCAGACTGGAGAAACTTCGTCGGGTATGTCGATGGGCCGAACGGCCGGTCGGGAGCCCGCGCTCTCTTGGTAGCCCCAGGCTTTAGCCCGTGTCCGAGGCCAGCGGTCGCCGCTTCCGGCGGCGGTGCCGCGCCGCTGAAGGTATGTTTGTGCCCGCGAAGTTAGGGTCGAGGCGCAGGCTGAAGCCTGCGCCTACCGAGCATCAGCCGCGTGCATTGGTAGCCCCGGGCATTAGCCCGGGTTCGGCGCAGGCTAAAGCCTGCGACTACCGAGCATCAGCTGCGTGCATTGGTAGCCCCGGGCTTCAGCCCGGGTCCGGCGCAACCTGAAGCCTGCGGTTACCGAAGGTGAGATGCTTCGGCCGCCAGCGCGTGCAGCGCGCGGTAGTACGGCTCGATGCTCGGGATGAAGTGCCTCTCGTCCGGGGCATGGGGGCCGACGCCGCTCTGCCCCCAGACGACGCCCTGCCCGCGCGGCGCGAATCGTGCGCTGGTGGCAGCCAGCTTGCGCCCGATGACCGGCTCCTTTCCCGAAGTCGCCCGCACCGAGGCCAGAAGCGCCGCCACCAGGGGTTCCTCCGGATCACAGACGATGCCGTCTTCGGCGGCGATAACACGCAGCTCGGCACCGGAGGCGTCACAAACTCGGCGAACCTCCTCGATCAGCGGGTCCACTCGGTGCGCCGGAACCGGGCGGACCTCGATGCCCAGCACGCCCTGGTCGGCGCTGACGTTGAAGATGCCCGGCTCGCCGAGGCGGACGAAGGGGAAAGCGATCTGCGACGACCAGCCTGCTTCGGTCGGTTGGGCCAGCCGGGCGGCGAGGGCCTGTTCGATCTCACGCCGCATCCGGAGCAGGCGTCCCTCGAGGTCGCCGGCGCTGCCGAACCCGGTATGCGCCCGGGAACCGCTCAACGTGATCTCCAATCGCAGCAGCCCGCGGTTCTGCAGGCAGACCTGCCCGAAGAGTTCGTCGCCTTTCTCCCCAGTGCGCTCGCCGGCGATCAACAACCGGGGGGCGTAGCCGCTCTCGGACTCCAGCGCCGCCAGGACATGGGGTGTCCCGTCGGGCTCTTTCTCGCCGATTTCCTCGTTGCCTACGAGCAGGAGTCCAATCGGCGGGTCTCCACCGGCCCGCCGTGCATCCTTCATCCAGACGACATAGGTGGCGACGACCGTCTTCATGTCGGCGGCGCCGCGGCCCCACAGGTAATCGCCCTCCAGGCGCGGCTCGAACTGGGAATCGTCGGGATCGGGCTCGACCACGTCGAAGTGACCGGAAAGGAGGACCGCCGGGCGCGGCGAACCGGGAAAGCGGGCCAGGACGGAAGGAAAGCGCCCCGCTTCGAAGCTGCGAACTTCGAGGCCGGCCATCTGCAGCGTATCGAGCAGAAAGGTGGCTGCCCGATGGATCGCCTCCGGCCGTTGCCGCTCGGGCGGCGCGCCACTCACCGAGGGAATCCGAATCAGCGCTCGCGCCAGGTCGACGATCTCGGCCGTTTTATCGGGATAGGTGATTTCCACCGCCGCGCCGGCCGCCGGGCGGAAGCGGATGGCGGCGCCGGGCTGCTGGTGGGCCAGATCGCGCGCCCGGTCCCACAGCTCGCGCAGGCCGTCGGCTTCCGGGCCAAGCGTCGGAAGTTCGGCGGCGATACGCTCGACATCGCGTGCCACGGCCTGCTCGCGCCTCTCGGCCACCAGGCACAGCACGTCCAGCGGGACGTCGGTGTGCCGCCCCATCTCCCGACGCACCTCGGCTCGCAGTCGCTCGGCGGTGTTGGGCTCACCGTCGGCCAAACCCTGGAGCGGCGCCAGGTCGCGGGCGAGGCCGAGCGCCTCGGCCAGCGGCGTCACGGCGTCGAGCGTCCATCTGAGGAAGCTGCGCATTCCGATCCGGCGGCCGTCGAAGGGGTTCTCGACTTGCGACCGCAGGCCGCCGCGGGCGGCAGCGGCCTCGTTGCGGCGGAAGCGGCGCATGCCGGCGTCGTCGTCATGGACCGGCCGCCCGAAGGATCGGTCGGCGTAGAGACGCAGCAGGAGCAGTTCCTTCAGCGTCAGGTTGGCCAGGTCCAGATCGAAAGGGTGACCGCCCTCGTCGGTGCGCAGCTCGACGCGCGCCATCGGCAAGTCGATCCGGGCGCGCAGGTTCTGCTCGACGACCCGTCGTGCCATCGCTTCCAGCGAGGCCTCTTCCTCCGGCGCATAGAGGCCTTGCCGATAGAGGGCCTCGAGCTGCTCGCTGCTGACCGAGATCAGCCGCTCGACCGGTTCGGCGAAGGAGCGGGCGCGGACGGGCGTCCAGTTGTTGTTGCCGAAACGGACGCCGCGCCGCACCAGATCGTACGAGAGGCGCAGGTACTCCTTGTACGATCGATACAGCCCGGGCAGGTCGAGCGCCTCCGGGCTGGGGAAGGTCAAGCTGCGCAGCGAGTCGAAGCTGGAGAGGCGCACGATCGGCTTGCCGTGGCGCTGGTCGACCCGCAGCGGGGTGCTGGCCGAGGTGGCGATGAAGAGCGCGCTGAAGGCGCGCATGCGGCGGGTCAGATCGATGTAAATACGGTTCTTGAACGAGTCGAGATGGCCGTTGCGAGCGCTGGTCGCCGGGCGGTGCATGAAATCCCAGGCCAGCAGCGGCTCGGGCAGGGTCAGGTTGACGTGGATGCCGGCCGTCGCCAGCGTGGCGCCGTACAGGTCGACGCAGCGTTCCAGGTAGCGGCGCTTGGCCAGGTTCCATCCGCCGGGGATCGAACCGTGGCCGACGTTGACACGCGCCAGCAAATTGCCGTGCCAGGCATGCAGCCTCTCGCCGAACACTTGACTGGCTTTGTGCAGGGCGTTGATCTGGCAGGCTTCGAGCAGTCGGGCTTCGGCGACGGTCAGCCAGGAGGAGTAGTGCGGCCGGGTGGTCCACTCGATCATCCAGTGGAAAACTTCGAGCTGGGTGCGCTCGGCCAGCCATTCCGGCAGGAGATCCTCGCGGAAAACGTCGGCGAACGACCGCGCCGCCCGCCCGGCGCCGACGCGCTGCAGCGGCTGGAAAGCGGCGTCGAGCAGATTCCACTCGATCTCGAGTCCGGTCGTTCCGCCGAAGGGGTTCTGCTCGATCGCCGTCCGGCGGGCGTGGCGCACGCGATCGGCGAAGCGCTGGATCTCCCTCTGGGATGCTGCGCGATCAGCCGGCGACCAGGGCATCGAGCCCCTCCATCAGCCGGCGGGCGGCCCCGAGAGACTTCTCCGGCGGCGTGGCGTAGGAAAAGCGGATCCACTCCCCGCCGAAGGACGAGAAGTACGCGCCAGGTACGACCGCCAAGCCGTGCTCCTCGGCCATGTACTCACCCAGCGGCTCGCTGTCCTTCCAGCCGCGACGCTGGAGCCACTCGCCGACGTGGATGAAGGCATAGTATCCCTGATCGAGGATCGCCCTCAGGCCGCGCTCGGCGACGAACCGGCGCATCACCGCCCGGCTGGCGCTGGTCGGTTCGTTGATCGTGCGGGCGACCTCCAGAAAACCGGCCCGGTAGGCGGCGATGGCGACGGCCGTCCCATAGAAGGGCGGGATGACGGCGTGCGAGGCGCGGGCGGCGAGGTACTTGACCACCTCGGTCGAGGCGATCAGGTGCGCGCTGCGGATATTGGAGGCGCCCAGCGACTTGGTCAGGCCGTCGAGGAACATCAGTCGCGGCCGTTCGCCGGCTTCGAAGGATCCGACGAAGGTATTCAGGTCCATCGGCGCGTGGTCGCTGACGGTGTGATACATCCAGTCGTACAGGACGAAGGCCGCACCGGCGCGCAGAGCAGCCCTGCCCAGCGACACCTGCCGTTCCGGCGAGAGCTCCTTGCCGGTGGGGTTGTCCGGGCTGGTGATGATCACGCCGGCGATCTTGCGGCCGAGGCGGGTGGCGCTTTCGGCACAGGCGCGCAGCGCTTCTTCGGTGTAGGCCCAGCCTTCGTCGGGCGAACCGGGCGCCAAGAGAACGTTGGCGCCGATGCCGTAGGGGCCCCAGTTGTACGAGATCCACGGCACCCGAGTGACGACGACCAAGTCGCCGGTGCGCCCGTGACCGAGGGCCAGCATGGCGTCGTAGGCGCGCACCAGAGCGTCGCGCCCGCCGACGGTGGCCAGGACGTTTTCGGGACCGAGCCCGCTGACCGGGTTGAGCTTCCAGTAGTCCTCGACGACCGTCTTGCGGAACAGATCGGTGCCGAAGGGCATATCGTAGGCCGAGCCGTGTTCCCGTTGCAAGGCGGCGGCGCGGTCGAGGATCTCGCCGGGAACGCCCGGCAAACTGGCGCCTCCATCGCCCTGAGAGGCATCGAAGGTCTCGCCACCGGGGTTCTTCTGGCGGTAGACCGCCAGCCGCTTGTTGATCAGGAACATGCGCGAGGGCGGGATCGGGGCCAGGCGCT
Organism: uncultured Anaerolineaceae bacterium; assembly: GCA_964569445.1. Taxonomy (GTDB): domain Bacteria; phylum Chloroflexota; class Anaerolineae; order Anaerolineales; family E44-bin32; genus DATEVL01. The sequence goes on along the minus strand of CAZMVJ010000141.1, from coordinate 579 downwards.
GCAGGTGGTCGCTGACCGGGACCAGGTTCTCGGTCGGGACGACGGTAATCGGCTGGGTGTCGGAGATCATGGTCTCACCTCGGCCCGCCGTGGCGGGTAAAGAAAAGGCCCCAGCCGGTGGCTGGGGCCTAGCTGCGCGTGTTTCTGGCGGAGCGCGTCTACCCCGAACCACCGGTGTTGGTGCCGGAATTGGCGTTGGTGTTCAGAGTGGTGACGGGGCGATGCGTACCCATTTGCAGCATTCTAACACCTGTGTCAAGCATCCGTCGCGCCGGAGCTACGAAGTGCGCCGCCGCGGCGGCGCTATTCGTAGCGCAGCGCGGCGACGACGTCCATCTTGGCTGCCTGGCGGGCAGGGATGACCGCCGCCAGCGCCCCGAAAAGCAAACCCATGACCAGGGCGACCACGATCCCCGTCCAGGGGAAAACCGAGCGGACAGGGAAACCGGCGGACGCCAGGCCGTCGACGGCCAAGTGCCCGAGGTAGAGACCGCTGAGAAGGCCGAGCGAGGTCCCGAGCAGGGCGAGGATCAGGGCTTCGATCAGCACCATACTCCGTACCTGGCGGGCGGTGGCGCC